>JBJMII010000020.1:0-34798 GCA_045806925.1 Mycobacteriales bacterium
CAAGCGGAGGAGCTTGTCCGGAATGCAGTCAGCGACGTCTCCACTCGACTAGGCATCCGAGCCGCCGTCCTCTCGAAGTATCAGGCTCAAAGCCGAAATCAACTGCATCACCTGAACAGCGCCCTCTTTATCGTCAGCCAGGACTCTGAGAATCGCAGCCTCGACCAGTGCCGCAATCGTTCGGCCGAGCGCGGTATATCCGACGGGAAGTGTTCGAGGTTCAGATACCACAGATGTCCCTGGCCGCTCGTCGGCTATAGCCACCGCCATGCTGGCCGCCATCTCGCGGACGTCCTCAGGGCGTACGTACTTTCGCGCCGACTGCTCACTGATGCCTAGTCGAGTGGAGACGTCGCTGACTGCATTCCGGACAAGCTCCTCCGCTTGCGCTGCTGGCAGGGTCAGGCCGAGACTCGACAATTCTTCGAGCAGAATCGCAACTTGACTGTCGAGCCATGGACTGCGGCGTGCGGCCACGCGTACTCCCGTCGATGTTCGATGCCCAACGGCGGTACAGCCGCTGTCTAGATTGCAATGCCTCGAGCGGTCACGTCGATATGGAATTCAACGCCGAGTCTGGAGGCCAGTCGCCACAGTGTCTCTAAGGACGGGGTGTGCTCGCCGGACTCTAGTCGAGCCACGGCGGGCTGCTGCATCTTCAGGAGGCGACCTAGTCCAGTCTGGGTGAGTCCGTGTTCGGCGCGGTAGGCGACGATTCGCTCGGCGACCGTCCGCGCCAATGCGGTCCGGTCCCACTCCTGGTGAAACTCGGGGTCGGCCAGTTGATCGCGCACGACGTCGTCATGGGTCTTGAGCTCCGACAGCTTCACTGGCTCCTCCTCACTCCTCGACCTCGGCCAACCGTTGTCGTGCTACACGCACTGCTCGGTCGAGTCCGCGCCGGTCGACCAGCGCCTCCGGGCCTATCGCCACGATCACGAAGGCGTCGCCCACTCGTCCGTACAGTGGCCTGATACGGCTGCGCCCAGCTCGCGGACGTAGTTCCCGCAAGCCCTGCCCACCGCGGACGTCGCTCTGATGGGGATGGGGCAGCGTGGGCCCAAGCGCCGCCAACTTCTCGACCGCATGCAGCACAGCGACTCGATCCGACGCCGGCAGGGCACCGAGCTCCTTCTCCGCCGACGGATGGAAGACGACCGTCCACACCACGGGATCATAACACGGATGTTATCGACGCCTACCGCGTGTCCTTGACCCTGTGGCCGCGATGTTCGCCCGGTTGGACAGATGATCAGTCCTGAGTCTCATGGGCGATCTTGCGACGACGCACAAGACCTGGTCAGAGGCCATGTTGTCCGGGTGCGCCGCCAGGGACTCGAACCCCGAACCCGCGGATTAAGAGTCCGCTGCTCTGCCAATTGAGCTAGCGGCGCATCGGTCGCAGAGGTTACCAGGCGGCGGGTGGGCTCGCGAACGCGGCGGGCTCGTCGGCGGGCGACGGTCCGATCTTGTCAGAGGGCGGTGGCAGAGTGGGGATCGTCCGGCGATCGATGAGGAGGGTTCCGGTGCGTGCTGGGGTGGCCAGGCGCAGGGTCGTGCCGCGATGGGCGGCGGGCCTGCTCGTGGTGCTGGCGGCGCTCGCCGGCTGCACCGGCGGCGACCGGGCGTCCGGTGGCTCGGCCGGCGGCGACGGGGGCGGCAGGCGGCGCCCGCGCAGGTGGAGATCCAGCCCGCCGCCGATGCGACCGGCGTCTCCCCCGGCGAGCCCGTCAGGGTGACCGCGAAGGGCGGCAAGCTGGGCGACGTCCAGGTGGCGGCCAGCGCCGGCGTGCGGTTGGACGGTGAGTACAGCCCGGACCGGACGACCTGGACCTCGACGGACCGCTTGGACTTCGGGGTCACGTACGAGGTGGTCGCGCGCGCCACCAACGGGGCCGGCCAGGAGGCAACCGGGACCAGCAGGTTCACCACCGCGCAGGCGAGCAGGCAGGTCTTCCCGGCCGTGTCCCCGCTGCGCGGCACGACGGTCGGGGTCGGCATGCCGATCCGGGTGTACTTCAACGCGCCGGTCACCGACCGCAAGGCGGCGCTCGCCAGGATGAAGGTCAGCACGTCGGTGCCCACCGAGGGCGGCTGGCGGTGGTTCTCCGACACCGAGGTGCACTGGCGGCCCAAGGCCTACTGGAGGGCCGGCACCGAGGTCGCGCTCGACACCGAGCTGTACGGCGTGCGGCTCGGCCCGGGGGTGTACGGCGGGCCCGAGTCGGACCGGCACATCGACTTCACCATCGGCCGGTCGCACGTCAGCATCGCCGACGCGCGGACACACCGGCTGAAGGTCTACGTCGACGGCAAGCTGACCAAGACGTTTCCGGCCAGCCTCGGCAAGGAGGTCAAGGGCCGGTACACGCACTCCGGCGTGCATCTCGTCACCGACAAGAAGCGGTCGATGACGATGGACTCGACGACGTACGGGCTGGCGCTGGACGCCGGCGGTTACCGGACCAAGGTGGAATACGCGACGCGCATCTCGAACGGCGGCGAGTTCGTGCACTCGGCGCCGTGGTCGGTCGCCCAGCAGGGCCGGGCGAACGTCTCGCACGGCTGCGTCAACCTGTCGCCGGCGAACGCGGCCTGGTTCTTCGGCATCGCTCGGCTCGGCGACGTGGTCGAGGTGGTCGGCACTCCGGTGAAGCTGACCGCCCGGGACACCGACGTCCCGGACTGGACCATCCCGTGGAGCCAATGGGGTGAGTGATGGGACTTGAACCCACGACACCCGGGACCACAACCCGGTGCTCTACCAGCTGAGCTACACCCACCATGACCGCTCGCGCGGCCTGACCATGGTAGCGGCTCAGTGAGGGTCCGCGCTCAGCACCTCCGCCGCGGCCTTCTGCGCCTGCTCACTGGTGGGTCCGGGCACCGGCACGAAGACCGTGCTCCGGTAGTAGCGCAGCTCGCGGATGCTCTCCTTGATGTCAGCGAGCGCCCGGTGGGCCAGGCCCTTCTGGGGCTGCGAGAAGTAGACCCGGGGATACCAGCGCCGGCACAGCTCCTTGATCGACGACACGTCGACCATCCGGTAGTGCAGGAACGCGTCCAGCTCCGGCATGTCCCGGGCCAGGAACGCGCGGTCGGTGGCGATGGAGTTGCCGCAGAGCGGGACGGTGCGGGCCTCCGGCACGTGGGTGCGCAGGTGCTCGAGGACGAGGCGCTCGGCGTCGCGGACGGTGATCGTCGAGGTGCGGACCAGCTCGGTGAGGCCGGACGCGGTGTGCATCTCCTCGACCACCGGCAGCATCCCGTCCAGCAGCTCGGCCGGCGCGCCGATCACCTGGTCGATGCCCTCGTCGAGAATGCGCAGGTCGGAGTCCGTCACCAGGGCGGCGATCTCGATCAGCGCGTCCCGGCGCAGGTCCAGCCCGGTCATCTCGCAGTCCACCCAGACCAGCCGGTCCACTGCCTTGTCCGCCACAGGCCGACCCTATCTGCGCCGCTCGCCGTCCCCGGCGCCCATCGACCGACCGCACTACGCTCCGCGGCGAGGACGTCGCGGAGGAGGGGCGCATGGGCGAGCCAGGACAGCCGGCCGGGGATCCGCCGGCGGGCGGAGGTCCGGACACGGGGGGCTCGCCGGGCGGGGGTGGTGTCGCGGGCGGGGGCGGTGTCGCGGGCGCCCCGGCGGGCAGCGACGTGGCCGACCGGATCGCGGCGGGGTACCGCTTCGACGGGGCCGCGATAGAGCTGGGCAGCGTGGTCGCCGGCGGCAGCCCGCACCCCAGCGCCCGGGTGCGGGTGCCGATCGGCATGCTCAACCGGCACGGCCTGATCGCCGGCGCCACCGGCACCGGCAAGACCAAGACGCTGCAGCTGATCGCCGAGCAGCTGTCCGCCGCCGGCGTGCCGGTCTTCCTCGCCGACATCAAGGGTGACCTGTCCGGGCTGGCCGCCCCCGGCACGCCGGGCGACCGGACCGCCAAGCGGGCCGCGGACACCGGCGACGACTGGCAGCCCGCCGCGTACCCGGTGGAGTTCTTCGCGGTCGGCGGCATCGGCACCGGCGTGCCGCTGCGGGCCACGGTGACCAGCTTCGGACCGGTCCTGCTGGCGAAGGTGCTCGGGCTGAACGAGACCCAGGAGTCCTCGCTCGGCCTGGTCTTCCACTACGCGGACCGCGCCGGCCTGCCGCTGCTCGACCTGAAGGACCTGCGCGCGGTGATCCAGCACCTGGTCTCCGACGAGGGCAAGGCGGACCTGCAGTCCCTCGGCGGGCTGTCCAAAGCGACCGCCGGGGTGATCCTGCGGGAGCTGGTCTCGCTCGCCGACCAGGGAGCGGAGTCGTTCTTCGGGGAGCCCGAGTTCGACACCGCGGACCTCCTGCGGACCGCCGCGGACGGACGCGGCGTGGTCTCCGCGGTCGAGCTCGCCGGGGTGCAGGACCGACCCGCGCTCTTCTCCACCTTCCTGCTGTGGCTGCTCGCCGACCTCTTCGAGGACCTGCCCGAGGTCGGCGACCCGGACAAGCCGAAGCTGGTCTTCTTCTTCGACGAGGCGCACCTGCTCTTCTCCGACGCCTCGAAGGCGTTCCTGGACGCGGTGACCCGGACGGTGCGGCTCATCCGGTCCAAGGGCGTCGGCGTCTTCTTCGTGACGCAGCAGCCGACCGACGTGCCGGACGACGTGCTCGCGCAACTGGCCAACCGGGTGCAGCACGCGCTGCGCGCCTTCACCCCGGACGACGCGGACTCGCTGCGCAAGACCGTCCGGACCTACCCCAAGACCGCCGACTACCGGCTCGAGGAGACGCTGACCGCGCTCGGTACCGGCGAGGCGGTCGTCACGGTGATGTCCGAGCGCGGCGCGCCGACACCGGTGGCCTGGACGATGCTGCGGGCGCCCAGGTCGCGGATGGCGCCGGCGGACCCGGCCGCGGTGCAGCAGACGGTCGCGTCGTCGCCGCTGCAGGCAGAGTACGGGCAGGTGGTCGACCGGGAGTCGGCGTACGAGCGGTTGACGGCGAAGCTGGCCCCACCGGCTCCGGCACCGGCGCCCGAGCCGGCTCCGCGGCCGGCGCCGGCTCCGCGGGAGGAGGACTCGGGCGGGTTCCTCGGCCGGGTCTTCGGCTCGCCGGCGGCGCGGTCGTTCGCCCGGTCGGCGGCGACGGTGCTCGGGCGCGAGATCACCCGCGGCGTGCTCGGCACCGCCAGGCGACGCAGCCGGCGGCGGCGTTAGGGCCGCGAGCGCACAGGTCCGTTCGCTCCCAGCGGACGGCGCGATGACCCGCCGGCGCGCAGGATGGACGCAGCAACGGTGTAAGCAAGGGAGGTGGCGGGTGGCCGCGGAGGTGCCCGAGATCCCCGGCCTGACCGGCCCGGTCGACCCGAGCGACGAGGCCCTGGACGCGTACTCGCGCGTCGTCAGCACGGTCGCCGCCGAGGTCGCGCCGCACGTCGCCAGCCTCCGGGTCCGGGCCGGCGGCCGGGAGGGCGCCGGCTCGGCCGTCGTCTTCACCGGCGACGGCTTCCTGCTCACGAACGCGCACGTGGTGGGCTCGTCGCGGTCCGGCACGACGGCCTTCGCGGACGGCACCGAGTCCGCGTTCGACATGATCGGGGTCGACCCGCTGTCGGACCTCGCGGTCGTCCGTGCCCGCGGCGGCACGCCGGAGGCGGCCCGGCTCGGCGACGCCGACCGGCTGGTCGTCGGGCAGCTGGTGGTCGCGGTCGGCAACCCGCTCGGCCTCGGCGGCACGGTCACCGCCGGGGTGGTCAGCGCGCTCGGCCGGTCGCTGCCCACCCGCAGCGGCCGTGCCGGCCGGGTGATCGAGGACGTGATCCAGACCGACGCCGCGCTCAACCCCGGCAACTCCGGCGGCGCGCTCGCGGACGCCGCCGGCCGGGTGGTCGGCATCAACACCGCGGTCGCCGGCATCGGGCTCGGCCTGGCGGTGCCGGTGAACGCGACCACCCGCCGGATCGTGTCCGCCCTGCTGACCGAGGGCCGGGTGCGCCGCGCGTACCTGGGCCTGGTCAGCGTGCCGGCCCCGCTGCCGGTGCCGACCGCCGAGCGGGTGGGTCAGCGCAGCGCGCTGCGGGTCGTCGAGGTGGTCCCCGGCAGCCCCGCCGCCCGGGCCGGGCTCAAGGCCGGCGACCTCGTCCTGTCGGTCGGCCGCGAGCCGGTCTCGGACGCGCAGGGCATCCAGCGGCTGCTCTTCGCCGAGGCGATCGGCCTGGACCTGCCGGTCACCGTGCTGCGCAACGGCGCGATGGTCGACGTGATCGCGGTCCCGGTCGAGCTCACCGACGGCTGAGCGGCCGGGGCGACCGGCGCCGCCGGCTCAGCGGCGGGTGAGGGTGCGGATCACCGGGCGGCCGGTGGCGGCGAGGACGGCGAGCAGGGCCGCCGCCCGCTCGGCGGCCTCGGCGGCCGGGGCCGACCCGGCCAGTGCCCGGGACCGGGCGGCGTACGACGGGTCCGCCAGGACCTGCTGTACGGCGAGTCGCACGGCCTGCGGCGAGGGCGAGCCGGTCCGCAGGTTGACGCCGACGCCGGACCAGGCCACCCGGTTCGCCACCTCGGGCTTCTCCTCGGTCGCGCCGGCCACCACCAGCGGCAGCCCGGCGGAGATCGCGAGCTGCACGCCGCCGAAGCCGCCGTTGGTCACCACCGCGGACGCCCGCTGGAACAGCGGCGCATACGGGACGTAGCCGCCGGCCCGGGCGTTCGCCGGCAACGGTCCGAGCCGGGCCGGGTCGGCGCCCCCGGTGACGGCCACCACCAGCGCGTCGAGGTCCGCCAGCCCGGCCAGCGCCGGTCGGATCAGCTGGTCCGGGTCGGTCTTGACGGTGCCCTGGGTGACGACCACGACCCGCCGGCCGGGCAGCTCGTCCCACCACGGCGGCGGGCTCCAGTCCGGGACCGGCAGCGGGCTGGGCATGCCGACGAAGTGCACGACCGCCGGCAGGTCCGTCCGCGGGTAGTCGAAGCCGGCGGGGGACAGCTGCAGGAACAGCCCGGCGTCCACCGGCCAGTCGAGCACCGTGCGGTGCACGGGCTGCAGCCCGAGCTCGCGCCGCTGGCCGTCCAGCGCGGCGGCGGTCGCGCCGGTGACCGCCGCCCGCAGCACGGTCCACAGCAGCCGGTCGCGGGCGTGGCCGACCAGGTCGGACCGGGGCGGCAGCGCCAGGCCGAGCGGCGGCACCTGCCGGCTCGCGTACGGCAGCAGCGACGTCCCGTAGTAGCCGACCGGCGGGCCGCCGAGCTCGGTGGTGAACCGGGCGCCGACGAAGCCGGCGTCCACGACCAGCGCGTCCGCCGGCTCCGCGGCGTGCAGCGCGAGCAGGTGCCGCGCCTGCGCCGCGCCGAGCTCGCAGAACCCGTGCACCAGCCCGAAGCGCAGCCGCCGCACTCCGGTCAGCTCGCGCCGGCCGGGGAAGCGCCGGTCCGCCGCGACCGGGTCCCAGTACGCCCCCGGCGGCAGTGGCGCGAAGCGGCCGCCGGCCGCGCTGACCGCCGCCTCGAAGTCGGCGCCGGTGGTGAACCGGACCGCGTGCCCGGCGTCGGCGAGCGCCCGGACCAGCGGCAGCGCCGGGTTGACGTGGCCGGCCTCGGCCGTGGCCGCGAACAGGAACCTCACGCGGTCAAGACGGGACACCGGCCCCGGACGTGACTTCTCGGGAGCGTCGGCGGGTGGAAAGCTCCCGGCGGCCCGGCGCGGGACTCAGCGCACCGAGCGGATCGGCAGCACCAGGACGGCGCCGAGCAGGGTGACGATCGCGGTCAGCGCGTACAGCGCCGGATAGCCGCCGAGCGAGCCGACGATCGGCGCCGCCAGCGCCGGTGCCAGCACCTGGGGCGCGGCGTTCGCGATGTTGATGACGCCGAGGTCCTTGCCGCGGTCCACCGCGGCCGGCAGCACCTGGGTGATCAGTGCCGTGTCGACGGCCATGTAGATGCCGTAGCCGGTGCCCAGCAGCGCGGCCGCCAGCAGCGCCGCGGTCCAGGTCGGCCACACCGCGAGCAGCACCGCGCCGGCTGCCATCACCACGCTGGAGCCGATCACCAGCGGCTTGCGCCGGCCGGACCGGTCGGACAGCACGCCGCCGAGCACCGCGGTCGCCACCGCGCCGGCGGCGTAGACGAGGATGAGGACCAGCACGCCGTCCTCGGCGGTGCGGCCCGGGAAGAGCCGCTCGTAGTGCACCCGGTCGCGCAGGAAGTAGAGCAGGTAGAGGGTGCCGAGCGCGTTGCCGAGCGAGATGAGGAAGCGGGTCAGCCAGGCCCAGCCGAAGTCCGGGTGCTGCCGCGGGCTGACCCGGAAGCCGCGGACGAAACGCGACCACGACCACTGTGGACGGTCCGCGCGGGACAGCGGGGTGTCCCGGCTGACCGCCGCGAACGGTAGCACCAGCGCCGCGATCACCACCGCGACCAGCAGGTAGCCGGCCGCCGGCGTGCTGGTGAACGAGGTCACCAGCGCGACGCCGACCACCACGCCGATCGCCTGCGGCAGCCCGAACCAGCCGGACACGACGCCGCGCTGCCGGACCGGGACGTGGTCCGGCACCTCCGCGGTAAGCCCGGCGTACGCGGCGTTGAGGCTGGCCTGGGCCAGGCACCAGCCGATCAGGACGCCGGCCACTGTGGACTGTCGGGACAGGACGGCCAGCGCGGCGGCGGCGGGCAGCGTGCCGCCCACCAGCCAGGGCAGCCGGCGGCCCCAGCGGGACGTGGTCCGGTCCGACAGCGCACCGGCCAGCGGGGTGACCAGCACGGCCACCGCCGCGCCGGCGCCGGTCACCCAGCCCAGCGCGCCGACCTTGCCGGCGGCGTCGATGTCCTCCAGCTGCTCCGGCAGCAGCAGCTGGATCGGGGTGAAGAAGCCCATCCACAGCGCCAGGTTCGCCAGCGCCAGGGTGCCGATGAACGGCGCGGCGACGCGGCGGGCCGGCTCCGCCTCGACGGTCCCCGGCAGCATCAGCGCGGCTGCGCGGCGACGAGGTCGCGGTACCAGCCGTACGACGTCTTGGGCGTCCGGCGCAGCGTGCCGAAGTCGACGTGCACGAGCCCGAACCGCTTGGAGAAGCCCTCCGCCCACTCGAAGTTGTCCAGCAGCGACCAGCAGAAGTAGCCCCGGACGGCGACCCCGGCGTCGATCGCCTGCCGGACCGCCCGCAAGTGGGCGTCCAGATAGGACACCCGGTGCGGGTCGTGGACCGTCCCGGCCGGACCGACCACGTCGTCGTACGCGGCCCCGTTCTCGGTCACGTACACCGGCGGCAGCGCGGTGCCGTACCGGTCCTTCAGGTCGACCAGGGTCTGCCGCATGCCGTCCGGGACCACCGGCCAGTCGAAGGCGGTCCGGGGCGCGCCCGGCCACTCGACCGGGGCGGTACCGAAGACCGCCGCCGGGTCGGCACGGACCCGCTCCGGGAAGTAGTAGTTGACGCCGAGCAGGTCGATCGGCGCCGAGATGGCGGCGAGGTCGCCGTCGGCGACGACGGTGTCGGCGGTGCGCTCGGCCAGCGCCGCCAGCTGGTCCGGGTAGCGGGCGAGCAGCACCGGGTCGGTGTAGAGCCGGTTGTGCAGGGCGTCCTGCACGCGGGCGGCGACGGCGTCCGCGGCCGAGCCGGACGCCGGGTGGCAGGGCCCGTAGTTGTTGGTGATCCCGACCGGCACACCCGGCGACGCCGCCCGCAGCGCCGGCACCGCGCGGCCGTGCGCCAGCAGCAGGTGGTGGGCGACCGGGAAGGCGCCCTCGCCGAGCCGCAGCCCGGGGGCGTGGCTGCCCTCGACGTGGCCGTTCCAGGTGACCACCGCCGGCTCGTTCAGGGTGATCCACATCCGCATCCGGTCGCCGAGCGCGGCGGCGACGTGCGCCGCGTACTCGCCGAAGCGGTCCGCAGTGTCCCGGGACAGCCAGCCGCCGGCGTCCTGCCGGGCCTGCGGCAGGTCCCAGTGGTAGAGCGTGGCGACCGGCGCCACGCCGGCCGCCAGCAGCGCGTCCAGCAGCCGGTCGTAGTGGTCGAGGCCGGCCCGGTTGACCGGGCCCGCGCCGGTCGGCTGGACCCGGGACCAGGACACGGAGAAGCGGTACGCGTGCACGCCGAGACCGGCCAGCAGCCGGACGTCCTCGGCGTACCGGTGGTACGAGTCACAGGCGACATCGCCGGTGTCGCCGGTCCGGACGGCGCCCGGGCGGTGGCTGAAGGTGTCCCAGATGGACGGCCCGCGCCCGTCCTCGGCGACCGCGCCCTCGATCTGGTACGCCGCCGTCGCGGTCCCGAAGACGAAGCCGGGCGGGAAGCGCAGGCCGTCGTCGATCACGCCGCCACCGTACGGCCCCGGGTGGCCCGGGCGGCCCCGACCCGCCTGCTGTCGTACCTTGGCCGGCGTACGGGAGGGAGCCGGGTGCCGAGGGTGCTCGCGGTCGGGTTGTGCACGCTCGACCTGGTCTACGCGGCCGCGGCGGCGCCCGGCCCGGACGAGAAGGTGCAGGCGAGCGCCCAGGAGGTGGCCGCCGGTGGACCGGCGACCGGAGCCGCGGTGACGGCGGCGGCGCTCGGCTCCGAGGTCACGCTGGCGACCGCGCTCGGGACACACCCGCTGGCCGCCGTGGCCGCCGCGGAGGTGCGCAGCCGCGGCGTGGCCGTGCTGGACGCAACCCCGGCCGCCGCCGACCCGCCGGCGGTGTCCAGTGCCGTGGTCGCCGCCGACGGCCGGCGCTCGGTGGTCTCGGTCAACGCCGGCGGCCTCGTCGCCGACCCGCCGGCCGGGCTCGCCGAGCTGGCGGCAGGGGCCGCGGCGGTGCTCGTCGACGGGCACCACCCGCGGCTGGCGCTGGCCGCCGCCCGGGCCGGCCGGCCGGTGCTGCTCGACGGCGGCAGCTGGAAGCCGGTCCTGCCCGAGCTGCTGCCGCTGGTGCAGGTCGCCGTCTTCTCGTCGGCCTTCCGGCTGCCGGGCATCGGCACCGCCTGGGAGTCGGCGGTCGCGGCCCAGGCCGCGTACCAGGTGCCGTTCGTGGCGGTGACGGCGGGACCGGAACCCGTGCGATGGGCGGCCGGCGGGCGCGCCGGGACGGTGCCGGTGCCCCCGGTCAGGGCGGTCGACACGCTCGGTGCCGGCGACGCGTACCACGGCGCGCTGCTGCACGCGCTGGCCGGCACCGGGGCCGCGGTGCACGCGGTGGTCGACGCGCTGGCGTACGCGGCCGAGGTGGCGGCGGTCCGGTGCGGGAGCGGCGGCCCGCGGCGCTGGCTCGCCGACCCCGCGCTGCGGCGACTGCGCGCCGGGCAGGGTTGACCGGCCCCTCGCCGGGACACCATTGGAGGGTGTCCGAGAGCCTGTCCGAGCTGCCCGCCGCGCTGACCGCCCTGCGCGACCGGGTGGCCGGGGTGCGGCTCGGCCTGCGGCTGGCCGGCGTGGACGAGGCGAGCCGCACCCGGGACGAGCTGGTCCGCCAGGTCGAGGACTACCTGCTGCCCCGGCTCCGCCAGCTCGACGCCCCGCTGCTCGCCGTGGTCGGCGGCTCGACCGGCGCCGGCAAGTCGACGCTGGTCAACACGCTGCTCGGCGCGGAAGTCAGCCCGGCCGGGGTGCTGCGGCCGACCACCCGGTCGCCGGTGCTGGTCTGCGCGCCGGACGAGGGCCGCTGGTTCACCAACACCCGGGTGCTGCCCGGGTTGGCCCGGGTCACCGGCGACGGGGCCGACGGCGCCGCCCGCAGCCTGCGGATTGTGCCGCACCCGGCCGTACCGGCCGGGCTGGCGCTGCTGGACGCGCCGGACGTCGACTCCGTGGTCGCGGGCAACCGGGAGCTGGCCGCGCAGCTGCTCGCCGCCGCGGACCTGTGGGTCTTCGTCACCACCGCGGCCCGGTACGCCGACGCCGTGCCCTGGGACCTGCTGCACACCGCCGAGCAGCGCGGCACCGCGCTGGCCGTGGTGCTCAACCGGGTGCCGCCCGAGGCGATGGCCGAGGTGAGCTCGCACCTCGGCCGGATGCTCGCCGACAACGGGCTGAGCCGGGCGGCGCTGTTCACCGTCCCGGAGGTGGCGCTGGCCGGCGGCCGGATCCCGGCGGACGCGGTGGCGGCGCTGCGCGGCTGGCTGATGGGGCTGGCCGCCGACGCCGCCGCCCGGGCCGAGGTGGTCCGCGGCACGCTGGACGGCGCGCTGCGCAGCATGGGCCAGCGGGTGCCGGCGCTGGCCCGGCAGGCCGATGAGCAGGCCGCGGCGGCAGCGGTGCTGCACGACGAGGTCGACGCGTTCTACGCCGCGGCCTGCCGGGAGGTCGACGACGCGATCCGCGGCGGCAGCGTGCTGCGGGGGGAGGTGCTCGCCCGGTGGCAGGAGTTCGTCGGGACCGGGGAGCTGCTGCGCACCCTGCAGGCCCGGGTGGGCCGGCTGCGGGACCGGATCACGGCCGCGCTCACCGGCCGCCCGCTGCCGGACGAGGAGGTCGCGCAGGCGGTCGAGACCAGCGTGGAGTCGCTGGTCCGGGCGGCGGCGGAACGGGCGGCGGAGCGGACCGCGGAGGCCTGGCGCGGGCGGCCCGGCGGGATCGGGCTGCTCGGCGACGACGCCGGGGCCCTCGGCCGGGTCTCCGACGGCTTCGGCGAGGCGCTGCGCGACGAGGTGCGGGCCTGGCAGGGCGACGTGCTGAGGCTGGTCTCCGAGCAGGGCGCGGAGCGCCGTACGGCGGCGCGGCTGGCCTCCTTCGGGGTGAACGGCGCCGGCCTGCTGGTGATGCTCGCGGTCTTCGCGCAGACCGGCGGGCTGACCGGGGCCGAGGTGGTGGTCGCGGGCGGCACCTCGGCGCTGAGCCAGAAGCTGCTGGAGGCGGTGTTCGGCGACACCGCCGTCCGGGCCCTGGCCGCGCAGGCGCGGCAGGAGCTGCTGGAGCGGGTGGAACGGCTGCTCGGCGCGGAGGCCGACCGGTTCCGGGCGCGGGTGGACGCGGTGGCGCCGGCCCCGGACGCGGCGGCCGGGCTGCGCGCGGCGGCGACCGCGCTGGAGCACGCGCGCCGGTCGACGGTCGCGGTCAGCCGGCCGGGGCCGGTGCCGGCCGCCGCGCCGGTGCCCGGCGACCGGTGGGGCCGGCGCGGGGGCCGCGGGTGAGCAGGAGCGGGGCGGCGCTGGCCGACCGGCTCGCCGCGCTGGACGAGGTGGTCGCGCTCGGCAGCGGCCGGTTGGCCGAGCCGCTGGTCTCCGACGCCGCCCGGGTGGCCGGCAAGGCGGGCGCCCGGCTCCGGCTCGGCGCCGAGCAGACCGTGGTGGCGCTCGCCGGCGCGACCGGCAGCGGCAAGTCCTCGCTGCTCAACGCGCTGGCCGGTACTCAGGTCGCGGCGGCCGGCGTACGCCGTCCGACCACGTCCGCGCCGACCGCGGTGGTGTGGGGCGGCAGCGACACGGCCGGGGCGGGGGAGCTGCTCGACTGGCTGGAGGTGCCGCGCCGGCACACGCTGGACGGGTCCGGCTCGCCGGCCGGCGGGCTGGTGCTGCTCGACCTGCCGGACTTCGACTCGGTCGAGCTGACCCACCGGCTCGAGGTGGATCGGCTGGTGGAGCTCGTCGACCTGCTGGTCTGGGTGCTCGACCCGCAGAAGTACGCGGATGGGGCGCTGCACGACCGCTACCTGCGCCCGCTGGCCGGGCACGCCGGGGTGATGCTGGTCGTGCTCAACCAGATCGACCGGCTGGACCCGGCCGCCCGGGAGGCCTGCCTGGCCGACCTGCGCGGGCTGCTGGACCGGGAAGGGCTCGGCGAGGTGCCGGTGCTCGGCATCTCCGCGGTGACCGGCGAGGGGCTGGAGCCGCTGCGCGAGGCGCTGGCGGCACGGGCGGCCGCCCGCCGGGCCGCCGTGCAGCGGCTGGAGGCGGACCTGGCCCGGACCGCCGCGGCGCTGCGGCCGTGCTGCCCGGACGCCGGCCGTACCGGCGTCCGCAAGCCGGACCGGGCAGCGCTGGTCGAGGCGCTGACCGAGGCGGCCGGCGCGAGCACGGTGGCGGACGCGGTGGCCCGCTCGCACCGGGCGCGGGCGGCCGCCGTCAGCGGCTGGCCGTTCACCCGCTGGGTGCGCAAGCTGCGGCCGGACCCGCTGCGCCGGCTGCGGCTGCCGACCACCCCGAGCGAGCTGGTCCGGACGTCGATGCCGGGGCCGTCCGCGGTGCAGCGGGCGCGGGTGGACACGGCGCTGCGCACGCTCACCGAGCACGCCACCGAAGGCTTGCCGGAGCCGTGGCCGGGGGTGGTCCGGCGGTCATCGACCACCGCCACCGCGGACCTGCCGGACCTGCTCGACCGTACGGTGGCCGGCACCGACCTCGGCGCCGGCCGGCAGCCACGGTGGTGGATGCTCACCGGCTTCGCGCAGGCGGTGCTCGCGGTGGCCGCGGTGGCCGGGCTGCTCTGGCTGCTGGGGCTGTTCGCGCTGGACTGGCTGCGCTTCCCGCAGCCGCCGCTGCCGCACGTCGGGCGGGTGCCGCTGCCGACCCTGCTGCTGGTCGGCGGCGCGCTGGCCGGGCTGCTGCTCGCGCTGCTGGCCCGCCGGCTCGCCGCGGTCGGGGCGCGCCGACGGGCCGCGGTGGCCCGGCGCCGGGTCCGGGACCGGGTCGAGCGGGTGGCCGAGGAGCGGGTGCTGGCGCCGATCGAGGCGGAGCTGACGGCGCACTCGCGGCTGTGCGCCGCGGTGGGCCGGCTCGCGGCCTGACCCCCGGGCAGGCCGGCCGGGATCAGGTTCACCGAGCCGGCGACCATCCTCGTGCTCCGGAGCGGCGGAATCATGGTCGCCTGGTTGGTGAACGTGATCAGACGCGCCGGCCTACCAGTGGCTCGCGGGCTGGCCCGGGCTCGCGGCCGGCGAGGCGGGCCGGGCGGCCAGGCGCGCTGGCACCGGGCGGCGAGGCGGCGAGGCGGCCCGGTGGCCGGGCGGCCGGGCTGCTCAGTCCTGCCGGGACATCTCCCACGGCGCCCGGGGCAGCACGTGCCCGGTCTCCAGCAGCGACTTGAGGTTGGACAGCACGGCCGCCCAGCCGGCTTGAGCCCCGGCCCGCTCGGCCTCGTCGGCCAGCTCGGTGTGGGTGACGGTGAGCCGGACGATGCCCTCCCACGACTCGATCTCGAAGCTCACCCGGGAGACCCCGCCGGGCTCGCCGCCCGGGAGTCCCCAGGTCAGCACGAGCCGGGTGGGCGGGCTGCTCTGCACCACCGTCCCGCCGCCGTCGGTGTCGCCGCTGCCGTCCGTACGCTGGTGGTCCCAGCGAGAGCCCGGCCGCCAGTCGGAGACGTTGCGGTGACCCCAGTAGGACGCGGTGAGCTCCGGGTCGGTCAGCGCAGCCCAGACCCGCTCCGGAGTGCTCGCGATGTAGGTCACGTACACGGCTGTCAGGTCCGTCATCCCGTCCTCCGCTCGTCGTCGCAGCGTGCTGAGCGCGCGCAGCCGCGGTCGCTCGAACTTGTCGATCCACCGCTCCTGGATCTCGTGCAGCGGCACCGGGTTGAGGTGGTGCAGCTTCTCCCGGCCGCGCCGCGTCGTGCTGACGAGGTTGGCGGCTTCGAGCACGCCCAGGTGCTGGCTGACCGACTGCCGGGTCATCGCCGTGCGCTCGCACAGCTCGGCGAGGCTCTGCCCGTTGCGCTCGTGCAGCCGGTCGAGCAGCCGCCGCCGGGTGGGGTCGGCGAGCGCCCGGAACACCTGGTCGATCCCCGGCCGCACGGCGCCACGTTATGCAGGTAACTACCTGCACGTCAACGGCCGTCGACTGAGGTTGACGGCGCCCGCCGGCGGATCGACTCCGCGCCCGCCGAGCCCGGCGGGAGCCGGCGCGGGGCGGGGGATCAGGGCGTGCCGACCGGGAGGGTGACCCCGGTGAGCCGCTCGGACTCCGCCCACAGCCGGGCGGCCAGGGCGGCGTCCCGGCCGCGCGCCGGGATCCGCGCCGGCGCGGTCGGGCCGACCAGCTCGAACCACCGGGCCGGCCCGTAGTACCCGCCGCTCACCGCGGCCGGGTCGGTCGCCGCGAACAGCAGCGGCTCGACCCCCTGCTCCACCTCCTGCGTCGGCACGACCGGCAGCCGGGCGCCGGCAGCGCGCCGCTGCCGGTCCCGCCCCAGCGACGGGCCGGCGGTCTGCAGGTTGGTCCGGGTGAAGCCGGGGTGTGCGGCGACGCTCTCCAGCCGCCACCCACGCTCCGTCGCCACCGCCGCGAGGTGCCGCGCCATCAGCAGGTTGGCGAGCTTGGACTGCGCGTACGCCAGGTACGCCCAGTAGCGGCGGCGCTCCCACTGCAGGTCGTCGAAGCGGATCCGCCCGAAGTTCGCGAGGCCGCTGCTCATCGTCGCCACCCGCGGTGCCGGGGCGGCGAGCAGCAGCGGCAGCAGCCGCCCGGTCAGCGCGAACGGGCCGAGGTGGTTGCTGCCGAACTGCAGCTCGAAGCCGTCCGCGGTGGTCATCCGGGTCGGTGGCGCCATCACGCCGGCGTTGTTGAGCAGCATGTCGACCGGCGCGCCGTCGGCGAGCACCGAGTCGGCGAAGTCCCGGACGGACCCGAGGTCGGCCAGGTCGACCCGCCGCACCTCCAGCTGGGCGCCGGGGTGTGCGGCCAGGATCTCGTCCCGGGCCTGCTCGCCCTTCGCCGGCGTGCGGACGGCGAGCAGCACGCGCGCGCCGGCCCCGGCGAGTCGCGTGGCGGCCTCCTTGCCGAGGCCGCTGTTGGCGCCGGTGACGACGGCGAGCCGCCCGGTCTGGTCGGGGACGGGGTACATGGGGCGCTCCTCGGCAGCTTTGCGGACCAGCGGTCTGTTGTGTCGGGACGCTAGCAGACCGTCAGTCTCTTCACAAGGGACCGATGGTCTGTAAACTGGCTGGCCATGACCGGGTTCCAGCGCGCTCGCAGCGAGGAGCAGCGCGAGGTGCGGCGGCGTGCCATCCTCGGCGCGGCCGGCGCGATGCTGGCCGAGATGCCGGTCGCGCAGGTCAGCCTCAACGAGCTCAGCCGCCGCGCCGGGCTGGCCAAGTCCAACGTGCTGCGCTACTTCGACTCCCGCGAGGCGGTGCTGCTGGAGCTGCTCGACGAGGCGTGGCGGGACTGGCTGGCCAAGCTGGCCGTCGAGCTGGCCGGCGTGTCCGGGCCGGCGGCGGAGCGGCGGGAGCAGGTGGCAGCGGCGGTGGCCGGCTCGCTCGCCGCCCGGCCGGTGCTGTGCGACCTGCTCGGCGCGCAGGCCGCGGTCCTGGAACGCAACGTGTCACCGGCGGTGGCGGCCCGCTCCAAGCGCGCGGCGATCGACAACATCGGGTCACTCGGCGCGCTGCTCCTCGCCGCGATCCCGGAGCTCGGCGAGCCCGGGGCGGAGCGGCTGGCCGGCGCGGCCGTCCTGGTGGCGGGCGCGCTGTGGGCGCACGGGCAGCCGTCGCCGGCGATGCTCGCCGCGTACGAGGCCGACCCGTCGCTGGCAGTCTTCCGGCTCGACTTCGGCAGCACGCTCACCGAGGTGCTGGCCGTGCTCATCGCCGGCCTGCTCGCCCGCGACACGTGACCCAGCGACACGTGACCCAGCGACACCTGACCCGGCGCCGCCCGGCCGGAAACCGGGCCGGCCCAACCGGCGCCCCGGCTCCGGCCGGGCGTCCGCAACGATGCGGCACCGTAGGCGTACGCGCCAGGAGCCCGCCTCGGCGTCACGGCCGGGTCTCGGGACTCAGCTCGGCACCCGGGCGGCCGCGGGGGAGGCGTACGTCGCCCCGGCCCGCTCGGCGATAGCGCGGACCTGGGCGGACAGCGCCTTCTGCTCGGCGTCGGGCAGGTAGGCCCGCCGGTACCGGCGCTCGTAGTCCTCGGCGAGCCCGGGGTCGCGCGGCCGCAGCCAGCCCAGGAAGTGCTCCCGGACGCCCGGCCGCAGGTGCAGCATGATCGTGGTCACCGACCTCGCGCCGGCCTCGACGCAGGCGGTCACCACCTCCTCCAGCTGCTCGGGCGAGTCGGAGATGCCGGGCAGCACCGGCGCGACCAGCACGCCGGTCCGGATGCCCGCCTCGGTCAGCTGCCGCACCGCGTCCACCCGCCGCCGGGGGTGCGGCGCCCCCGGCTCGGTCGCCCGCCAGACCGCCGGGTCGAGGGTGCCGATGGACAGCGACACCGACACCGACGTGCGCCGGGCCGCCGCGGTCAGCACGTCGAGGTCACGCAGCACCAGCGCGGACTTGGTCAGGATCGAGAACGGGTTGGCCGCCTCGCCGAGCACCTCGGCGATGCCGCGGGTCAGCCGGTACTTCCCCTCACACCGCTGGTACGGATCCGTGTTGGTGCCCATCGCGATCGACTCGCCGGTCCACTTCGGACTGCGCAGCTCGGCGCGCAGCCGCTGCACCGCGTTGACCTTCACCACGATCCGGCGTTCGAAGTCCTCGCCGATGTCGAGGCCGAGGTATTCGTGGGTGGGGCGGGCGAAACAGTACGTACACGCGTGCGAGCAGCCCCGGTAGGCGTTGATGGTGTAGCGGAACGGCATCCGGGACGCCACCGGCACCTCGTTGATGATCCGGCGGGCGTGCACGTGCAGGAACTCCAGCCCGGACAGCCGGCCGGTGCCCCGCTCGGTGGTCATCAGGTCGTCGGAGGAGAACAGCGAGCCCTGGCCGGGCACCTCGACGTCCGGGTCGTCGGCCAGCCTCCACCGCAGCGGCACCGCGCTCACCGGCCGGCCTCCGGTTCGTGCGAGGAAGCGTCGCCCCGGCGACGCGAAGTCGCACGAACCGCAGGGGAGGAGAGCGCGCTCACCGGAAGTCCCGGGAGGTCGAGCGCACCGTGAGCTCCAGCTTGTCGATCCGTTCCGCCACCACGTTGGTCACCCCGTCCACCCGCTCCAGCATCCCCCGCACCACCAGCGCCGGCGACTCCCGGGCGACCCGCCGGTGCCGCGCCCACACCGTCTTCGAGCAGATCACGTTGACCAGGCCGGTCTCGTCCTCCAGGTTGAGGAAGGTGATCCCGCTCGCCGTCGCCGGCCGCTGCCGGTGCGTCACCACACCGCCGACCAGCACCCGCGAGCCGTTGTCCACACCGGACAGCCCGCGGGCGGTGAGCACCCCGGCCGCGGCCAGCCGGTCCCGGACGAACTGGGTGGGGTAGCTGTCCGGGGACACCCCGGTCGCCCACACGTCCGCCATCGCCCGCTCCACGTCGGACAGTCCCGGCAGCATCGGCGCGTCCGCGCCGACCACCAGCCCGCCGATCCGGTCCGGCCGGTCCTGGGCCACCGCGCCGGCCGCCCACAGCGCCTGCCGCCGGGTCAGCCCGAAGCAGCCGAACGCCCCCGCGGTCGCCAGCGCCTCCAGCTGCCGGGTGGTCAGGTCCGCGCGGCGGGCCAGGTCGGCCATGTCCCGGTACGGCCGGCCCGCGGCGATCCGGGCGGCCACCTCCTCGCCGATCGCCCGCACGTACGACAGGCCCATCCGGACCGCGAAGCCGGTCGCGCTCGCCGGGTCCGTCTCCAGCGTGGTGCCGGCCGCGGAGGCGTTCAGGTCCGGCCCGCGCACCACCACGCCGTGCCGGCGGGCGTCCGCGACCAGCGTCTGCGGCGAGTAGAACCCCATCGGCTGCGCGTCCAGCAGCGCCGCGCAGAACGCCGCCGGGTAGTAGCGCTTGAAGAAGGCCGACGCGTACACCAGGTAGGCGAAGCTGATCGAGTGGCTCTCCGCGAAGCCGAAGTTGGCGAACGCGGCGAGCTTCTCGTAGATCTCGTCGGCGGTGCCGCCGGTGATCCCATTCCGCGCCATCCCCGCGTACAGGTCCTCCTTGAGCGCGGCCATCCGCTCGTGCGACCGCTTGGAGCCCATCGCCCGGCGCAGCAGGTCGGCGAAGGCCGGCGTGCAGCCGGCCGCATCCATCGCCATCTGCATCAGCTGCTCCTGGAACAGCGGCACCCCGAGCGTCCGTTTCAGCGCCGGCTCCAGCAACGGGTGCGCGTACGAGACCGGCTCCAGGCCCTGCCGGCGGCGGATGAACGGGTGCACCGAGCCGCCCTGGATCGGCCCCGGCCGGATCAGCGCCACCTCGATGACCAGGTCGTAGAACTCGCGCGGCCGCAGCCGGGGCAGGGTGGCCATCTGGGCCCGGCTCTCCACCTGGAAGACACCGATCGAGTCGGCCGCGCAGAGCATGTCGAACACGCCCTCGTCGTCCGGCGGCAGCGAGGCCAGCTCGACCTCGTCGCCGTGGTGCTGCCGGACCAGGTCCATCGTGGTGCGCAGCACGGTGAGCATGCCGAGCCCGAGCAGGTCGAACTTCACCAGCCCGGCGGCCGCGCAGTCGTCCTTGTCCCATTGCAGCACCGAGCGGTCGGTGAAGGACGCCCACTCCACCGGGCACACCTCGGCCACCGGCCGGTCGCAGATCACCATGCCGCCGGAGTGGATGCCGAGGTGCCGGGGGAAGTGCATCAGCTCGGTGGCCAGCTCCACCACCTCGGCCGGGATGTCGTGGTCGACGGTGTCGGCCAGCGGACCCCACCGCTCGATCTGCTTGGACCACGCGTCCTGCTGGCCCGGCGCGTAGCCGAGCGCGCGGGCCATGTCCCGCACCGCCAGCCGCGGCCGGTAGGTGATCACGTTGGCCACCTGGGCCGCGCGGTCCCGCCCGTACCGCTCGTAGACGTGCTGGATGACCTCCTCCCGCCGGCCGGACTCGATGTCCAGGTCGATGTCCGGCGGCCCGTCCCGCTCGGGGGCGAGGAACCGCTCGAAGAGCAGCTTGTAGACCACCGGGTCCACCGCGGTGATGCCGAGCGCGTAGCAGACCGCGGAGTTGGCGGCCGAGCCGCGGCCCTGGCAGAGGATGTCCCGGTCCGCACAGAAGTCGACGATCTCCGAGACGATGAGGAAGTAGCCCGGGAAGTCGAGCTGCTCGATCAGGTCCAGCTCGTACTCCAGCTGCCGGTAGGCCCCCGGGACGCGTTCCGCCTCCGGCGGCCCGTAGCGCCGGCGGGCCCGCTGCAGGGTCAGCTCCCGCAGCCAGCTCATCTCGGTGTGCCCCTCCGGCACGTCCCAGTCCGGCAGCTGCGGCGCGACCAGGTCGAGCGCGAACGAGCAGTCCAGGCCGAGCTCGGCGGCCCGGGCGACCGCGCCGGGGAAGCGCCGGAAGCGCTCCGCCATCTCCGCGCCGGAGCGCAGGTGCGCGGTGCCGGCGGCGGGCAGCCAGCCGTCCATCTCCTCCAGGCTGCGCCGGGCCCGGACCGCGGCCAGCGCGGTGGCCAGCCGGCGCCGGCGCGGGGAGGCGAAGTGCACGTTGCCGGTGGCGACCGTGGGCAGGCCGCGGCCCGCGGCGAGCTCGGCCAGCGCGTCGTTGCGCGCGTCGTCGAGCGGGTCGCCGTGGTGCCACAGCTCGACCGCCACGTTGTCCCGGCCGTAGCGCCCGACCAGCTCGTCCAGCGCGCCGCGGGCCGCCTCCAGACCCGCGGCGCCGCCGGCCGCGAGCGCCGCCGGGACCGCGCCCTTGCGGCAGCCGGTGAGCACCAGCCAGTGCCCGTCGTGCGCGCCGGCCAGCTCGTCCGCGTCGTAGACCGGGCGGCCCTTGGTGCCGCCGGCCAGCTGGGCGGCGCTGATCTGGCGGCAGAGCCGCCGGTAGCCCTCCGGCCCGCGGGCCAGCACCACCAGGTGCTCCCCGGCCGGGTCGGCGTGCCCGCCCTGCGGCTCGGTCAGCCCGAGGGACAGCTCCGCGCCGTAGACCGCCCGCATCCGGTACGCCTTCGCCGCCTCGGCGAACCGGACCACCCCGTACATCCCGTCGTGGTCGGTCAGCGCGATCGCGGACAGGCCGAGCCGGGCCGCTTCCTCGACCAGCTCCTCCGGGTGGCTGGCCCCGTCCAGGAAGCTGAAGTTGGAGTGGCAGTGCAGCTCCGCGTAGGGCACCAGGCCGGCCGGCGCCGGCGCCGGGGGATCGGGTGCGACGTAGTCGCCGCGGCGGCGGGACCAGGCCGGGCTGTCCCCGCCGTCGCCGGGCTGGGCGCTGTCCGGTCGCCGCCCGGACAGCTTGCGCTCCAGCTCCGACCACGGGATCGGCGGGTTGTCCCAGCCCATCTGTCCCCTCCCCGGCGTGCAGTGTCGGAGCATCCTCTCGAACACCTGTTCGAAGAGTCAACTCGCCGAGCGGGTCAACCCGCCGCGTCTCGCCGCACTATCCTCAAGATCGGCGCGGCGGGGGTGGGGGATCGGGGACGGGTCGCGCTCGGCCGGTGCGGCGGCGGACCAGCAGCGGCACGGCCGCGCCGAAGGCGAGAAAGCCGGCCGCGAGGCCCAGCCAGCCCGGCGCCGCCTGGTCGACCACCGCCGAGGTCAGCAGAGCCGGCCCCACGATGGTGGCCGTGCTGGCGCCGAGGTTGTAGACCGACAGGTACGCCGAGCGGCGGTCCTCCGGGGCGTACTCGTACGACAGTCCCCAGCCGCCGGCCGACTGCCAGATCTCCCCGAGCGTGAGGGCGACCGTGGCGCCCAGCACGAGCGGGACGCCCGCCGCCGCCGACGCCTCGCCGGTCAGCACCAGCAGCACGCAGCACGCGGCGAGCGCCACGCCGGCCTGGAACTGTCGCCGGCCGGCGACCGCCGGGGCGTCCGCGCCGCGACTGAGCGGGACCTGCAGCACGACCGCGAGCACCGTGTTGAGCAGGACCACGAGGCCGACCGTGACCGCCGGGACCGCGGTGTGCTCGGTGATCCACAGCGGGATCGCCACCGCCAGCAGCAGCGTGTGCAGGTAGAGCACGCCGTTGCAGGCCGCGAGCAGGACATAGCCGCCGTCCCGGAAGGAGCGCAGCGCGCGGCCCGGCGACGGCCGGCGGGCGGCCCGGGGTCGGGTAGGCAGCCGGAGCCGGGCCAGCAGCACGGCGGCGACCGCGAACGAGACGGCGTTGGCGAGGACGAGCAGCCGGTACACCGGCGCGGTGTCCGCGGCGATCACCAGCGTCGCCAGGACAGCGCCCAGGCTGAAGCCGACGTTGCGCACCGAGCGCATGATCGCGAGCGTGCGCACCCGCTCGGTCGGCCGGACGGCCGCTCCCACGACGGCCTGGGTGATCGGGACGGTCGGACGCTCCGCCACGCCGAGGGCGATCGCGACGACCAGGAAGCCGGCCATGCCGGGGACGAAGGCGTACGCGGCGAACCAGAGCGCCCGCCAGGCCTGCAGGGCGACCAGCGTCGGCTGCGCGCCCCAGCGGTCGGCGAGGACGCCGAGCGGGACCAGCGAGACGAAGCTGGCCACGCCGGCGAGCGACAGGCCGAGGCCGATCTGGCCGGTGGACAGGCCGATCACCCGGGTGAAGAACAGCACGGACCCGGCCAGGAAGAGACCGGTGCCCACGGCGTCGACCAGCGCCAGGAGCACCAGCCGGCGCCCGGCGGGACCAGGCGGCAGGGCGCGGGCGGCCAGGGCGAGCAGCCGGCCGCCGCCGGTCCCGCCGTCCGCTCCGCCCATCGGCCGCGGCACCTCCTCCGCGCCGTCGCGGGCCCGGCAGCGGGCTCTCGGACCGGCCCGCGGACCCGGTGTGGATCGACGCTGATCCCCCGCGTCCGGTGACCCTATGCTGACCCGACGACGGCTGCGAGTGAGAGGGAGGGGCGTGGCGGGCACCCGGCGAGTCCGATGACCGAGCTCCTGCTCGTGGGCATCGGCGTGACCGGGCGTCCCTACCTCGACGCCTGCGACGGGCTCGGGGTCGGGGTCCGCGCGGTGGAGACGGCCGACGTGCTGGCCGAGCTCGGTGACCGGCTCGTCGGCGGCCACCCGACGGCCGGGCAGCTCGACGAGGCGTGGGCGGCGGCGGTCGAGGCCGCGGCCGCTGCCCGCCAGCCGGAGGGTGTCGTCGCCTTCGCCGACCCGCAGGTGGTCGGCGCGGCCCTCGTGCAGGACCGGCTCGGCCTCCCCGGTCCGTCGCTGCCGGCGGCGGTGCTGTCCCGCAACAAGGCCCTGCAGCGCGGCCGGTTCGCCGCCCGGGCGCTGCCGCAGCCCGACCATGTGCTGACCGACGACCTGGACGCGGTCGCCGGCTGGGTCGCCGAGCGGCTGCCGGTCGTGGTCAAGCCGCTGTCGGCCAGCGGCAGCCTGGGCGTCGAGCTGGTCTCGACGGCCGCTGGCTACCGGGAGCTCTGCCGCCGCCGCGGCGCGGAGGGCGCGCTGCTGGTCGAGCGGTACGCGGCCGGCCCCGAGTACAGCTGGGAGGGGCTGGTCGAGGACGGCCGCATATGGTTCGGCAACGTCACCGCGAAGGAGACGACCGGCCCGCCCGGTTTCGTCGAGCTGGTACACCGGGCCGCCGCGGAGCTACCGGAGCAGACCGCCGGGCAGGTGGCGCACCTCGCCGCGGGCACCGTGGCGGCGCTTGGCATGCGCACCGGCATCGTGCACCTGGAGTTCCGGGTCACCGCCGCGGGACCGCGCCTGCTGGAGGTCGCCGTCCGGACGCCCGGTGACCGCCTTCTCGACGTCCTCGAGCTGACGTACGGGTTCAGCTGGTACGAGATGGTGGTCCGGCTCGCCCTGCGGATGCCGCTGCCGCCGCCGCCGACCGGCCCGCCGGACCGGTACGCGGCGAGCTGCTACCTGACCGCCCGGCCCGGAGTGCTGACCGCGGTGGAGGGGCTTGACGAGCTCCGGGCGCACCCGGCGGTCGTCCGTGCCCGGGTGCGGCTCCGGCCCGGCCACACCGTCCACCCGTTGCGGTCCTCGGCGGACCGGGTCGGCAGCCTGCTGCTGCAGGCCGGCAGCCGCGACGAGCTGGAGGAGGCGCTGGCCTACGCCCGGCGTACGGTCCGGGTGCTCACCGCTGAGGTCGAGGGTCCGGCGTGACCGGCGACGCAGAGCTGGCGACCTCCGCCGTGAGCGCCCTGGCCGAGGTGCCGGCAGCGGACTGGAACGCGCTGGTCGCCGGGCGCAGCTTCTATCTCGGCTGGGACTGGCTGCGGGCGCAGGACCGCGGCCAGCGGGTCGGTGCCCGCTACCTGCTGGTGCACCGGGCCGGGCGGCTCGCCGGCGCGTTGCCGACCTACCTGGTCGAGCACGAGACCAACGACTTCTACCGGCCCGACCGATGCGTGGACGGCCGCTGGCGGGGCCGGTACCTGCTGGCCGGCGCCCGCCGCGGGTACGCCAACGACCTGCTGGTCCATCCGGACCTCGCCGGGTCGGAGGCGGCGGCGGTCGGCCGGGTGCTGCTTGCCGGGCTCGCCGCGCGGGCGGCGGCGGAGTCCGTGGACGGCGCACTGTTCCTCTACCTCGACAGCGCCGGCGCGGAACGGCTCCGTCCACTGGTCCCGGGCGGCGTGCCCCTGCTGTCGGCCGCCGACGCCGTGATCGACCTGCCCGGCAGCGGGTTCGCCGACTACCTGGACGCGCTGCCCCGCAAGCGGCGATGGAAGATCCGGCACGAGATCGGCGTCTTCGGTCAGGCCGGCCTGACCCTCGGCGTCGAGCCGGCGGGGGACTGCTGGGCAGCGCTGGCGCCGCTGTTCGGGCAGGTTCAGCGCCGGTACGGGCACCAGGCCGACGACGACTACTGCCGGCGGCTGCTCGAGCGGCAGGCCGCCGCGCTGGCTCCGCAGGCGGTGGTGCTGACGCTGCGCGACGGCGGCCGGCTCGTCGGCGGCGTGCTCGCGTACCCCTGGGCTGACACCCTCTACCAGCGGCTGGTCGGGCTCGACTACGGCCGGCTGGGGGGCAGGTTCGAGTACTTCAACCTGTTCTTCTACCACGCTGCCCGGTTCGGTTACGAGCGTGGCCTGAGCCGGCTGCACCTGGGCCGGGAGGCGGTGCAGGCGAAGGTCAACCGCGGCGGCCGGCTGCGCCCGCTGTGGAGCCTGAAGGTGCCGGCGGACCCGGCCGACGGCTCGGCCGAGCGGTGGAACCGGGACGAGGCCCGGCGGCTGCGTGCGCAGGTCTCGGTGCCGGCGGCCTTCGCCGATCCGGGCTGGGCGCGGTGGGGCGCCGGCGGCCGAGTCACCCCGGGGGCGGCCCCCGGACCGTGACGGGGGTGATCCGGCAACCGGTCATGCGCCGGCGATGCGGACGCAGAGCTGGCCGCAGCCGACCTCGGCGGCCCGCTCGGCGGTCGCGGCGTCCGGTCCGGTCGCGACGACCCAGCCGACCCGGCCGTGGCTGTCCTCGAGCGGGCCCACCTGGTCGCCGGCCGCCACCTCCAGCGCGGCCGCCACAACACCCGGGACGCGCCCGGCCAGCTCGACTCCGGTGGCACGCGCCACCGTCCCCGGTGCGGCGGTGAGGTAGCGGATGCTCGCCGCCCGCGGCTCCGCCGCCGGCCGCGGCTGCGGCGCCAGCCCGAGGTGCACCCGGACCCAGTCGCGCAGCAGGTCCGTCCCGTACGCCAGCCGGACCAGCTCGGGAATCCGGTCGCCCGCGGGCCGGCCGTTGACCTCCAGCAGCACCGGGCCGTCCGGGCCGAGCTTGATCTCGACGTGCGCCACGCCGAGGTCGAAGGAGACCGCCGCCAGCGCGGCGACGGCCAGCCGCGCGCAGGCCGACCGGGTCGCGGGGGTCAGGGCGGCCGGCACGGTGTGCCCGATCTCGACGAAGTGCGGCAGCCCCGCGACGTGCTTGTCCGTACAGGCCAGCACGTCGGTCACGCCGTCGTGGCTGATCGTCTCCACGCTGACCTCGGCGCCCGGGACGTACTCCGTCACCACCGCGCGGCGCGGCCGCAGCTGGCCGCGAGCGGTGACCGCGGCCGCCCGGACGGCCTGCACCGCGGCCCGCAGGTCGCTGTCCGACTCGCAGAAGGCGACCCCGGCGCTGGCGGCGCCGTCCACCGGCTTGACGACGCACGGGAAGCCGACCGATCGGGCCCGGTCCAGCTCGTCGTCGGGCCCGACCGGCACCGACCGTGGCACCGGCAGTCCGGCGGCCGCGCACCGGCGCGAGGTCACCTCCTTGTCCCGTACGGCCGCGGCTGCCTCCGGGGCCAGGCCGCGGGCGCCGACCAGCCGGGCCGCCTGGGCCGCGACCGCCACGAAGTACTCGCCCGGCGAGACGACCGCGTCCACGGCCCGCCCGGCCAGCACGCCGGCCACCGCGACCGAGTCGAACGTGTCACACGTGACCAGGTCGTCGACGGGGTCCGGCGGGGCGGGAAAGACCTCGCCGCGGGCGTCGTAGTAGTCGCGTCCGCGGGTCAGGAAGAGCACCTGGGCACCCAGGTCCCGGGCCTTCCGCATCGCCAGCAGGCCACTGCCTCCGAGGCTCGTCTCGATGAACGCGATCCGTCCCGGCGACACCCGACCGTCCCGCTCTGCTCGGCGCCGGTGCCTTACCGGCGATGCCCTGGCTCCGTACGATAAGCCCTGATCGGCCCGCTCTCGGACCTACCGTCCCGCTCGGTGGAGGTGCTGATGCACGGTGACGACCAGCCCGAGCTCAGCGCACCGGTTGAAGAGCCCATCGCCGCGCCGGCGGACGATGCGCTGACCGCGCCGATGGAGGAGCCGCCGGACGCGGCCGAGCTCGACGAGCTCACCGAGGTCCTGCTCGGCAAGCTGGCCGCGGCCGGCCTCGTGCCCGCGGAGCGGCCGCCCTTCCCGGCGGCCGCGTTCCACGCGCTCGACGAGCGGGTGCGGGCCGCCTTCACCGTCCCGCACACCACGATGACCCCGCTCGCCCGCCGGCTGCTGTTCGGGCTCGCGGCGGCCAGGCAGGCGCGGGACGTGCTGGTGCTGGGATCGTTCGTGGGCTACGCGGCGGTGTGGGTGTTCGGCCCGGCGCTGCCGCCGGATCCGCTCTATCGGGCCGACAGCCTGCTCGCCTGCGATGTCCTCGGGCCGGCGGTCGACGCCGCGACGGCCAACTTCGGCGCGCTCGGCGCCGCGGACGCGGTGCGCGTGGTCCGGTCCGACGCCGCGGACCTGCTCGCCCGTCTCGACCGCCCGGTCGACCTGCTCTACCTCGACGTCGACTCGCCGGAGGAGGGCAAGCGCGGCTACGCGCCGCTGCTGACCGCCGCCCTGCCCAGGTTGGCACCCGGCGCGCTGGTGCTCGCGCACGACGTCACGCACCCCTTCTACCGCGACGACGTGGCTCCGTACCTGGCGCTGACCCGCGACCGGGAGCACTTCCGGCGCACCGCCACGGTCGAGGTGGACCCCTGCGGGCTGGAGATCACGGTGCGCTGATCGGTCCGATTTCGGCTGAACCTGTTTAGGAGCGGGGAGTTTCGGAAAGGAACCAACTCGTCGTGCCGATCGCTGCTTGATAGTCTGGTTCTGCGGGGCCGGCCGGACACGACGGCACGACGTCAGATCCGATCGCAGGGTCCGAGGAGACGGCATGTACGACGTCCTCGACGATCTCAAGCAGCTCTACCGCGACTCCGGGATCAGCCCAGGTCCGACCTATCTCCGGTCGATGGAGCAGGCGCTCGGCGGCGGCGCCCTCGCGTACGGCACACCGGCGATGACCGGCATCACCGACACGGTGCTGTCGAGCCCTCGGATGGTCGCCTTCAACCTCGTGCAGAACTCGATCGACGAGGCGAAGGGGGCGGCGCGCATCCAGGTCATCGCGGACAAGTACGCGGACGAGCCGCTGTACAAGAAGATGCACCGGCACGTCGGGGAGGAGATGAAGCACTCCCGCCAGTTCCACGACCTGGTCCCGGCGACCGGCTACGAGGCCGTGCAGGAGGAGCCGGACCCGAAGGCGGCCGACGAGGTGCTCGACTTCGACGACGAGCTGCGCGCCTTCATCTGCCGGGTGCACTCGATCGAGATCCGGTCCTGGACGGTGCTCCGGATGTACCGCGCGGCACTGGAGCGGCGGCAGTTCCCCCAGCTCAGCGACGCCGCGCTGCCCGTGCTCGCGGACATCATGCAGGACGAGATCAACCACGTCCTCTACACCGGCGAGCAGATCGACGAGTGGCTGCGGGAGGACCCGTCGCTGCAGACCACCCTCGACGAGTGCTTCGCGCACACCAACCGGGAGACCTGGCAGGACATGGCCACGATGATGTCCTGGCTGGCCAAGAACTTCCCGGACGTACTGCGCGGACAGGCGGCAGACATCGAGCTGCCGGACGTCCGGTTCGTCGTCGGCGACCTCGGGCCGCCGGTGACGCTGACCTGACCGGCGTCGACCGCACCACCGCGGAAAGGAGAAGTGCATGGCATCCAAGGAGCAGCTGTTCAGGCGCCTCGACAGCGTGCTGGGGACGAGGGTCGGCGTGGCCGGAGCGGAGCCGCCGCGGCTCGTCCGGGCGAACTCCGCCTTCGCGAAGCGCCAGGTACGCGGAGACGTCGTCATCGAGATCGACGGCACGCGGGAGACGGTGGCCTCCGTCTGACGGCGGCGCCTCGGCGGAGCGCCGGGCCGGCCGGTCCGGCGCTCCCCCCGTACGCGACGATCCCGTACGTGGACACGCTGCTGACCCGGCTGCTGGACGAGCTCTACCAGGACGGCCTGCGCTACGACGCGGCCCAGCCGGACCGGCGGCAGCGGCGGCGCAACCTGGAGCCGGACGCGGCCGCGTTGCTCTGGCTGCTGCTGCACTCGACCGCCGCCCGGACCGTCGTCGAGATCGGCACCTCCAACGGCTACTCGACGATCTGGTTCGCCGACGCGGTGCGCGACGCCGGCGGCCGGCTGGTTTCGGTCGACATCGACGCCGAGGTGCAGCGGGAGGCCGCGGCCAACCTCCGCCGGGCCGGCGTGGAGTCGGTGGTGGAGCTGTGGCGCGGCGACGGCGGGGACTATCTCCGGTCGTTGCCGGACGGGAGCGTCGACCTGCTCTTCCTCGACTCCGAGCGGCCGGACTACCCGGGCTGGTGGGAGACGATCCACCGGGTGCTGCGCCCGGGCGGCACGCTGGTCGTCGACAACGCGACCTCGCATGCGGCGGAGGTGGCGCCGTTCCGCCGGCTGGTCGAGGCGGAGCCGGGCTACGTCTGCACGCTGGTCGAGGTCGGCAAAGGCGAGTTCCTGGCGGTGAAGCCACTCGACGACGGTCCGGACGGCACGGCCGGCCAGGCGGCAGCGGGCGTGCCGGATGCATAGCCGGGCGGTGCCCACCGCGGACCGCTCGACCGCGGGCCGGCCGGCCGTGACCCGGGACAGCCGCCGGTGCCGGCGGGAACTGCCGCCGCCGCGCCCGCGTCCCACCGGCATGCTGCGACCGACGAGGGGACGCGGAGCGACCGTGCTGGTCCTCCTGGTGCTGGCCAGCTGCGCCGCACCGGGCGAGTCGACGCCCGGCCGGTCGACACCGCCCGGGACGACACCGTCCGGGACGACGGCCGCCGGACTGGTCGGCGCGGTACGCACCGGCGGCTTCGCCGGCGTCCGGGACACTCTCGTCGTGCAGCCGGACGGGCGGTGGCGGCGCACCCGGCGGACCGCGGCCGCCGAGTCCGGTCGGCTGACCGGGCCGCAGCTCGAGCAGCTGCGCCGGCTCGCCGCCGACCCCCGGCTGGCGGCCGAGGCGGCGCGCACGCCTCCGCCGACGAGCTGTCTGGACGCCTTCTCCTACGCCGTCACGGTGGCCGGCACGACGGTCGACTACATCGACTGCCCGACCGACCCGGACCGGCCGGAGGCGGCGGTCGCGCTGGTCCGGCTGCTGGCCGGCGCCACCCGCTGGTAGCGCCGGCGCCCACGCTCAGATCCGGTGCGTGGTCCAGAACGAGGTGAGGTCGACCGTGGTCGCCGCCTGCGCGGCGGCCTTGAAGTCGGCCGGGGTCGACACGCCGTACCAGTGCGACGCCCCGTACGACCGCAGCAGGTTGGTCATCGCGGTGGTCCCGATGGTCCGGCGCAGGTCGTGCAGCGCGCACCTGCCGTAGGTGTAGACGACGGTGCCGTAGCGCGAGGGGTGCGCGTCCCAGTACGACATCGGGTTGGAGATCTTCTCCGCGCCGGACTGCCAGGTCGGGTGCCAGCAGCCGGTGCCGTCGATGCCCCGTGCGAGGTCGGTCGCATAGTCCGCGAACGACTCGTCCAGCCACGGGTCGGCGTACTCGTCGTCGCCGACGATCCCGTACCACCACTGGTGGGCGAGCTCGTGGATGGCCGCGGTGCCGCTGGGGGAGTCGAGCACGAAGCCGGGGTACTCCATCCCGCCGAACCAGAACGTGTTGTCCAGCACCACGTCGACCTCGCCGTACGGGTACGCGCCGAAGCGGCTCGCGTGCGCGTCGATCGCGGTCGCGGACGTGCTCTGCAGCGAGGCCGCGGTGGCCGAGCTGATCGCGCTGGTCCAGTAGGTGCTGACCCTCGTGCCGGCGGGGGTGGTGGTCGAGGACCGGGCGAACGGACCGGCCGCCCAGGCGAAGTCGCGGACCTTGGTCGCGGTCGCCGTGGTCACCGTCCGCCCGGCCGTGCCGGCGGCGTCGACGCTCGTCCCGGTCGCGGGCACCAGCAGCGAGGACGGGTGGTCCAGGCGCACGGAGTAGTTCGAGGCCAGCGTGTAGAAGCTCTCCCCGTTGTTCGTGTACGGCGCGAGCTGCCAGCCGGCCGCGTCCCTGACGTCCAGCACCGGGATCGCGTTGCCGATGTAGGCGTACGGGCCGCTGCGGCCGAACCGGTCCGAGCCGTTCGGCACCGCGATCGACAGCGAGAAGCCGATCGTCGCGCTCTGGTTCTGCCCGAGCGGAGCCGGCAGGGTCACCTTCATCGCGGTGCAGCCGACCTCCAGCGCGCCGGCGGTCCCCCCGGTCAGGTTGGTGATCTTGACCGGCTGGTCGGTCGGGCAGCTGCCGTGGTAGTTGTCCCACAGCCGCAGGTAGACCTCGGCCAGCGTGGTCGAGGCGACGTTCGTGAAGCTCACCTGCTCGGTGCCGGTCCAGGTCGCGCCGGTCCCGTCGCTGGTCAGCGCGATCGTGTACGCGACGTTGTCCGGGGTCCGGGTGCTCGACGGCGGCGGCGTCCCGCCGGAGACGTCCAGCGCGGTGTCGTCGACCACGAAGCTGGTCTGCAGGCTGGAGTCCTCGACCCCGGTGAAGGTCAGCGCGACGGTCCGCCCCGCGAAGGACGAGACGTCGACGCTGCGCTGCTGGTAGCCGGCGGCAGCCTGGGTGTTGTCGTACCTCGCGACCGTGCTGCCGCCGAGCGCCACGGTGAGCCGGTCGAAGACGGTCGAGCCGGTCTCGGCGGTGTCGATGTGCAGCCAGTAGCTGAGCGTCGCGGTCGTGCACTCGGCCGGCAGCGTGACGGTCTGGCTCAGCGAGTCGGTGCGGGTGCCGCCGTAGCCGTCCAGCCAGGCCCGCTGGGTCCCGCCGTGCGCGGGCTGGCCGGCGGTGGCGCCCCCGACCACCCCGGAGGTGGCCGTCCACGGGGTGGTGCCGGCCTCGAAGCCGGGGTTGGCGATCACCTGGGCCGGCGTGCAGGCGGCGGCGGTCGCCGGTGCGGCCACCGCCGGCAGCACCGCCGCCACCAGGGCCGCGCAGCCGGCCGCCGCCCCGAGAGCCGTCCGGCGCACTCTGCTGGTCGATCCGGCCACAGCGGCCTCCGTCTCGAGCGCGATCGCCGTCCCGCGGCGGGACAGTGAGACACGACTGCTGACGATAAGGCATGAACCGGACAGCAGCCAGAGGCGCGCCGGACGAGGATTTGCTCCTTGTCATGCCCGACTCACCCACTCGGTGCCTCTTTGCCCTTTCCTGCTGACGTGCACTCGGCCGTCTGCCACATTGGCGACACCGCTCGTCACCGCCGGGATCGGCCGGTCGGCCGGTCCTGCTCTCGGGAAGGGAGTCCCGTGAGACGCCTCCTCGTCCTGGGTGCCGCCGCCGTGCTGGTCGCCGGTGCCTCCACCGCCATCGCCTCCACCGCCGAGGCCGCTCCCGCTCCCGGCAGCCCGCAGGCGCTGGCCGCGCGATCAGCCGCGGCCCTCGTCGCCGCGCGGGCGCCGCAGCTGCATGCCGCCGCCGGGGACGCCTACGTGCAGCGGCCGGTGATCTCCTCCCGGCAGGGCCTGCAGTACGTCCCGTACGAGCGGACGTACCAGGGCCTGCGGGTCTACGGCGGCGACTTCGTGGTGGTCACCGACAGGACCGGCCGGGTGCTGTCCACCTCGGTCGGGCAGACCGCCACCATCGAGCTGGCCGGCACCAGTCCCGAGGTGAGCGCCGGGGCCGCGGCCACGATCGCCCGCACGGCGCAGCGGGCGACGGTCGACTCGGTCGGCGCCCCCGCGCTGGTCGTCTACGCGCTGGGCACCCCGCGACTGGCGTACGAGAGCGTGGTGCGCGGGCACACCGGCCAGCGGCCGAGCGCCCTGCACGTCTTCGTCGACGCCACCAGCGGCGCCGTCCTGCACACCTACGACGAGGTGTCCGAGGGCACCGGCACCGGCTGGATCTACGGCTCGGTGAGCATCGCCACCAGCGGCTCCGGCAGCTCGTTCTCGATGACCGACCCGACCCGGTCCGGCCTGCGCTGCCGCAACTACAACACCGGAGCGGTGCTCACCGGCACCGACGACGTCTGGGGCAACGGCGTCTCCACCAACATCGAGACCGGCTGCGTCGACTCGCTCTACAGCGTCCAGCGCGAGTGGGACATGTTCGGCAGCTGGTTCGGCCGGTCCGGCATCAACGGCTCCGGCGGCGGGTACCCGGTCGACGTCGGCCTGAACGACCTCAACGCGTTCTGGGACGGCTCGCGGGTCGCGATCGGGCACAACCAGTCGGGCGCCTGGATCGGCTCCTTCGACGTGGTGGGCCACGAGTACGGCCACGCGCTGGACAGCACCACCCCGGGCGGGCAGTCCGGCAACGGCGTCTCCGAGGCGACCGGCGACATCATGGGCACGTCCCTGGAGTTCTTCGCCAACAACCCGAACGACCCCGGTGACTACACCATCGGCGAGGAGATCAACCTCGTCGGCTCCGGCCCGATCCGGGTCATGTACGACCCGTCGCAGGTCGGCGACCCGAACTGCTACTCCTCGTCGATCCCGACCATGGAGACGCACGCGGCGGCCGGGCCGTTCGACCACTGGTTCACCCTCGTCGCGAAGGGCAGCGCGGCCGGCGGCGGGCAGCCGGCCAGCCCGACCTGCAACGGCTCGACGGTGACCGGCATCGGCGTGCAGACCGCGGCGACGATCTTCTACAACGCGATGCTGAGCAAGACCGCCGGGATGACCTACCTGCGCTACCGGACCGCGACCCTGAACGCGGCGAAGAACCTGACCCCGGGCAACTGCACGAACTTCAACGCCGTCAAGGCGGCCTGGGACGCGGTGAGCGTGCCGGCGCAGGCGGGCGACCCGACCTGCACGTCCGGCGGCACCGTGACGGTCACCAACCCCGGCAACACGACCGGCACGGTGGGCACGGCGATCACGCCGTTCACCCTGACCGCCTCGCCGGCCGGCACGTACACCTGGTCGGCCACCGGGCTGCCGCCGGGCCTGAGCATCGGCTCGTCCAGCGGCACCGTCTCCGGCACCCCGACGACCGCCGGGACGTACACGGTGACGGTCACCGCCACCAGCGGGACGGGCTCGGGCAGCACGACCTTCACCTTCACCATCAGCGGTGCCGGCGGCTGCACCAGCCCGGGCCAGAAGCTGGTCAACCCCGGCTTCGAGTCCGGTACGACCGGCTGGTCCGGCAACACCGGCACGATCGGCAACTGGTCGGCGTACGGGGAGCCGGCGCACAGCGGCCTGAACTCGTCCTACCTCGACGGCTACGGCTTCAGCGCCACCGAGTCGATCTCCCAGTCGGTCACCGTCCCGGCCGGCTGCACCGCCTCGACGCTGGCCTTCTACCTGCACATCGACACCGCCGAGACGACGACCACCATCCAGTACGACAAGCTGACCATCAAGGTCGGCGGGA
>JBJMII010000021.1:0-36018 GCA_045806925.1 Mycobacteriales bacterium
CAACAACCCCGACCTTTCGGGCGGGGTTGCGTGGTCTGACGTCACCGGAGCGGACCTGCTTGCCGTGGCGCTTGGGGGCCACGGTTCAAGTAAGACCGCTCTGGTGGAGCTGAGGGGACTCGAACCCCTGACCCCCACACTGCCAGTGTGGTGCGCTACCAGCTGCGCCACAGCCCCTTGGTGCCGAGCCATGGTACATCCTGGGGCGGACGCGACGGCGCGGCGGGAGGGTGGTCGATGTTCGATCGAGCGGCCGAGGCGATGTCGACCGACGAACGGGCCGCGGTGCAGGAGCGGCGGCTGCGGGGGCTGGTCGACCGGCTGATCGCGGTGGACGGGGTGCAGGGCCGGCGGCTCCGGGAAGCCGGCGTCGACAAGGGCGAGGACCTCACGCTGGGCGACCTCGCTCGGCTGCCGACCACCCGCAAGCAGGATCTCTGGGACACGTACCCCTTCGGCATGCTGGCGGTCCCGCGGGACGAGGTCGTGGCGGTGCACGGGTCGAGCGGGACGGGCGGGCGGCCGACGCTGGTCGGCTACACCCGGGACGACCTGGCGCTGTGGGGTCAGATGTGCGCCCGCGCGCTCGCCGCCGCCGGGGCGACCAGCACCTCCACGATCCAGAACGCGTACGGCTACGGGCTGTTCACCGGCGGCATCGGCATCCACCAGGGCGGCATCACGCTCGGCGCGACCGTGCTGCCGCTGTCGGCCGGGATGACCCAGCGGCAGGTCACCATGCTGCGGGACCTGCGGCCGGACATCCTGACCTGCACCCCGTCGTACGCGATACACCTGGGCGAGGCGCTGCGCGAGGCGGGCGTCGAGGCCACGAGTCTCAAGGCGGGCGTCTTCGGCGCGGAGCCGTGGAGCGAGGCGCTGCGCCGGCAGATCGAGGAGCTGCTGCCGCTGAAGGCGCTGGACATCTACGGTCTGTCCGAGGTGATCGGCCCCGGCGTCGCGTGCGAGTGCATCGAGGCGCAGGACGGGCTGCACGTCAACGAGGACCACTTCCTGGTGGAGACGCTGGACCCGGTGACCGGGGAGCCGAAGCCGGCGGGCGGCCCGGGCGAGCTGACCTTCAGCACGCCGACCAAGCAGGCGCTGCCGCTGCTGCGCTACCGCACCGGCGACATCGCGTCCCTCCACTCCGGACAGTGCAGGTGTGGACGGACGCTGGTCCGGATGAGCAAGGTCACCGGCCGGGTGGACGAGATGGTCGTGGTCCGAGGGGTCAACGTCTATCCCAGCGAGGTCGAGGCCGTGCTGCTCGCGCATCCTGGGGTGGCGCCGCACTACCTGATCGTGGTGGACCGGCGGGATGTCGCGGTCCGGCTGCTCGTCGCGTGCGAAGTGGACGGTCCGGCGGAGGAGACCAGGGAGGCGGTCGCGGGCGCGCTGCAGCAGCGGCTCGGCCTGCGGGCGGAGGTGGTCGTGGTCCCGAACGGGACCGTGCCGCGGGTGGAGGTCGGGAAGGCCCGCCGCCGGGTGGACTGGTCCGGCGGCGAGCCTCCCCTGCCCGGCCTCGGGTAGGCCCCGGCCGGGCATGGCCGGGATCTCGATTGCGGCCGGCGCGCTGCATGAGGGTTGGCGGGTGTGCACGAGCACTTCGGGACGGGCGAGCGCACCTCGTAGGGTCGGGGGGTGACGCACCGCATCCCTGACCTGTGGGACGCCGAGCCCGGCTACCTCAACACCGCCAGCTACGGTCTGCCGCCGCGGTCCGCCTGGCTGGCGCTGCAGGTCGCGCTGGCGGACTGGCGGGGCGGGCGGACCTCCTGGGAGGAGTGGGCCGCGGCCTGCGAGCGGGCACGGCACTCCTTCGCCCGGCTGGTCGGTGCGGACCCGGCGGACGTCGCGGTCGGCAGCCAGGTGTCCGCGCTGGTCGGCCTCGTCGCCGCCGCGCTGCCGGACGGGGCGCGGGTGGTGGCGCCGGACATCGAGTTCGCGTCGAACCTCTTCCCCTACCTGGTGCACGCCGACCGCGGCATCCAGGTGCTGACCGTCCCGACCGGACGGCTGGTGGACGCGATCGACGAGCGCACCGACGTGGTGGCCTACAGCGCGGTCCAGTCCGCCACCGGCGAGGTGGCGGACATGGCCGAGGTCGCCGCGGCGGCGGACGCGTACGGGGCGATCACGATCGTGGACGCCACCCAGGCGGTGGGCTGGCTGCGGGTCGACTCGCGGCATTCGGACGTGCTGGTGTGCGCGGCGTACAAGTGGCTGATGTCGCCGCGCGGCTCGGCCTTCCTGGTGCTGCAGCCGGCGCTGGCGGAACGGGTCCGGCCGCTGGCGGCCGGCTGGTTCGCCGGCGACGACGTGCACGCGTCCTACTACGGGCCGCCGCTGCGGCTGGCCAAGGACGCGCGCCGCTTCGACGTCTCCCCGGGCTGGTTCGACTGGGTCGGCACGGCGGCGACGCTGGCGGTGGTCGAGTCGATCGGGGTGCCGGCCGCGCACGCGCACGATGTCGCGCTGGCCAACCGCTTCCGCGCCGGGCTGGGGCTGCCGCCGGGCGACTCGGCGATCGTCTCGGTGGACTGGGACGGCGCGGCGGAGCGGCTGGCGGCCGCCGGGATCCGGGCCGCCACCCGGGCCGGCTCGCTGCGGGCGTCCTTCCACCTCTACACGACGCAGTCCGATGTGGACGCCGCGGTGGCCGCGTTGACGGCATGAGCGTCACCCACCAGCCGGCAGCCCCAGGAGTCCGAACGCGACGGGGCGGCCCCGGCAGCCGGCTCAGGACGCCCGGTCGACGGCGGCACGGAGCGCGGCGAGCGTGACCGGCTGCACCGGGCTGCCGTCCACCAGCACGGTCGGGGTGCCGAACACGCCGTCCCGGGACGCCCGCTCCGAGATCTGGGCGACGAAGCTGGCGTACGGCCGGTTGCGGATGCAGGTCTCGAAGGCGGCGCCGGTGCCGCCGGCCTGCCGGCCGAGCTGCACCAGCTGGTCGTACGTCAGCCCGGCCGAACCCTCCGCCGGCTGGTTGGCGAACAGCAGCTCGTGGTAGCGCTGGAAGACCCCGGCGTCGGCCGCGCAGTAGAGCGCGTTCGCGGCCCGGGAGGAGTAGCGGGTGGTCGAGGCGCTGTCCAGGAACGAGATGACGTGGTAGTTGACCTTGGCCGTGCCGTTCGCGACCCAGCCGGCGACGGTCCCGCCGGACCCGGTCTCGAACTGCCTGCAGGCCGGGCACTGCGGGTCCTCGTACACGTCCAGGGTGACCCAGGCGGACGACCGTCCCACCGTGACACCGTCGGCGACGGTGACCGACTGCGGCGACGGACCGTCCCCGCTGGGCGCCCGGGCGGCCTGCACGCCGATCCCGACGCCGGTCGCCAGGACCAGCAGGACACCCGCGACGGCGCCGGTCAGCCGCAGCCGCCGCTCGCCCTGCCGCCGCCGCCGCTCGGCCAGCTCGGCCAGCCGGCGGCGCGCCTCCGCGGTGCGCCGCGGGCCGACCCGGCCGACGTCCACTCCGGACTCCGCCGACACGCGCACCGCGTTGTCGAGGGCGAAGCGGCTGCGCGGCCAGCGCAGCAGCGCCAGCGCGACCAGCAGCAGCGCCGCGTCCCGGACGATCTCCCCGGTGTACGCGGTGGACTGCCCGGCCGCGAGGTCGCCACCGCCGCCGAAGCAGCCGCACTCGATCTGCAGGCCGCGGGCCGCCGCGGAGACCATCCCGGCGAGGAAGACCACCAGCAGCACCGCGGAGACCGCGGCAGCGACCCGGGTGGCGAGGCCGGCCAGCAGCAGCGCGGCCAGCGTCAGCTCCAGGAACGGCAGCCCGTAGCCGACCCCCTGCGCCAGCCACTCGGGCAGCACCCGGTACGCCCGGACGGCGCGCACCGCGGCGGCCGGGTCGCCGATCTTCGCCAGCCCGGCCCACAGCCACACCCCGGACAGCAGCAGCCGGGCCGCGGTGGCGACCCACTCCCCCGCCCCCGCCGGCACCGCGAACCTCGGCACCTCAGGCTCCCCGCAGCACGAGCGGCAGGTCGTGCCGGATGTCCTCCGGCGTGCTGCCGGCCACGTACGCCACCCGGGCGTAGTCGTCCGGCCCGTACAGCAGCAGCTCCGCCGAGTGGGTCTGCCCGCCGTCGGTGGCGACCGGCACCCGGGCGGCCGCCTGCGCCGCCTGCACCTGCGGGACCGTGCCGGTGAGACCGACGAACCGGGCCGGCAGGCCCGCGTCGAAGCTCCGCAGCCAGCCGGCCAGCACCCGGCCGCTGTCCCGGGCCGGGTCGGTAGTGACGAAGACGACCCGGACCGTGCTGCGCAGCGGCTCGGCGACCCCGCGCAGCGCGCTGGCGACGTCGGCCATCGTGGTCGGGCAGACGTCCGGACAGTGCGTGAAGCCGAAGAAGAGCAGCGTCGGCCGGCCGCGCGTCCGGGCGGCGAAGTCGAAGCGGTCGCCGGCAGTGTCCACCAGCGTGAAGGTCGGCCGCGGTTGCGCCGGGTCCAGCTGCAGCCCCCGGTACGTCCCCGCCGGCGTCGGCGCGGCCGAGAGCGCGGCCGTGCTGGTCGCCGCCGGCGCCGGACCGCCGCACCCGGCGAGTGCCCCGACGAGCGCGGCCGCGGCCAGCACGACGAGCGTGCGACGTGTCAAGACGTGGCTCCTCCCGGCGCGGGCGCGCCGATCGCGATGACGGGCGCCTCGACCAGCACCTGCCCGGCCCGGGCGAAGCGCAGCAGCAGGCTCACCTCGTCCCCCGGCCGCAGGGTCCCGGTGAGCCCCTCCAGCATGATGTGGCCGCGGCCCGGCGCCAGCGTGACCGACCCGTTCGCCGGCACCGGGACCGGGCCGGAGTCGGTGTGCGCGCCGGGCTCCACCACGCCAGGCTGCCCGTGCAACAAGGTCTTGCGGGCGGCCCCGCAGTACGCCGACTCCAGCGCGTCCGGCTCGCTGCCGGCATTGCGGATCGACAGGTACGCCGCGGCGACGTCCGGTGCGGCGGGCTGTCGGATGTAGACACCGGTGACGGTGACGTCGCCGACCGCCGTCCCGCCCGCCGCCGCGGGATCGGCCGGAGCGGCCGCGGGCGGGGACCCGTCCACCTGCCCGCGGGCCCCGGCGACCAGGCCGCCGACCCCGAGCGCCACCGCGACCGCGGCGGCGACGAAGCCGGCGGCCGGACGCCGGACCCGCCGGGGACGGTCCAGGTCCCCGGCCCGGATCGGCGTCGGCATCGGCGGCAGGGTCACGTCGCTCCGTGGGCATGGGCTCGGCGGCGGGCTCGTCCACGGTAGCTCGGCCCCGCCGGCTGCCCGGGGCGAGGGTCACGGGTGGACTGCTCAGCTCACCGGCACGTCGACCTGCGCGACGTCCCGGTCGAACTCGGACATCTGCACCCGGACCACCAGCTCCCAGGTGCCCGGCCGGGGCAGCGAGGCGGCGGCGGCGGTGTAGACGCCGGTGCCGGTGCGGTTCAGCGTCACCGGCAACGGGCCGATCTGCTCGACCGGCAGCGCGGCTGTCATCGTCACCTCGCGGGCGTCGGCCGGCCGGCCCTGCCCGTCCACGACGGCGACCCGGACCGAGTTGGCCCCGGAGCGGGCCGGCGACACCGAAACCGCGGCCGAGCCGCCGGAAGCGAGCTGGACGGTGGCGTCGAACGGCTTCGCGTACGTGGACCGGGCCGGCGCGGTCGAGACCAGCAGCGCGGTGACCGCCAGCACCGCGGCCGCGATCAGCACCTCGAGGACGACGGAGATGCGCAGCCGCCGCAGCAGCCGGTCCTGCTCGGCGTCGGTCAGATCGGCGGTGTCCGAGCTGGACATCGCGTGCGCGACCGGCGTCGCGTACCGGCGGCGGACCGCCAGCCGGCTGACGTTGCCGAGCCCGACCAGCAGCAGGAAGCCGACGATCTTCAGCAGCAGCAGCCGGCCGTACCCGGTGGACCACAGCGCCGGCAGCGGCGCGACCTCCCGCCAGGCCTGGTACGTCCCGGTCACCGCGAGCGCCGCGACCGCGCCGAGCGCGATCCGGGAGAACCGCGGCAGCGCCTCGGCCAGCTCCGCGGGCCGCCGGGTCGGCAGCAGGCAGCCGGCGAGCATCACCAGGCCGCCGATCCAGACCGAGCCCGCGGCCAGATGGGTGGTGTCCGACAGCAGCGCCAGCGTCGGCTGGCTGCCGGCCGCCGCGTGCCCCACCCCGCCGTAGGTGGCGAGCACGCCGAGACCGGCGATGGCGGCCAGGTCCTCGTCCCGGGCCCGGGTCCGCTCCGGCTGCTCCTGCGGGTCGCGCAGCAGCCGGACCGCGAGCACGGCGAGCGCGCCGAGCAGCACCAGCCGGGCGCACAGCATCCGCCCGTACGTCGTGGACAGCGTCGCGTCGAGCAGCGCCGGCCGGACCGCGTCGCGGAGGCCGGTGCCGGCCGCGTACGGGCCCTCGAGCAGCAGGCCGAGGACGGCACCGGCGGCGGCCGCGCCCCACCCGGTCCAGACCAGACGGCGCGCCCGCGGGTCGGTCCGGCCGGCCGGCCAGCACAGCACGAGGAAGGCCAGCCCGCCGAAGAGCATCACCGCGGCGAAGGACACCCACCGGGCCACGGTGAACACGAGGCGGACCACCTGGTCGGTGGTGCCGCCCACCACCGCGCCGGTGGCGGCGACCAGCGGCCCGTCCCCGACCACGAAGGAGAAGGCGCCGCCGATCGGGTGCGAGTCGGCCGACACGATCCGGTAGCTGACGATGTAGTTGCCGTCGCCGAGCCCGGACCGCAGCGGGACCGACACCTCCCGACCGGACCCGGTCGGCTCGCCCCGGCTGACCTGCTCGCCGTTCGCGTCCACCACCTTGACGAAGCCGGCCCGGACCGAGACGTCCTCGGAGAAGGTGACCGAGACCTTGGCCGGCGCGGCATCCAGGCGGGACCCGTCGGCCGGATCGGTGCCGACCACGGTGGCGTGCGCCAGCGCGGGCGCGGCGCCGGCGACGGCGAGGACGGCCCAGCCGGCGAGCAGCGCGAGCAGGGCGGCGGCCCGGCCCAGCGGGCGGCCGGCGGCGGGGGTTGGGCGCACGCCACCGATCCTGCCCCCAACCAGCCGGCCCGCGGCAGGAATCCGGCGCACGCCACCGATCCTGCCCGCACCGAGCCGGCGCGCCGGGCCCGGCTGAACCCGGCGGCTGCCCCGGCCGTGGTACCCCTGGGACGGGGAATCGCCGGCGGAGGTGACGAGTGCTGGACAACGTCTTCGGGGTCCCGACCCATCCGCTGGTGGTGCACTTCGTCGTCGTCCTGCTGCCACTGGCCGCGCTCACCGGGATCGCCGTCGCTCTCGTGCCCGCCCTCCGCCGGCGGTACGGCGGGCTCGTCCTGCTGCTCACCATCGGCGCGGTGGCGGCGGTGCCGGTGGCGCAGCAGGCCGGCAGCCGCCTGTTCGACCGGCTGTCGGCCCGCTTCGGACCGAACGACGCGGCCGAGGCCGGGCTGATGGAGCGGCACGCCAACCTGGCGCACAAGCTGCTGCCGTGGGCGCTGCTGCTGCTGCTCGGGGTCGCGCTGGCGGTGCTGCCGCCGCTGCTGGCCCGGCGGATGGCCACTGCCCCGCCGGTGCCGGCCGCCGTCGGCGGTGGCGCCGGCGCGGCTGCCGGGGAGCGGGTCGACGCCACGGCGACCCCGGGGTGGACCAGGCCGGTCGCGGTGCTGGCCGCGGCGGTCACCCTGGTCGGCGGCATCGTCAGCCTGGCGTTGGTGATCCGCATCGGCCACCTCGGCTCGGAGGCCGCCTGGCAGCGGGTGACGCAACCGGCCAGCATGGCGCCGCTCGGCCGGTAGACCCTGGTGCTCGGTCCGGGTGCCGGGGCAGGTACCGTCCCGACGCCTGCCGGACACCTGGAGTCCTCGTGCGCTTCCGAATCACGCCGCGCGACAACCGTTTCTTCCCGATGTTCATCGAGTCCGCGCAGAACCTGGTCGCGGCCACCGACCTGCTCGCGGAGTTCCTGAACGTCAGCGCGAACCGGGAGCAACTCGCCATCCGGCTGCGGGAGCACGAGCACGCCGGCGACGCTGTCACCCACCGGATCATCCACGAGCTGAACTCGACCTTCGTCACCCCGTTCGACCGCGAGGACATCTACCAGCTGGCCACCCGGCTCGACGACGTCATGGACTCGATGGAGGCGGCGGCCGACTTCGTCGTGCTGACCAAGCTGGAGGTTCTGCCGACCGAGATGGCCCGGCAGGTCGACCTGCTGCGGCGGGCCGCCCGGTGCACGTATGACGCGATGGGCCGGCTGCCCACGCTGACCGACCTCGCGCCGTACTGGATCGAGGTCAACCGGCTGGAGAACGAGGCCGACCGGGTCTACCGGGGCCTGCTGTCCCGGCTGTTCGACGGCAGTTTCGACGCGATCACCGTGCTCACCCTCAAGCAGGTCGCCGACGACCTGGAGGACGCCGCGGACTCCTTCGAGCGCGTCGCGAACGTGGTGGAGACCATCGCGGTCAAGGAGTCCTAGGACGGCGGACGCCGCCACGCCCTGGTGGTCAGCTAGCCGCGCAGGCCGAGCAGGTGCCGAAGACCTCGACGGTGTGGTCGACGTCGACGAAGCCGGCCGCCTCCGCCACCCGCCGGGTCCACCGCTCCACCTCGCGGCCCTCGATCTCCACCGTACGGCCGCAGGCCCGGCAGACCAGGTGGTGGTGGTGCTCGCCGCTGCCGCAGAGCCGGTAGACCGACTCCCCCTCCGGCGTGCGCAGCACGTCCACCGCGCCTGCGTCCGCGAGCGACTGCAGGTGCCGGTAGACGGTGGTCAGCCCGACCCCGCCGCCGCGGCGGCGCAGCTCGGCGTGCAGGTCCTGGGCGCTGGTGAAGCTGTCCCGGTCGGCCAGCGCCTCCCGGACCGCGGCTGCCTGCCGGGTCGCCCGGGGCCGGGCACTGTCCGCAGTCATCAGCGTGCCTCCTCGACGGCCGGGACTCCGCTGCCGGCCAGCGTAAGCGGGGCCAGCAACACGGAGCCGGCGAAGAAGGCGCACGCCACCAGCACGATGGCGGCGCCGGCAGCCACCTCGGCGACCTCGGAGACCAGCACGCCGAGCACCCCGCTGGCCGTCCCGATGGCCACCGCGACCGCGGTCATCGGGCCGATCCGGTCGCACCACACCCGCGCGGCCGCCGCCGGCGCCACCACCAGCGCGACGGCCTGGACGGTGCCCACCGCCGGCACCGCGGTCACCACGGTGAGCTCCACCAGCAGCAGCAGCAGCAGGTCGAGCCGGGTCGCCGGGTAGCCGAGCGCGACCAGCCCGGCCCGGTCGAAGGCACCGAAGACCAGCTCCTTGCCGACCGCGGCCAGCACCACCGCCAGCACGACCAGCACCACCGCGGTCTCCACCAGGTCGCCCGCCTGCACGGTGAGGATCGAGCCGACCAGGTAGCCGGACAGGTCCCGGGTGAAGCCGGCCTGCGCGGACAGCAGCACGACGCCGAGCGCGAAGCCGGCCGCCAGCACCACGCCGACCGCCGCCGACTGCTCGCCGCGCGGCCGGGCGGACAGCCAGGCCACCCCCAGCACCACCAGCACGCCGAAGAGCCCGGAGCCGAGCAGCAGGTCGACGCCGACCAGCGCGGCCAGCACCACGCCGGGGAAGGTCGCGTGCGTCATGGCCATGGTGAAGAAGGACAGCCGGCGCAGCACGACATGCACGCCGACCAGCCCGCAGAGCGCACCGACCAGCAGTGCCTCGACGAGGGCGCGCGGCAGGTAGCCGGTCATGTCCGGGCCCGGGCGGTGCCCACCGCGGCGGCCACCCCGTAGAGGACGACCAGCACCAGCACCACGGTCGCCCCCGACGCCAGCCGCAGCCCGTGCCCCACCGAGGCCTGGTACGACGCCGCGAGGCCGAGCCAGCCGGCCAGCGCGCCGATCCCGGCGGCGAGCACGACCACCCCGGCGAGCCGGTCCGACAGCAGCCGGGCCGCCGCGCCCGGCACCACCAGCAGCGCGATGACCAGCACCGTGCCGACCGCGCGCACCGCCGCGACCACCACGAGCGCGACGAGCAGGTTGAGCACCAGGTCCAGCAGCACGACCCGGTAGCCGCGGGCCGCCGTACCGTCCGGGTCGAAGGCGCGCAGCACCAGCTCCTTGCCGAGCAGCGCGAGCGTGAGCAGCACCAGACCGCCCAGCCCGGCGGTGACCACGATCTGTCGCATGTCGACGGTGAGGATGCGGCCGAAGAGGAACGCGGTGAGGTCGGTCGTGTAGCTGGACCGCCGCGACACCAGCACCACCCCGACGGCGAAGAAGCCGGTCAGCAGCACCGCCATCGAGGCGTCCTCGGTCACCCGCCCGCCGGCGGACAGCACCGCGAGCAGCACCGCGGACAGCACCGCGAAGACCAGCGCACCCCAGACGATCCCGCCGGTGCCGGCGACCAGGAAGCCGAGCACCACGCCCGGGAAGACCGTGTGCGTCAGCACGTCGGCGACGAAGGCCAGCCGGCGCAGCACCACGAAGACGCTCGCCACGCCGCCCACGACGCCGAGCAGCAGCGCCTCGACCAGCGCCCGCGCCATGAACGGGCTGTCGAACGGCTCCACCAGCAGCCGCAGCATCAGGGAACTACCGGGCCACGACGACGCCACCGGTGACCAGCGCCTGCCCACCGTACGCGGCGCGCAGCAGCTCCGGGGTCAGCGTCGACTCCGTCGGCCCGAAGGCGACCTGCCGCCGGTCGAGCAGGACGACCTGGTCGCAGACCCGCTGCGCCAGCGTGAGGTCGTGAGTGGACACCAGCACCGCGGCGCCGGCGGCCCGCAGGTCCGCCAGCGCGGTCAGCAGCGCCTCCTGGCTGACCGTGTCCACCCCGTTGAACGGCTCGTCGAGCAGCAGCAGCTCCGGCCGCTGGGCGATCGCCCGGGCCAGCAGCACCCGCTGCCGCTGGCCGCCGGACAACGTGCCGAAGCGGGCACCAGCCCGGTCGGCGAGCCCGACCGCGGCCAGCGCGTCCGCGGCGACGCGGCGGTCGACGGCGCCCGGCCGGCGGATCCAGCCGACCTCCCGGTAGCGACCCATCAGCACGACCTGGGCCGCCGTCACCGGGAAGTCGGCGTCCAGGGTGTCGGCCTGCGGCACGTACGCGACGTCCCGGCGCGCCCGGGCGGGCGTCCGGCCGAGCACCTCGATCCGGCCGGCCACCACGGCGACCAGGCCGAGCACGCCCTTGAGCAGCGTCGACTTGCCCGCGCCGTTCGGCCCGACCACGGCGACCGCCTCGCCGGCCGCGACCGTGCCGTCGACCTGCTCGACCGCGCGGAACCGGCCGTACCCGAGGCTGGCCTGCTCGAAGCGCAGGACCCGGTCAGACCCGGCCACCGAGCGCCCGCACGATCGTGTCGGTGTTGTGCTGCTCGGCCCCGAGGTACGTGCCGCCGGGCGAACCGGCGGGGCCGAGCCCGTCGGCGTACAGCGAGCCCTCCCCGCCGACCACCTCGACACCGGCCTCCCGCGCGACGGTCTCGGCGGTCCGCGGCGGCAGCGCGGCCTCGGCGAAGACCGCCTTCACGCCGGTGGCCCGGACCTTGGCCACCAGGTCGGACAGCTGCCGGCCGGACAGCTCAGCCGAGGTGTCGAAGCTCGGGATCACCGACCCGACGAAGCTCAGCCCGTACCGGGCGCAGTAGTAGCCGAAGGCGTCGTGGTCGGTGACCAGCTTGCGCAGCCGCGGCGGCACCGAGTCGATCTTCGCCCGGGTCATCCGGTCCAGCGCGGCCAGCTTCGCCGTGTACGCGGCCGCGTTCGCCTCGTACGCCGTCCTGCCGTCCGGGTCCTCCGCGACCAGCGCCGCGGTGATGGTCCGGACCATCGCCTGCGCGTTGCGCGGGTCGTGCCAGATGTGCGGGTCGCCCTCGCCCCCGCGACCCCGGCGGATCGCGAGGCCCTGGCTGCTGTCCACCAGCGGGCCGTGGTAGCCGGCGGCGCTCACCGTGTCGGCCAGCCACGCCTCCAGCCCCACCCCGTTCTCCACCACCAGGTCGGCGTCGGACAGAGCCAGCAGGTCGGCCGGCGACGGTTCGTAGTCGTGCGGGTCGACGCCCGGCTTGACGATCTGGGTGACCGCGACCCGGTCACCGCCCACGGTGCGGGCGAAGTCCGCCACGACCGGGGTGGTCGCGACGAGCCGGACCGCCGCGCCGGAACCGCCGGCCGCCCTGGCGCCGCCGCCGGAACCGCAGCCGGCGAGGACGACACCGCTCGCGAGCAGGACCAGGGCGGTGGCGCGCGACGTGCGGGCACGCACGGCATCTCTCCTAGGGCTCTGCGAGACCGGCTCCAGCCAATCTAGCAGTACTGACAACCGTTGTCAGTATCAAGAAGCCCGGAAAGGGGCCGCCGCGGCCGGCAGGCGCCCTGGACACCGGATCGGCGAGGTCGAGCGGCCGGGTCCTCCGGAGTTTCCCGACCAGAGGGCCGGCGGCCCGCTCCCGCCGGGGGCAGGGGCGGGGACGGGCCGCCGGCGGATCGGGACCGCTCAGCCGACCAGCAGCTCCGCGGGGAGCGGCGCGACCGGTCCTCGGCCGGCGAACCAGCCGAAGTCGGCGGGCGGGACCGGCCGCTGCGAGTAGAAGGTCTTGCCGAGCCGCGGCCGCCGGCCCGGCGCCGGGACGCCGGGGTCGAAGAGGGCTGGATCGCTACGCCAGGGGCGGCGGCGGGGAAGCTGCGGCCGCGCGTCGTCGGGCAGCATGAGCTGAACTCCTCTCGTGATGATGGTGGACTGATTCACTATGATGCATGATTGCATCGTTCATGGCAACGTCGGCTCGCCCGGGATCGGCAGCAGCGGAGCGTCCGGATCGCGGGGCGCCAGGTAGGGCACCTCGTCCAGGACGACCGCGACCGGCTGGCCGTGCAGGTGCACGACCCGGACCTGCTCGACCAGTGACGAGCCGGGCGCCGCCCAGCGGAACGCGGTCGACGCCTCGGCCACCGGCAGCGTCTCGGTGTCCACCGGCTCCGCGGTCCAGGTCAGCCCCCGCCCGACGAGCAGCCGGTCGAGCGGCTCGGCGCCGGCCCGCAGCGCCGCCGCGACCTCGTCCGGCAGCCGCCACGGGACGACCAGCGACCAGCTCACCGCGACCGGCAGGTGCGGCGGCAGCGAATCGGCGAGCAGCAGGTGCCGGCGCAGCACCGGCCCGGTGGTCTCGAGCCGGGCCAGCCCGGGCGGCGCGACCCGGGTCAGCTCCCCGGCGCCGACCAACCGGGACCGCACCGGCCGGCCGAGCAGGTCTTCGAGCAGCTCCGCGGTCCCGCGGCTGCGGCGGACCAGCAGGACGAACAGCCGCCAGGCCGGCCCGTCCGGCAGCCCCGCCGCACCCTCGTCCATCGCGCCTCCGCTCGGTCGCCCATCGCCGGAGCCCGTACTCTAGTAGCAGGAAGGCATCATCGTGATGCAGACATGCGGTGGAGTGAACGCGAAGGAATCCCTACTGTCTTGCGGGACGCAGACCGGGACGGTGGTGGACGAGTGCAGCAGGACGGGCAGGACGAGGCCGCGGGGCCGGAGGACCGGGCCCGGCTCAAGGCGTTCGGCCTGCGCATGAAGCTGCTGCGGGTCAGCCGTGGGTGGTCGCAGGAGCAGCTCGCCGAGGCGGCGGCCATGCACCGCACCTTCATCGGCCAGGTCGAGCGCGGTCAGCGCGGGATGAACATCCTCGGGTTGTGGCGGCTGTCCCGCGCCTTCGGGGTGCCGATCGGCGACCTGTTCACCGACGTCGAGGGCAAGCCCATCCCCTGATCCCGCTGCTCTCAGCCCCCTCTGCATAGACTCCGCCTCTGCATAGACTCCGCACGGTGCCGTGGCCCGCGCTTTCCGAGATGCCCGTTCCTGAGAGGTCGAGGAATGACGGAGTCGAAGAACGTCGCGGCACTGGTGGCAAGGACCGTGCGCTCGGTGCGGACGGCGCACGGGATGAGCCCGGAGAACCTGGCCGCCCGGGCGGGGATGCAGACCGACGCGCTGCTCGCGTTGGAGGAAGGGGCGGAGCTGCCCGCCCTGCAGACCCTCATCCAGGTCTCCGACGCGCTGCTGATCCCGCTGTCCCGGCTCGTCGAGGGTGAGCCGGAGCCGGTGGTCCGGCTGGTCCCGCCGGCGAAGCAGCCGGTGCTGTGGCACGGCCCGCACGGCGGCACCGGCCAGCTGATCGTCGGCAGCGACCCGAAGCCGGCGCTGGAGCTGTGGAAGTGGCGGCTGGAGCCGGGGGAGACCCGGCACGGCACCCCGCACCTGCCCGGCGACCGCGAGATCACGTACGTCGACGAGGGCACCCTGACCCTCAGCCTGGACGGCCACCGGTTCACCCTGGCGGCCGGCCACGCGGCGATCTTCGTCGGCGACCGGCCGCACAGTTACGGCAACGAGACGGACCGGCCGCTGCTCTACACCGTCACGCTCGCCGATCCCTGACCGAGCCGGGCCTGGCCGACGTACGACCGGAGCTCCCCGCGCCGGCGCACGTCCAGGGTCGCGCAGTGGAACGACCCGGCGAAGGCGTAGCAGTTCTCGAACGAGCACGGCACCGGCTCGAAGCCCCACCTGACGAAAGCGTCCATCAGCGGCTCCTGCCGACGCTCGACCACCACCCGGCGCTCGTCCAGCATCAGCACGTTCATGCTGATCCAGGAGCTGACCGTGCTGAAGATGCCGTCCCGGGTGGGCACCGGCCCCGGCGGGATCAGCACCTCCCAGTCGCCGAACGGCTCGGGTAGCCCCGCCGGGCCGTAGTGCTCCGGGTTGACCAGCATCTTCCCCGGCCCGATCGGCATGAGGGTGGTGTCGATGTGCGCCGCCTGCGTCCACACCGGGTCGATGAGGTGCACCCGGTAGTCCGGACCGAGGTGCCGGCGCAACCAGGCGATCCCGGCCTCGTTGGTGACGTGGCTGCGCTGGCCGATGATGTCCCGGCCGCACCGGACGAAGTCCGCGGCGTCGAAGGTGGGCTCCTGCTCCGTGGTGATCCACCGGTCGCCGGCCGGGTCCTCGGCCGCCGGGTCGTAGAGGCCGTCCAGCAGCTGCGGCTTGGGTGCCGCGGTCCAGCGGGCCCCGGCCGCGAAGTACTCCCGCAGCAGCGACCGGTACGGCCAGGTCTCGAAGTATCGGCCCCGGTCCGCCATCGGGACCTCGATCAGCTCGTCACCGACCACCAGCAGCACGTCGCGCGGGTTGGCGGCACAGAATCCGTTGTCGACCTGCCAGTCCGGCGTGCCGTACCCGGCGGAGAACCGGGACGGCTCCGGCCGGCGGACCCGGACCCCGGCTGCCTCCAGCAGGCCGACGAACTCGGCCAGGTCCTCCTCCGCCGCCTCGATCCGCGCCTCCGGGTACCGGATCCCGCCGCCGTCGCGCAGCTCCGCCGCCGACCAGACGCCGGGCGGGAAGGTGACCCGGTTGATCCGGTTCCAGGACGGCAGCATCGCGTCGTGGACGTGCCCGACGATGACCTCCTCGAGCGGGTCCCACTCCGTGTAGGACAGGACCGGACTTCCGCCAGTGGCCACGCCAGCCTCCCAGACCGCACTTTCCGGGCAGCGTAAAGCTGAAGATGATGTCCAGCTGTTCGTCATGGTACGGGCTGGCTAGTCCTATTTGGCATTGTTGTTGCCGGTCCGGAGGCGTGCCATCCTCGGGATGCCATTCTGCCGCGTACCCTGAAATGGGGATGTTCCATGGAAGCGTCGTCGCAGGATCTCGATAGCCTCGTCCGCGAGCACACCACCGCCTGGTTGCACCCGGCCACCACCCTCTTCGACCTGCGCGGCCGGTTCGCCCGGGACGGGTTCGCGCTGGTCTCCGACATCGTCCCAGGACAGCTGAAGCAGCAGGTCCGGACGGATGTGCTGAGGCTGCTGGACGGCCACGCCGAGCGCCGGGACCTGCGGTTGAAGACCACCGGCGGCACGCCGCGGTTCATGAGCGTGGTCCGCAGCGAGACCATCGCCGAGCACGGCGGGACGATCACCGAGCTGTACGGCTGCCCGTCGTTGGCGGGCGCGGTGGAGCGGATCGCCGGCGAGCGGCCGCGGCCATGCCCGGCCGCGGACGAGAACTTCCTGATCACCCGGCAGGAGAAGGTCGGCGACACGCACGGCTGGCACTGGGGCGACTTCAGCTTCGCGCTGATCTGGATCATCGAGACCCCGGCGCTCGAACACGGCGGGATGCTGCAGTGCGTCCCGCACACCCGCTGGGACAAGACCGCCCCGCGGATCAACGACTACCTGTGCGCCAACCCGATCCGGACGTACGGCTTCCTGCCCGGCGACATCTACCTGCTGCGCACCGACACGACGCTGCACCGCACCGTGCCGCTGACCACGGATGCCACCCGGATCATCCTGAACATGACCTTCGCCTCCGAGGCCGACCTGCGGCGCGGGCTCACCGGCGACGACCGCTGGTGGGAGGACAGCGCGGCGACGGCCGCCACCCAGGCGTGACGTTCACCAAGGGCGACCGGCAAGACCCGGACGCTCTCGCCGCGGCCGCCCGTACGGTCGGGCTGTCGAGCGCGGCGGGGCTCGCCCGCCGGGTGCAGGAGCTGGTCGCGGACAACGCCGCCTGGCGCGGCCGGCGCTGCCTCAACCTGATCGCCGCCGAGTCGCCGACCAGCCCGGCCGTCCGGGCGTTGCTGTCCGCCGAGGTCGGCACCCGGGCCTCCGGCGGCCACATCGGTCCGCTGACCCGCTGCTTCCCCGGCCTCGGCGTGGTGGACGAGATCGAGGCGCTGTGCATCGAGCTGCTCAAGCAAGCCTTCGGTGCCGCGCACGCCGACCACCGGCTGCTCGGCGGGATGGCCGGCTGCATGGTCGCGGTCGCCGCGCTGACCGAGCCCGGCGACGTCCTGATGAGCCTGCCGGTGCCGAAGGGCGGCGACTCCAGCGGTCGGCTGGACGGCCCCCCGGGCGTCCGCGGCCTCACCGTCGTGGACATCCCCTGCTCCGACGACGGGCTGACCGTCGACCTGGACGCGTTCCGCGCGGTCGCCGAGCGGCACCGGCCCCGGCTGGTGTCGCTCAACCAGGCGATGACGCTGTTCCCGCTGCCGGTCCGGCAGCTGAAGGAGATCGTCGCGCCGTGGGGTGGCCGGCTGTACTTCGACGGGGCGCACCAAGCCGGCCTGATCGCCGGCGGCGTGTACCCCAGTCCGCTGGCGGACGGCGCCGACCTGCTCACCGGCTCCGGCGGCAAGACGTTCAGCGGGCCGCAGAGCGGCATCGTGGTGTGGGACGACGACCGGCTCAGCCGGCCGGTGACCACCACGATCTTCCCGACCCTCACCGGGTCGCACCAGATCAACCGGGTGGCCGCGCTCGCCGTCGCGACCGCCGAGCAGCTCGCGTACGGCCGGGCGTACATGCGCCAGACGGTGGCCAACGCGGTGGCCCTGGCCGCGGCGCTCGCCGATGCGGGCTTCGAGGTGTTCGCCCGGGAGCACGGCTACACCAGCACCCACCAGATCCTCCTGGACGTACGCGACCTCGGCCCGGGCATCGCGGTGGCGCAGGCCCTGGAGCGCGCCGACATCATGGTCAACAAGATGCTGCTGCCGTCGGACCCCGACCGGCCCGACGCCGAGCCCAGCGGCATCCGGCTGGGCACGGTCGAGGTGACCCGGCTCGGCATGCGCGAGCACGACATGGTCGCCGTCGCCGGCCTGATCCGCCGGGTGCTGCTGGACCGGGTCGAGGCCGACGTGGTCGCCAAGGAGGTCGCCCGGTTCCGCGAGTCCTTCCAGCGGCTGTACTACTGCTTCGAGACCGGCCTGCCGCCCAGTCAGTGCGGGTCGCCCTAGCCGAGCCGGTCGGTCACCACCAGGTCGCCGAGCACCAGGGCGTCCAGCCCGCTGTCCCGGTACCGGGCCACCGCCTCCTCCGGGCTGCACACGATCGGCTCGCCCGGACCGTTGAACGACGTGTTGAGCACCACCGGCACCCCGGTGAGGTCGCGGAACTCGCCGATCAGGCGGTGGTAGCGCGGGTTCAGCCCCGGGGTGACCAGCTGGGCCCGGGCGGAGCCGTCGGCGGACACCGCCGCCGGTATCGTCGTCCGGCGCTGCGGGCGGGCCGGGTAGGTGAAGGACATGAACCCGTGCGACAGCGAGTCGCCGGTCACCTCGAACCAGTCGCTGGCGTGCTCGGCCAGCACGCTCGGCGAGAACGGCCGCCAGTACTCCCGGTGCTTGGCCCGCAGGTTGATGGTGTCCTTCACCGCCGCGTCCCGCGGGTCGGCCAGGATGCTGCGGTTGCCCAGCGCCCGCGGCCCAGCCTCCAGCGCCCCCTGGAACCAGCCGACCACTTTCCCGTCGACGAGCAGCCGCGCGGTGGTCGCCGAGACGTCCCGGGCCCGCTGGTACGGCAGTCCGGCGCAGTCCAGCGCCCGGCGCAGGGCGGCATCGTCATAGGCCGGGCCGAGGTACGGGTGGTTCATCACGTACCGGTCGGTCAGGCCGAGCTCGTGGTGGGACACCCAGAGCGCGGCGCCGAGCGAGGTGCCGGCGTCGTTGGCCGCCGGCTGCACGAAGAACCGGGAGAAGCCGCTGTCCCGGGCCAGCCGCCCGTTCGCCACACAGTTCAGCGCGACCCCGCCGGCCAGGCACAGCGCATCGGCACCGGTCTGCTGGCGCAGCCAGGAGGCCAGCGCGAGCAGCACCGCCTCGGTCCGCTCCTGCAGCGCCCGGGCCAGGTCGGCGTCCCGGTGGTCCAGCTCGGCACCGGGTGCCCGGCGTTCGCCGAACAGGCCGTCCAGCCGGTCCCCGCCGTACGAACGGAACCGGGTCCAGGAGTTGTCCACCCGGAACTCCGCCTCGCCGACCCACAGCAGCCGGGCCAGCTCGGCGGCGAACCGGTCCGGCCGGCCGAACCCGGCCAGCCCCATCAGCTTCGCCGGTCCCGCGTACCGGTCCATCCCGAGGAACTCGGACATCGTCTCCCACAGGAAACCCAGCGAGTCGGGGTACGCGATCTCCCGCAGCGGCTCCAGCCTCGGTCCCCGGCCGGCGTGCATCGTCGTGGAGTGCACCTCGCCGAGCGCGTCCACACTCAGTACCGCGGCCGACTCGAACGGCGAGGCGAAGTACGCGCTGGCCGCGTGCGCCCAGTGATGCGGCACCCACCGGAACCGGTCGGTGACGTCCGTCCCGGCCAGCCGGGACAGCACCCGGGGCACCCCGCGCACGGTCCGCTGGAAGATCTCCTCCCCCTCCGGACTGCCCCAGGCCCCTGGCCGGACGTCCTCGGCCGGGTCCGGCGCGGCCGCCGGCCGCAGATCCGGATCGTAGGAGTAGGCGACCCTGCCGATGTCCTCCCAGCTCGCCCCCGTGGTCGCGAGGCACCACTCGATCGCCCGCACCGGCAGCGCGTCCGCGTTGTCGAGGGTCAGCCGCTTGGCGCGCTTCACCCTGGTGAACCGCTCCTCCTCGCAGAACGCGAGCACCCGGGATCCGTCCAGCAGGCAGGCCGAGGACTCGTGGTAGACCGAGTTCACCCCGAGTACGAGCTGTCCCATGCCACGCCTCCTCGAACCGGACAGGATTGCTGTACCGGACCCTAACCGTACGACCGGCCGGAACGCGGGACCCGCGGGTCTCGAACCGGAACCGGACGGAACGTGGGGCCCGCGGGGGTCGCCCCCGCGGCTGGTATGACGAGTGGCCCCTGGCTCGCGCGTTCCGCGAGCAGGGGCCACCCAGGACACTCGTGGAGGTGGCGGGAATCGAACCCGCGTCCTCCGGCGGTTCGACAGGGCTTCTCCGGGCGCAGCTCGTGCTGTCTCTACTCGGCCCCACCGGTCTTTCGAGCAAGCCGGTGTGACGGGCCCAGCCGCTGTGGGTTGTCCCTCCGCGACCCGCGGCCGCTCGCGGAGGTGCAGCTTCCTCGCTGATGCCAGGACCCGGGCCGGAAGCACTCCCGGACTGACAGAGGTCTAGCTCGCCTTACGCGGCGAGGGCGACCTCGGAGCGCGAACTGATGTTGGCGCTTGTGGGTTGCAACGGATGGTTAACGAGATCATCGTTGCCTTCCTCGGCCCGCTTCCCCTGTCTCGACGTCCGAAGTCGAAACCTTTCACCCCCTTGTCAGGAACCCGCCCAGTCTAACCCGGCCGCGCCCGCCGATCATCCTGCCGGATCGACCGGCCGAGCGTCCCGCCGATTTGCGCAGGTCAGGGCAGCAGCGCCTTGGACCAGGTCACCCAGCGGCGGTCGAGGACGAAGCCGAGCCGCTCGTACAGGCCGAGCGCGCCGGTCGGGTTCTCGCTGTCCACGTCGAGTCCGGCCTGCTGGTAGCCGGCCTCGCGGTACGCGTACAGCGCGGTGACGAGCAGCAGGGAGGCAAGCCCGCGGCGCCGCCACGCCTCCCGGGTGCCGAGCTGGCCGACCCATGCCTCGCGGACCCCGGTCGCCTCGGCGTCGGCGGCGAAGAAGTACGTCAGCAGGTACGCCGCGACCTCGTCGCCGTCCAGGATCAGCCGGCTGAGCTCCGGGCGGAACGACCGGTTCCCGGTGTACCAGTGCTGCCACCGCACCGGGTCCGGCGGCGTCGAGCCCCAGTGGCCGGCGAAGGCCTCCCGGTGCGCCCGAAGGACCGCCTGGTCGTACCGGGGGTCGAACGGGACCACCCGCAGCCCGTCCGGTGCCGGCCGGACCGTCGGCAGGTCGGTGGACAGGTCCCGCTCCATGTCGTGGAAGTAACGCACCTTCGCGTAGCCGGCCGCCTGCACCAGCGCGGTCCGGGACGGCGCCGACTCGTACACGGAGACCAGCGCCTCGCCCGGCACCTTCGGGTGCCGCTCCCGGTGCAGCTCGGCGGCCCGGGCGTCCTGCCAGCCGAGGACGCGCCGGCCGAGTCCGCGGCCGCGCAGCGCCGGGTGCACGCCGCCGTCGATCCAGATCCGGTCGACGTCGCGGACGGTGGCGGCACCCCGCAGCGCCCCGTACGCCCAGGCCTCGCCGTCCGGGTCGACCGCGACGAGCGTGTCCCGGGCCGCATCCACGGCCGGGTCGGCCAGGTCGTCGCCGATGTCGGACTCGTCGTAGTGCTCTCCGGTCCGGTCGACCGCCTCGATCGCGGCGAGCAGCCGGGCCAGCGCCGGCAGGTCCCTGGCGGTCGCCGGTCGCCAGGTCAGCCGGTCGAGCGCCGGCAGCGTCAGCACCCCGTCCATCAGCGGACCGTACGGCAGGCGCCGGGCCGCCCGCGCCTCAATTACGGCGGTCGACCAGCAGGTCGCCGACCGCGACGGCGAGTGCGGCGCCGACGAAGAGCACGACGACCAGCAGCCCGTCCCGTACCGCGGCCTCGAAGTCGCCGCGGGTGTCGGCCAGCCGGGCGTAGAAGAGGCTGCCCACCGCGGCGATGCCGGCGGCGGAGCCGAGCCGCTGCCCGGTCTGCAGCACGCCGCCGGCCGCGCCGCCCTGCCGGGGCGGCACCTCGGACAGGGTCAGCGTCTGGTTCGGCGAGATGACCAGGCCGTTGCCGATGCCGGCGACGAGGAACGGCAGCGCCACCGCCCAGCCGACCGCCGGCCCGGGCACTAGGCCGATCGCCAGCCACGAGCCGAGGATGCCGATGGCCACGAGCACCAGCCCGCCGGCCACCAGCGACCGGCCGATCCGGTAGACCACCCGGCCGCCGAGCCCGGCGGCCACGGCGGCGCCGAGCGCGAACGGCGTCGAGGCCAGCCCGGCCTGCAGCGCGCTGTAGCCGACGCCCTCCTGCAGGAACTGGGTGTAGATGAAGAACACCGCGGTGAACCCGGCGAAGTAGAGCAGGGCGAGGGTGGAGCCGAAGGTGTACGAGCGGCGGGCGAACAGCGCCAGGTCGACCATCGGCTCCCGGCCGCGCCGCCGGTACGCCCGCTCCCACAGCACGAAGCCGGCGAGCAGCAGCGCCGCGGGCACCAGCAGCAGCCACTTGCCGGCGCCGGCCCAGGAGCGCGCCTCCACGAACGGGTACAGCAGCAGGAACGTGGCCACGCCGAGCACCAGCGCGCCGGCCGGGTCGTAGTCGGTCCGCTGCCCCGCCCTCCGCGGCGTGTGCGGCACCGTGCGGAAGGCCAGCACGATCGCGGCCAGCCCGATCGGCAGGTTGACCAGGAAGATCCACCGCCAGCCGTCCTCCGCGCCGCCGAGCTGGATGAGCAGGCCGCCGAGCAGCGGCCCGACCGCGGTGCTGACCCCGATCACCGCGCCGAGCAGCCCGAACGCGCGGCCGCGCTCGGCGCCGCGGAACAGGTCCTGGATGAGCCCGGCGTTCTGCGGGGTGATCAGGCCGCCGCCGATGCCCTGCACCAACCGGGCGACCACCAGCCAGGTCGGGTCCTGGGTGGCCCCGCAGGCCGCGCTGGCCAGGGTGAACAGCGCCAGCCCGGCGACCAGCGTCGGCCGCCGGCCGAGCGCGTCGCCGACCCGGCCGCCGGCGACCAGCACCAGCCCGAAGGCCAGCGCGTACCCGCTCACGATCCACTGCAGGTCGCTCTCGTCCGCGCCGATGCCGGCGGCGATGCTGGGCAGCGCGACGTTCACGATGGTCACGTCGAGCAGGACCATGAAGCCGGACACCAGGACGACCGCGAGAGCGCGCCACCGCCCTGGGTCCGGCTGGTACGCGTCCGCGGCCGGCCGCCCGACCGGCCGGTCCGCCCCCGTCCTCAGCCCGTCGGCCGCCTCCCGGCGCTGGTCGGTCACCTTCGCAAGCTACCCCGTTCCGGGCGGCGGGCCGGCGTACGGGTCGGTCACCGCAGCGCCGCCAGCGCCGCCTCGATCGTCTCGTCCACCGGGATCGCCTCGACCAGCCCGGAGATCCACAGCGCCCGGCGGACCACGGCGTGCGGCGGGACCACCAGCCGCAGCGTGCCGCCGGGCCCGGTGATCCGGGCCGCCAGCCGGGACAGCAGCGCGAGCCCGGCGCTGTCCAGGTAGCTCAGCCCGGCCAGGTCGACCGCCACCGCGGTGACGTCGCCGAGCCCCCGGGTGACCTGGTCCTCGACCGCGATCGCGTTGGACAGGTCGAGCTCCCCGACCAGCCGGGCGACCGCCACCGGGCCGTGCCGCTCCACCGCCACCCGGGCCAGCGGCGGGCTACTCACGCCGCCACCGCCGCGCCCAGCCGGCGCCGCATGGTCACCACCGTCCCATCCGCTCCCCTCGCCACCTGCACCGCGTCCATCACGGCCCGCATCAGCGGAAGCCCCCGGCCGCGGTCGCCGGGCGCCGGCACCGACCGCCACCGGCCGGTGTCCGCGATCCGCAGCCACAGCTCCCGACCGCTGTCCAGGGCCAGCTCGACGGTCACCTCGCCGGCGCCGCCGTCCCGGTACGCGTGCTCCACCGCGTTGGCGCACGCCTCGCCACAGGCCAGCAGCAGGTCGGTCACCTCGTCGTCGGTCGCGCCCACCCCGGCCAGCCAGCCGCGCAGCTCCCGGCGCAGGCCGGCCAGGCGCTGCGGCTGCGCGGGCAGCCGGCGGGACAGGGCCGGCCGGAAGGTGGCCCGCAGCAGCGCCACGTCGTCGTCCCCGGAACCGGCGAGCATGGTGTCCACCAGCTGCTCGCACCAGTCGCCCTGCCCCCGGTCGGCGTAGTGGGCGGCGAGCTCCGCGAGCCGGCGCAGCCCGACATCCAGCGACTCGCCGCGGCGCTCCACCAGGCCGTCGGAGTAGAGCAGCAGCGTCGACCCCGGCGGCAGCCGGTACGCCCCCTCGACCCGCCGCGGGGTGAGCTCCGGGGGCAGGGCGCACAACAGCGGGGACCGGCCGTCCTCCAGGTACTCGGTGCCCCTGTTGGGCAGCAGCACCAGCGGCGGCGGGTGTCCGGCGCAGGCGTACCGCATGGTGCCGCCGACCGGGTCCAGCAGGCAGTAGACGACCGTGCCGAGCCGTGCCCCGTCCACCTGCCGGGCGAACAGCTCCAGGTCGTCGAGCACCTGCGCCGGCGGCCGGGCGGACAGCGCCAGCGCGGCGAGCGCGCTGCGCAGCTGGCCCATCGTGGCGGCCGCACCCAGCCCGCGGCCGACCACGTCGCCCACCGCCAGCCCCACCCGACCGTCGGACAGCGCCAGCACGTCGTACCAGTCGCCGCCGACCTCCAGCGTCTGCACCGCCGGCCGGTAGCGGCCGGTCAGCTCCAGCCCGGGCACCGCCGGCAGCGCGCTGGGCAGCATGCTCTGCTGCAGGGTGAGAGCGACGTCGTGCTCGCGCTGGTGCAGCCGGGCCCGCTCCAGCGCCTGCGCGCACTGCTCGGCGAGCGTGACGACCAGCGCCCGCTCCTCCGGCTCCAGCTCCCGGGACTCGTCGAAGCTCAGCAGCATCGCGCCGATCGGGTGGCCGTGCGAGACCAGCGGCACCACGCCGAGCGCACCGGCCGCGATGCCGATCGCGCGCAGCCCGGGGTAGCGCTCCAGCGCCTCGGCGGCCGAGGGCAGCCACACCGGCATGCCCGTACGGGTCACCTCGGCCCGGGGCGAGGCGGCGGACAGCGGGATCTGCGCCGCCGGCCCGCCCGGTTCCACCGGGAAGGAGGCGGCGAGCGCGACCAGCGTCCGGCCCGACTCGTCCAGCACGCCGATCCAGGCCGAGGTGCAGCCGAGCACGGACAGCCCGCCCTGCACCATCACGCTGGCCACCTGCGCCGGAGCGACCGCCTCGGACAGTCCGGCGGTGATGGTCTGCAGCCGGTCCAGCCGATTCCAGGCCGCCTCCGCCGCGGCCCGCGCGTCCCGCTCCGCCTCGTACGCGGCGTCCAGCCGGGCCAGCACCCCGCGCAACCGCTCCCGCTCGGTGCTCGCGGTCTCGTAGAGCCGGGCGCGCTCCAGCGACAGCGCGCACTGCGCCGCGACGGTCTCCAGGAAGGTCCGCTCGTCCTCGGCGAAAGTGTGCCGCCGGGCGAAGCTCAGGGTGAGCGCGCCGACCACCGCACCGCCGGCCCGCAGGGGCAGCGCCGCCCAGGAGCCCAGCGGCCGGTCCGAGGCCGGCACCGCGAACATGCCCGGGTAGCGCTCGGCCGCCTCCGCCTCGCTGCCGAGGTAGAGCGGCACGCCGGACAGCACCGCCTCGCCGGCCGGGGTGCTGTGGTCCAGCGGTATCCGCCGCCAGTGCTCGACCGCCTCGGCGTTGTAGCCGACCGCGCCCGCGATGGTCATCGTCCCGGCCGGGGGGCCGGCCTCGTCCGGCGGGTCGCGGAGGAACACCCCGCCGCCGTGCGCACCGAGCACGGCCAGCGCGGGCGCCAGGGCCGCGTCGGCGATCTGGCCCGGGGTGAGCGCGGCGGCGAGCGCGGCGGTCAGCTCCTGCATCCCCCGGGCGCGCTCCTCGAGCCGCACCAGCTGCGCCAGCCGGGCCCGCGTGACGGCGAGCTCGGCCGACAGCTGGGCCGGCTCCGCCGGAAGCTGGGCCGCCAGCTGGTCCTCCCCGGCGTGCTCGCTCACGGGCGCATCCTCACCGTCCCGGCCGGTGCGCACAACATGTGCCCCACGACATGTGCCCCACCACATGTCCTCAGTCGACGCCCTTGGCCCGCCGGCCCAGCGCCCGCGCGATCTCCCGCTGCGCGTCCCGCTTGGCCAGGTCCTGACGCTTGTCGTAGGAGCGCTTGCCGCGGGCCAGCGCCAGCTCCACCTTGACGTGGCTGCCGGAGAAGTAGAGCTGCAGCGGCACCAGGGTCAGCCCGCCCTCCTTCACCCGCAGCTCCAGCCGCTCGATCTCGGCCTTGTGCAGCAGCAGCTTGCGCTTGCGCCGGGGCGCGTGGTTGGTCCAGGTGCCCTGCGCGTACTCCGCGATGTGCACGCCCTGCAGCCACACCTCGCCGTCGTCGATGGTGGCGAACCCGTCGACCAGCGACGCCCGGCCCTCCCGCAGCGCCTTCACCTCCGTGCCCATCAGCACCACGCCGGCCTCGTACGTGTCCAGCACAGAGTAGTCGTGCCGCGCCTTGCGGTTGGACGCGATGACCTTCCGGTCGGCCGGCGCCCGGTTGGACGACTGCGTGGGCATGGCTACAACCGTACGTACAGCCGGAGCGTGACGTACGCGGCGACGCTGGCCAGCAGCACGCCGGCGCCGGCGACGTACGGGCTGATCATGAGGATCGTGCCGACGTCGATCGGCGGCACGATGCCGGACCGGATCGGCTCGGCCAGCGTCTTGTCCACGAAGAGGTACTTCGCCGCGAACAGGCCGCCGATCGCCAGCACCGCACCGGCCAGCCCGGCCAGCGCCGCCTCCAGCACGAACGGCAGCTGCGTGTACCACCGGCTGGCGCCCACCAGCCGCATGATCCCGGTCTCCACCCGCCGGTTGAACGCGGCCACCTGGATCGTGTTGGAGATCAGCAGCAGCGCCGCCAGTGCCTGCAGCAGGGCCAGCGCGATCGCCGCGTTCCGGACGCCGTTGAAGAGCGAGAAGATCCGGTCCAGCACCTCGCTCTGGCCCTGCACCTGGTCGATGCCGCCCTTCCCGGACGGGAACTGCCGGGCCAGCACCGTGTAGCGCTCCGGGTCCTTCATCCGCACCAGGTACGTCGCCGGCAGGTCCTCCGGGGTGGCCTGCGCGATCAGCTGCGGGTTGCCGCGGAAGAGCCGCTTGAACCGGTCGTACGCCTGGTCCTTGGTGAGGAACTGGTAGCTGGCCACCTCCGGCGAGGCGTCCAGCTGGCTGGTCACGGTCTCCCGCTGGGCGGCGGTGACGTCGTCCTGCAGGTAGATCGAGACCTCGAGCTTGTCGTAGTAGAGCTCCTTCATCTGGCCGATCTGGTTGGCCACCAGCAGCCCGGCACCGAAGAATCCCAGCGAGATCGCGGTCGTCATGACCATCGCGACGGTCATCGTCATGTTGCGCCGCAGCCCGGCCGCGACCTCGGCGAAGACGAAGTTCATCCGCATGTCAGCGACCCACCCCGTACACGCCGCGGGCCTGGTCCCGGACCAGGCGGCCCATCTCCAGCTCGATCACCCGGCGGCGCATCGAGTCGACGATGTTGTTGTCGTGGGTGGCCATCAGCACCGTGGTGCCGGTCCGGTTGATCCGCTCGAGCAGCAGCATGATGTCCTGGCTGGTGTCGGGGTCCAGGTTTCCGGTCGGCTCGTCGGCCAGCAGCACCAGCGGCCGGTTGACGAAGGCGCGGGCGATCGCCACCCGCTGCTGCTCGCCGCCGGACAGCTCGCCGGGCAGCCGGCCGGCCTTGCCGTCCAGGCCGACCAGCTCCAGCACCTCCGGCACCACCTTGCGGATGGTGTGCGCCGGCTTGCCGATGACCTCGAGGGCGAAGCCCACGTTCTCGGCGACCGACTTCTTCTCCAGCAGCCGGAAGTCCTGGAAGACGCAGCCGATGGTGCGCCGCAGCGCCGGCACCTTCCACCGGGACAGCCGGCCGAGGTCCTTGCCGGCCACCTGCACCCGGCCCCGGGTCGGGCTCTCCTCCTTGAGCAGCAGCCGCAGGAACGTCGACTTGCCGGAGCCGGACGGGCCGATGAGGAAGACGAACTCGCCCTTCTCCACGTTCAGGCTGACGTCGTCGAGCGCGGGCCTCGCGCTCGACGGGTAGAGCTTGGTCACTCGGTCCAGGCGGATCACGGGGCGCGAGTCTACCTACGCCCGGCACCGGGGATGTTCGGCGTATGGTCCTTACCTTTTCGTGGCGCCGCTGTCGGGACCCTGCTTCCACCGGATCTCGGCCTCGATGAAGCTGTCGATGTCGCCGTCCAGCACCGCCGTGGTGTTGCCCGTCTCCACTTCGGTGCGCAGGTCCTTCACCATCTGGTATGGGTGCAGGACGTAGCTGCGGATCTGGTTGCCCCAGGACCCGCCTGCGTCACCCCGCAGCGCGTCCATCTGGGCCCGCTCCTCCTGCCGGCGCCGCTCCAGCAGCTTGGCCTGCAGCACCGCCATCGCGGACGCCCGGTTCTGGATCTGGGACCGCTCGTTCTGGCAGGACACCACGATGCCGGTCGGCAGGTGGGTGATCCGCACCGCCGAGTCGGTCGTGTTGACGCCCTGCCCGCCCGGGCCGGAGGACCGGTAGACGTCGACCCGGATGTCCTTGTCGTCGACCTCGACGTGGTCCGTGGGTTGGACCACCGGCACCACGTCCACCCCGGCGAAGCTGGTCTGCCGCCGGTGCTGGTTGTCGAACGGGGAGATCCGGACCAGCCGGTGGGTGCCGTGCTCGCCGGCCAGCGTGCCGTACGCGTACTGCGCCTTGACCACGAAGGTGGCGGACTTGATGCCGGCCTCCTCCGCGTACGAGGTGTCGTAGACCTCGGTCGGGTAACCGTGCCGCTCCGCCCACCGCAGGTACATCCTCATCAGCATCTGCGCCCAGTCGGCGGCATCCACGCCGCCGGCCTCGGCCTGCACGGTGACCAGCGCGTCCCGGCCGTCGTACTCCCCGCCGAGCAGGGTGCGCACCTCGAGCTCGCCGATGGCCTTGCGCAGCGCGGCCAGCTCGGCCTCGACCTCCTCGCGGGTGCCCGGGTCGTCCTCCGCCTCGGCCAGCTCGTGCAGCACCGCGGCGTCGTCGGCGCGCCGGCGCAGCTCCTCGGCCCGGCGGATCTCCGCCTGCACCTGGGACAGCCGGCTGGTCACCCGCTGGGCCCGCTCCTGGTCGCTCCACAGGTCCGGCTGGGCGGCCCGCTCCTCCAGCTCGTCCCGCTCCCGCCGCAGCGCGCCGAGGTCCAGCACCGCCTCGATGCTGGTCAGGGTGGCGGACAGCTCCTTGAGCTCGGCGGGCACATCATCGGTCACAACCCGCAGGGTAGCTGTGTCGCCGTCGAGGGGGCGGCGGCTACCCAGTGGGTACGGTGTCCAGCCAGCGGAGCAGGGCCCGCTCGTACGCGACGCCGAACTCGGCGGTGGCGACCAGGAACGGGTCGCCGCCCTCCCGCTTCAGCTGGGTCGCCCGGGCCCGGTTGGCGGCCAGCGCCTCCTGGTGCCGGCCGCGCGCCTCCTCGACCAGCTTCCGCACCGCACCGGGCGCATGGTGCGCGCCGAAGCCGATCCGCAGCACCAGCGGGTTGCGCGCATGGTCGGCGCCGGCCGACTCGGCGAGCCAGGACCGGAACGCGCGCTTGCCGGCCGCGGTGACGGCGTAGGGCTGGGCGGCGCGCGGGCCGAGCTTGCCGGCCCGGACGTAGCCCGCCTGAGCCAGCCCCGGCAGCTCCCGGTAGACCTGGCTGCGGGTGACGCTCCAGAACGGCTCCATCCGCTGCTTGGCGGCGGCGACCAGCTCGCCGCCGGTCATCGGACCCTCGTGCAGCAGGCCGAGCAGCGCGGCGGCAGTGGAGTTCAGCGAGGTGGCCACCCGGCAACGGTGCCACGATCGTCGCCGGCACGCCAGCACCGCGGCTGGAACTGTCCACTGTGTCTGGCGCAGGTGGACGGTCCTCAGTCGACCGGCGGGCCGACGGGCGGGTCGACCGGGGCTCGACCCGGCGGGTCGACCGGCGGGTCGACCGGGAGCAGCACCGACCGGGCCCGGGCGACCGCCGTGCGCGGCAGTCCACCGGCCCGGCCCAGCACGGCACCGAACGGGATCCGCACCGCGCGCCGGCACCGTACGGTCACGGTGCGGCCGTCCGTGCTCGCGGCGAGGGCGAGTCCGGGCCGGCCGGCCTCGACCCGGTAACGCTCGGTCGCGGCGGCGACGGCGCCGGGATCGAGCAGCACGATCCCGGTGTCCACGGCGGCCGGGTCGACGGCGGCCGGGTCGACCGCGGCCGCGCCGGCGAGCGCGGCGCCGTCGCAAACCCCGGCCAGGTCCCGCTGGGCGAGGAAGGCCGCCGACGCCGCGGTGCCGGCGGTGACCAGCAGCCCCGCGAGCAGGAAGCTCAGCAGCACCAGGGGAATCACCGTCCCGCCGTCGCGCCGGCTCATGCCGTGTAGTCGCGGTACCTGTCGGCCTGCACGACCTGCCGGGCGGTGACCGTGGTGCGATCCCCGACCAGGAAGCCCGGCACCGCCGGCAGCCGCAGCGGTGCGGTCACGCACACCGCGAAGACCTCGCCGGGACGCAGCGGCCAGGACGTGGCGGCGGCCTCCGCACAGCCGGAACCCCCGCTGCCGTAACGGATCCGGGCCCCGGCGGCCGGCACTCCCCGGTCGCTCAGCGCCAGCCGGGCAGCCTGGTCGGCCCGCGCGGCGGCGGTCGACGCGGTGCCGGTGACGTAGGCACGGCCGGCCTCCCGGGCCGCCTGGGTGACGCCGAGGACCGTCCGCTGCACGGTGGACAGCGCCAGCGCGAGGCAGAGCAGCGGCACCATCAGCACGACACCGAGCAGCACGAACTCGACCACCGCCGTCCCGTCGTCCCGCCGCCGTGTCCGCTGCCCGGACAGACCGCTGGGCGCAAGCGCGCACCGGTCGGCCCATCTCGCTCCCCGCTCGCCCTGCGGGCCCCCGGCCTCGCTCACCGGCCCTCCTTAAACGCGTGCGCGGTCACGGCCACCGGCAGCACCGGGCCGGTCAGCGCCAGCAGTGCCGGCAGCGCACCGCGGCAGCGCACCGTCACCAGCACGGCGCCGGCCACCCCGGCCTCCCCGGTCGCCGTGCACCGCACTCCCTCGGCGGCGCGCCCCGAGACGCCGCGGGCCAGCACCTGCTCGGCCAGCGGGCCGCCGTCCCCTGTGGACCGGTCGGCGACCGCGGCCTGCCGGGCGCCCTCCGCGGCGCTGGCCACCAGGACGTTGCGCAGGTGCAGGTAGGCCGCGACCTGCAGGACACCGAGCAGCAGGGCCAGCAGCGGCAGGGACACCAGCACGAAGTCGACGACCGCCGAGCCACGGTCCCGCCACGGCCCGCGCCCGTCCATCCACCCGCGCCCGTCCATCCACCCACGCCCGTCCATCCACCCACGCCCGTCCATCCACCCACGCCCGTCCATCCACCCGCGCCCGTCCATCCACCCGCGCCCGTCCATCCACCCGCGCCCGTCCATCCACCCGCGCCCGTCCTGGCACCGGCGGCGGTGCCCGCGCCCGCGCATCAGCCGGCCTGGACGAACATGTCCTCGACGGCCGCCGTCATCGCCGGGATGATCGCGTCGCGGAACGGCACCAAGATCGCCAGCACCAGCGCCGCCGTCATCACCGCGATCATCACCCAGCCGGGCACGTCGCCCCGGTCGGGACGGGCCAGCAGCCGGTGGATCCTGGACACGGCGGTCCTCCTCAGCGGGCCAGCGCGGTGAGCGTGGCGATCGAGACGAGCCCGGGAAAGAGCGCGAAGACCACCGTCGTAGGCAGGATCACGAAGACGACGGGCAGCAGCATGGCGATCTCGCGGCGGCCGCCGACCTCGAGCAGCGCCCGCCGGCCGGCGTCGCGGACATCGGCGGCCTGCGCACGCAGCACCTCGGCCAGCGGGGTGCCGCGCTCCAGCGCGACGACGACGCCGTCCACGAAGCGGGACAGCACCGGCAGACCGGCGCGGTCGCGCAGCTCCTCCAGCGCGCTCGCCAGCGGGGTGCCGGCGCGCACCCGGGCGAGCGCGCCGGCGAGCTCGACCGGGAGCGGGCCGCCGGTGAGCCGGCAGACCCGGTCCAGCGCGCCGACGAGTCCCTCGCCGGCGGTCACCGCCAGCGCCAGCAGCTCCGCCACCACCGGCAGCTCGGCGAGCACGATGGCGTGCCGCCGGCGCACCTGGCGGGACAGCACCCGGTCCCGGGCCAGCACCCCGGTCAGCGCGCCGCCGGCGGCCAGCGTGACCGGCACGGTCGCCGACCACCGTCCAGAGGCGACGGTCAGCAGGGCCGCGGCGGCGAAACCGGCGGCGAGCCCGGCCAACCCGCACAGCACCTGCTCCACCCGGAAGTCGTCGACCGAACGCCGATCGGCCAGCGCGGCCAGCCGGCGGTGGACCGAGGCGCGCCCGCCCAGCAGCCGGTCCAGCGCGCGGGCAGCGTCGGCGAGCGCCGGGGCCAGCAGCCGGCCGGCCGCGACCGGCAACGCCGGGCGGTCCCCGCCGGGCACGGCCGGGTCGGTCAGGTACGGCGCGAGCCGGCGGTCCAGCGCCGGCCGGCGCGGCGCTGCGGCGGCGCCCGCGACCAGCCACGTCCCGACGCCGCCGACCAGGCCCAGCAGCGCACCGAGCAGGCTCACCGCAGCACCCGCCGCTCGACCGGCAACCGTCCGATCCGGACCATCACCCGGTACGCCACTGCGCAGGCACCCGCGCCCGCGGCCAGGATCGCCATCCCGACCCCGCTGTCGTAGGCGGCCAGCGTGCCCGGCTGGCTGCCGAGCAGCAGCAGCACCAGCCACGGCGCGGCCACCGCGAGCCGGGCCGCGTTGACCGTCCAGCTCTGCCGCGCCTCCAGCTCGGCACGCACCCGCGCGTCCTCCCGCAGGAACGCCGACAGCGAGCGCAGCACCAGCCCGAGGTCGCTGCCGCCCACCTCGCGGGCCAGCCGGACGGTCTCCACCACCCGGTCGGCCACCGGGTCGGCGAGCCGGTCCCGCAGCCGGTCCAGCGGCTCGGCCAGCCGGGCGGAGGACCGGTGGTCGGCGGCGAACGTGACGAAGGCCGACCGCAGCGGCACCGGTCCCCGCTCCCCCAGGGCGATCAGCGCCTCCGGCAGCGACAGTCCCGCCCGGACCGCGGAGGCGAGATGGTCCACCGCGTCCGGCCACAGCTCACGGCGGTCGGCGGCGCGCCGCCGCGCGGTACGCCGGACCGCGGCGGCCGGCACCACGGCGCCGAACACCCCGAAGCAGCAGGCGATCCCGGCGCTGCCGGTCAGCGCGAGCACCAGCGCACCGGCCAGCGCCGCCGCCAGCGCCTGCACCGCGAGCAACTGCCCGGCCGTGACCCCGTCGACGCCGGCCTGCCGCAGCAGGTCCGCCCGTCGCCGCCAGGCCGGCATCCCCGCACGCCGGGTCGAGCCGCCCGGACGCAGCAGCAGCAAGCCGGTGCCGAGCAGCAGCCCGAGCAGCGCGCCCATCTCAGGCCGCCGCCGGGTCGAGCAACCGGCGCAGGTCGATCCCGAGCCGCTCGAAACGCTCGGCCCGCGGCGGCGCGCCGGCCGCCCGGACCAACTGCCCGCCCCGTACGCCGAAGACCTCGCTGGTCTCGATGACGCCGCCCTCCACCCGCCCCGGCACGCCGACGATCTCGCGCACCCGCCGCCGCCCGTCCGCCTCGACCGCCAGGTGCACGACGAGGTCGAGACAACCCGCGACCGTCGGCGTCACGAAGGCCGGCGAGATCGCGCCGCCGGCCAGCAGCGGCAGCGTGCAGACCTTGAGCAGCGCCTCGCGGGCGGAGTTGGCGTGCACCGTGCACAGTCCGGGGACGCCGGAGTTCAGCGCCAGCAGCAGGTCCAGGCACTCGGCCTGCCGGACCTCGCCGACCACCAGCCGGTCCGGTCGCATCCGGAGCGCCTCCTTGACCAGCCGGCGCAGGGTGATCTCACCGGTCCCTTCGAGGCTCGGCTGCCGGGTCTGCATCCCCACCCAGTCCGGTAAGGACGGACGCAGCTCGAAGACCTCCTCGACGGTGATCAGCCGCTCAGCCGGCGGCACCGAGCCGAGCAGCGCGTTCAGCGTCGTGGTCTTGCCGGACTGGGTCCCGCCGGAGACCAGCACGTTGAGCCCGGCCGCCACCGCGGCGTCGAGGAAGCGGGCGGCGGCCACGGGCAGGGTGCCGAGCCGGACCAGGTCCTCGACCGACGCCGCCGGCGCGACGAACTTCCGCACGTTCACCGCGAGGTGCCGGCGGGTGACGTCCGGGATGACCGCGTGCAGCCGCGAGCCGTCCGGCAGCGTCGCGTCCACGAACGGCTCGGACAGGTCGAGCCGGCGGCCGCTGGTGCGCAGCATCCGCTCGACCAGCCCGGCGACCTCCGCGGCGGTGAGCACGGTGGTGGTCAGCTCGCTGCGGCCACCCCGGGCGACGAACACCTTGCCCGGCTCGTTGACCCAGACCTCCTCCACCTCCGGGTCGTCCAGCCAGCGCTGCAGCGGCCCGAAGCCGGCGACCGCGTCCAGCACCGCCGGGGCCACCTGCTCCGGGTCGCCGACCGGCGGCAGCGACGAGGAGAGCACCCGGCGGGAGTAGTCCGCGAGCACCTCCTCGACCAGCGCCCGGGCCTCGCCCGGCGCCTGCACCGGGTCCAGGCCACGTCGCCGGACGAGCTCCCGCACCTCCGCCTCGATGGTGTCCCGCGCGCTCAGCACCCGCCGGACATTACCCTTCTGTCCTGATTTGCGCCAGCAGCCGTGCGACACCCGCGCCGGCTGTCGGTGAGGTCAGTATCGCGATTAATCCTTGACAGTCCGCAAGGGAAGGTCGATGGTGGACGAGAAGGACCTCGGCTCCTGGATCAAGTGGGCCGAGTCGCAGGGATGGGAAGTCAAGAAGGACGCCAGCGGGTACCGCCGCTTCTACGACCCGGAGGGGAACTACGTCGCGAACTACAAGGCGACGCCAGGCAGGGGATGGCGCCCGCATGAAGGAGTTGCAGCAGGCACTCAAGCGGGCCGGGCTGCAAGTTCCGCCGCCGAGCAGGAGAGAGCAGCGCGAGCAGCGCAGGAGGGACGGGTAGTCACGGACGGCGAGATGATCCAGGACTGGGTGGTCACGTTCACCTACACCGCTGCCGCCGCTGGCGAGGACATGCTGCGCGTGTTGGAGGAGTCCCCGTCCCTGTTGGGCGTTGACGTCTCGGTCGCGGCGATCCCTCGGGACGAGCAGGTGACGGTGACGCTCCACTTGCAGGGCGAGGATCCGGGCGCTGTGGTCGAGCACGGGAGGAAGCTGCTCTACACCTCCGGCCTGCCGCAGCTGTTCGGGTGGGCGGCGATCGCTGTTGAGGCGGTCACGGAGGCCGAGTTCGGTCGCCGGGCCGATGCGCCGACGCTGCCGGAACTCGTCGGGGCCAGCGAGGTTGGGGAGATGCTGGGCGTGTCTCGACAGCGCGTTCACCAACTGCGCGAGCACGCCACCTTCCCGGCGCCTCTCGTCGAGGTCGCCATGGGCCCGCTATGGGATGCGCGCGCCGTCGAGGCTTTCGCGCGGGCCTGGAGCCGGCGACCGGGACGTCCACCACTCGCCGTCGCATGGGCGCCTTCCAGTCAGGTCAGGACTGCGCGCGGTACTCCCGGAGCAGGCCACGGCTGATGATCGTCTTCTGGATCTCGCTGGTGCCTTCGCCGATCAGCAGGAACGGCGCCTCCCGGAACAGCCGCTCGATCTCGTACTCCTTCGAGTAGCCGTAGCCGCCGTGGATCCGGAAGGACTCGCTGGTCACCTCGAAGCAGTACTCGCTCGCCAGCAGCTTGGCCATCCCGGCCTCGACGTCGTTGCGCTGGCCGGAGTCCTTGAGCCGGGCGGCGTTGACCATCATCAGGTGCGCCGCCTCCACCTTGGTGGCCATCTCGGCGAGCTTGAACGCCACCGCCTGGTGGTCGGCGATCTGCCGGCCGAAGGTACGCCGCTGCTGCGCGTACGCCACCGCCAGCTCGAAGGCGCGGATCATGATCCCGCAGGCCCGGGCGGCGACGTTGACGCGCCCGACCTCGACCCCGTCCATCATCTGGTAGAAGCCGCGGCCCCGGCCGGCCTCCGGCCCACCGAGCACTGTGGACGCCGGCACCCGGTGCCCGTCCATCACCAGCTCGGTCGTCTCGACCCCCTTGTAGCCCATCTTCTCCAGCTTGCCGGGTACGGTCAGGCCGGGCGCCACCTCGCCGAAGCCGGGCTCCTTCTCGATGAGGAAGGTGGTCATGTTCCGGTAGACGGACTCGGCGCCCTCGTCCGTGCGGACCAGGGTGGCCACCACGCCGGCGCGGGCACCGTTGGTCAGCCACATCTTCTGTCCGGTGAGGACGAAGTCGTCGCCGTCCCGCTCGGCCCGGCTGGTGATGGCGGCGACGTCCGACCCGCAGCCCGGCTCGGACATCGAGAACGCGCCGCGCACCTCGCCCGTCGCCATCCTCGGCAGCAGCCGCCGCTTCTGCTCCTCGGAGCCGTGCTGGGCCAGCATGTACGCCACGATGAAGTGGGTGTTGATCACCCCGGAGACGCTCATCCA
>JBJMII010000022.1:0-9098 GCA_045806925.1 Mycobacteriales bacterium
CATCATCAGCTCGACCGAGTCGGCGATCACCTCCCGGGACACCAGCGACGCGCGCATGCCCTCGTGACCCATCGAGATGCCGTCGGAGACCGCGATGGTGGTGAACTCCAGCGGGAAGCCACCGGCCGCCCGCACCCCCTCCTTCGCGTGCCCGGCCAGCCGGGCCAGCGGGAGGTTGCACGGGGTCACCTCGTTCCAGGAGGAGGCGACCGCCACCTGCGGCTTGGCGAAGTCGTCGTCGGTCATCCCGACCGCGCGCAGCATGGCGCGGGCCGGCGCCCGCTCCATGCCTTCGGTGACCTCGGAACTGCGCGGTTTCGGATGGCGCCGGCCGGAGGCAGGGTGCTCGCTCACGGCAGCGCAGGTTACCCGCCGCCGGTACGGGCCGGACGGCGGTGCGGGAGGATGGGCACCGTGAGCGCGAGGGTTCGCGGCGCGAGCGCGGGAGCGACGGCGGCCGGCCGGCCGGCTGCCCCACGCGCCGGCGCGGGCACCGGCATCGGGCCCGGCAGCCTCGCGGAGGAGTGGACATGATGAGCGAGTACGTTGCGCCGCCGGGGTACGTGGTCGTGGCGCCGGACTGGGACCGGGAGCTGCGCCGGCCGGTGCTGCTGCGCTGCGACCGGTGCGCCGCGCTGGTGCTGGGCGCCGCCGACTCCGGGCGGCACGACGCCTGGCACGAGGACCTGGTGCCGCGCCCGCGGGTGACCCCGGCGTGAGGCGGCCGGCGGTGGCCCGGCCCTCCCCCTCCGGCGCCGTGCTGCGGGTCCGCACGCCGCGGACCGCGCTGGTCGCCGTCCTGGTGCTGGCCATCTGCGTGCTGCCGCTGGCCAGCTCGGCGCCCTGGCTGGCAGTGCTGTGGCTGGTGCCGGTCGCCCTGGCCGCCTGGGTGCTCCGGGCCGGGGTGGACGTGGACCCGAGCGGCCTGACCGTCCGGGCCCTGCTCGGCACCCGCCGGCTGCCCTGGGCCGAGGTGGCCGGGCTGCGGGTGGGCCGGCGCGGCCTGCTCGCCGCGGTGCTGCGCGGCGGTGGCACGGTCCGGCTGCCGGTGCTGCGTCCCCGCCACCTGCCGCTGGTCGCCGCCGCCAGCGCCGGCCGGCTGCCTGACCCCGAGCAGCCGACGCCCGAGGCCGACGAGCCGGCCACACCACAGTGAGCGCCGCCCACGGACGCGGCGGGTAGTGCAGCCGCCGGGGCCCTCCGCCTCCGGCGGGGCTCGCTGGGTGAGACCGGTGACCAACGCCACCAGCCGGAGCGGCTGGACGTCCGGGGGTTACGGGGGCCGCCCCCCGACGTGACTCAGTAACCGTTGCGGACCACGTTGTCCAGCGGCTCGTCCCGGGCCCACCGGCCCAGCTGCTCGCGGACCAGCGCGTACGCCCGGCGCGGGAACCCGGTGACGGCGCCGCCGACGTGCGGGGTGAGCAGCAGCCCGGGAGCGTCCCAGAGCGGGTGGTCGGCCGGCAGCGGCTCCGGGTCGGTGACGTCCAGCGCGGCCCGCAGCCGGCCGGACTGCAGCTCGGCCAGCAGCGCGGCGGTGTCCGCGACCGGGCCGCGCGCGGCGTTGACGATCAGCGCGCCGTCCGGCATCCGGCTCAGGAACTCCGCGTCGATCAGCCCGCGGCTGGCGGGGGTCAGCGGTACCACGACGACCACCACGTCCGCGTCCGGCAGCAGCCGGGACAGCTCGTCGACGCCATGGGCGTCCTCGCGGGCCTGCCGGGCGACCATGGTCACGGTCACGTCGAAGGGCAGCAGCCGGCGCCGGATCGCCTGGCCGACGTCACCGGCCCCGACGACCAGCACCCGGCTGCCGGCCAGCTCGCCGGTGATGTGCTGGTTCCACCGGTGCCGTGGCTGGTCGAGCACGAAGCCGGGCAGCTCGCGCAGCGAGGCGAGGATCACCATCAGCACCCACTCCGAGGTGGAGCTGCCGTGCACGCCGCGGGCGTCGCAGAGCAGCACGCCGTCCGGCAGCCGGTCCACGAAGGCCTCCGCGCCGGCGGTGAGCAGCTGGACCACCTGCAGCTCCGGCAGCGCGGCGAACTGGTCGGCCAGCACGGTGCCGGCGAGGTACTGCGGGACCCAGAATCCGGCCTCGGCGGCCTGCGCCGGCGGGTCGCCGGCGGGGTCCCACACGCTCACCTCGACCCCGGCGGGAGGAGGGCCGAGCAGGTCACGGCCCTGCTCGCTGGGCACCAGCGCGTGGCGGATCGGCACGGTCCGAGGGTAGGAGAGCGGCCGGGCTTTCGGTATGGCCGGCCGCCCACCTGGCACCGACCGTGACAAACGGGCCCGTTATAGCAGCGTTATCTACCTTCGACAGGAGCATCACCGTACACCTCTTACCGCACGCGATTGCTTCTGCTGCTGGTCGGGTTTGGCCAACCGGCTACCGGGTACCGGAAGTTGGAAGCACGCTTCAAGTCCACAGGGGGAGCGGAATTGGCTGCTGGCCGCACTCAAGATGGTGCCGGAGCGAATCCTCCCGAGTGGCCGGCCGGCAATGGAAAGGCCCGGCTCCCCGAGGCGACCCGCTCCACCGGCGACAAGCCGGTCGTATGCCTGGTCGGCGGCACCCGTCCCGAGGGGCTGAAGCTGGGTCCGGTGGTGGCCGCCATGACCGAACGGGGCCGGCTGCGCCCGCTGGTCGTCGCGAGCGGCCAGCATCCGATCATGTTCGACCAGGCCCTGGCCGCGTTCCGGCTCCAGCCGGACGTCACGATGCCGCTGGCCCGCAGCGCCGGTGGGCAGGCCGAGCTGGCCAGCCGGCTGCTGCCCTGCCTGGACACCCTGTTCGCGGCGGAGCGGCCGTCGGCCGTGCTGGTCCAGGGCGACACGTCCACCACGCTGGCCGCTGCCCTCGCCGCATTCTGGCGCCGCATTCCCGTCGTACACCTGGAAGCGGGGCTGCGCTCGTGGGACATTGCCGCGCCGTTTCCGGAAGAAGGCAATCGCAAGCTCGTCGGCCAGATCTCGTCGCTGCACCTCGCGCCGACGCCGCGGGCGGCGAAGAACCTCTCGGCGGAGGGAATCGTCGGACCTCAGGTCCTCACGATCGGCAACACGATCGTCGACGCGGCCCGCACGCTGTCCTGCCGCCCGGGCTCCTACTCCGACCCGCGCCTGGCCGAGGTCGCCGCCCGCGCCCGAGCCCGCCACCGGCGCCTCGTGCTGACCACCGTGCACCGCCGTGAGTCGTGGGGCGAGCCGCTGCGCCGGATACTCGCCGCCGTCGCCGACCTCGTCGCCGCCCACCCGGACGTCGAGCTGGTGGTGCCGGCCCACCCGAATCCACTCGTCCGCGACGAGGTCTGGCGGATTCTCGGCTTCCTCGACCGGGTGACGATCACCGAGCCGCTGCCGTACGTCGACGTCGTGCGGCTGCTGAAATGTGCGGACCTGGTGCTCACCGACTCCGGCGGAATTCAAGAGGAAGTAGTCAGCTTCGGCGTCCCGGTGCTCGTGCTGCGCGAGGTGACCGAGCGGATGGAAGCCGTGGAAAGCGGTATCGCACATCTGGTCGGGTCGCACCGGGAGACCATTCTGCAGGTGGCGACCCGGGTGCTGTCGCAGCGTGGTCCCGAATGGCCCAGGCGGGCGGTCGCGGCCAGTCCCTTCGGCGACGGCCGCGCCAGGTACCGCGCGGAGGAGGCCGTGGCGTGGCACCTCGGACTCCAGCCGGAGCCGCCGGCGCCCTTCGTGCCGGCCCAGCCGGACCTCGCCGCCGTGGTGGCGTCGTGACCGGTGGCCCGCGCCGCCATCGCCTCCCGGCCGGAGTGCGCCTGCTCGCCCTCGTCGCGCTGGTCGTGGCCGTGGTCGTCGGGGGCGGTGCCACGGCCGAGCGCTACGTCCACGGCCGGCCCATCGTCGGGTCCGCCGCCGCCGCCCCGGTGTCCGGCCCGGCCCGGTACGCCACCCTGAAGGCGCCGCCGGGCGCGCCCGGGCCGGGCGGCGATCCCGCCCGGCGCACGCTGGTGCTGTACGCGGAGGGCGAGGCGTCACCTGGCCCGGCGCAGCAGATGGGGCACCAGTCCGCCATCCAGGCCGCCAACCTGGCGTCCCGCGGTGGCTCCTGGGTGATGCGCCCGGTCGAGCGCTACCGCCCCGGCGGGCTGACCGGCTTCGACGCCCTGATCTACCTGGGGACGCAGGAGGGGACGCCGCCGCCGGCCTTCCTCGCCGACGTCGCCCGCCAGGTGAGAGCCGGCAGCGTGCGGATCCTGTGGATGGGATCGGACCTGGAGCAGCTCCTGGGCTCCGACCCGTCGCTGTCGCGGCGGCTGGGATGGTCGGTGGACGGGTCCGACAGGGCGCACGTGGTCGCCGTCGAGTACGGCCGGCGCCGGCTGACCCGCCAAGCCGACGACGACGAGATGGTGCGGATCTCGGTGACCGACGGGCGCTCCGCCCACGTGCTGGGCCGGGCCGTCCACGCGGACGGCTCGAAGTCCCCATGGGCCGTCCGGTCGGGCAACCTCACCTTCATCGGCGAGATCCCCTTCGACTACACCTCGCCGGGCGACCGCTACCTGGCCGCTGCCGACCTCGTCCTGCGGACCGTTGCCCCCGACGCGCCCGACCGGCACCGGGCGCTGATCCGGATCGAGGACGTCGGCCCGCACACCGAGCCCCGGGACATCCGGGGCATCGCGGACTTCCTGGCCGGCCGGGGCATCCCGTTCACGCTGGCCGTCTACCCGTACTACCGGGATCCGCACGGAGCCGCCAACCAGGGCCGGCCGACCGCGTATGGGCTGGTCGACCGGCCGAAGCTGGTCGCGGCACTGAAGTACGCCACCCAGCGCGGGGGCGTCATCATCATGCACGGCGTCACGCACCAGTACGGGGACCTGCGCAACCCGTACAGCGGCACCAGCGCCGACGACTACGAGTTCTACCGGGCGCACGTCGACGCCCGCAACGACGTCCAGCTCGACGGTCCCGTGCCGCACGACTCGGAGGACTGGGCGGTGCGACGCATCTCCGCCGGCCGGGGCGAGTTCGTCCACGTCGGTCTCGCCGACCCCGGCATCTTCGAGTTCCCGCACTACGCCGGCTCCGCGGCCGACTACCGGGCCGTGCAGAAGGTGTTCGGCGTGCGGTACGACGAGGGCACCTACTTCGACGGCCTGTGCCCCAGGGGCAACTGCGCCGACCACGGCGCCCCGGCCGGGGAGATGTCCTCGCAGTACTTCCCGTACCCGGTCCGCGACGTCTACGGCAGCATCGTGATCCCGGAGAACCTGCTGAACATCTCGGCGGCGTTCAACAACAACCCGCCGCGCACAGCCGCGGACGTGGTCGCGGCCGCCGAAGCGCTGAGGGTGGTCCGCGACGGGGTGGCGAGCGCCTTCTTCCACCCCTATCTCGGTATCGAGCAGCTCGCCCAGATCGTCGACGGGATCCGGGCGCTCGGCTACACGTACATTTCTCCGGAGGAGCTGCTCCGCGAGTCGGGGCCGGGCCCGTGACCGCGCTGCCTGGGCTGCTCACGCTGCTCACGCTGCTCGCGTCGCTGGCGCTCGCCGGCGCCGGCTGCACGAGCTCGCCGGCCGAGGAGATGCTCCGCCGGCCGTGGCGCGTCACCGTCTACTACACGGCGGTGCAGGAACTGCACACCGACCAGCCGGTCATGGTCCGGGGCTGCCCGACCGCCGACTGCGACGACGGCGACGAGCCCCTCGGCGAGTACCCGAAGGGCTTCGCCGAGGCGGTGCGCGAGGAGGGCACCGGGCGCATCACCACCGGTCCACCCGCGACGCGGTACCTCAACTGGTCCTACGACACCGGCTACTGGCTCGATGACGCACCGCGGGACGCCCACGGCCGCCCATTGGAGCCGTTCCGCAGCGCGGCGGCCGACGGGCTGCCCGACGGCACGGAGCTGCGCCTGGTGGACTGCGGACAGCTCGACTCGGGGGAGCCGGTGCCTGCGGACGTGTGCGACAGCCTGCGCTCGGGTCGCTGGCAGATCCGTGACCGCTTCACCCCGGAACTCGGCGGTGAACAGCACATCGACCTGTACATCGGGGAGGAGAGCGGGCCGGACTTCACCAGCTCCGGCCGGCTCTACGTCAGCCTGCAGGACGCCCACTTCGGCACCGCCGACTAGCACCCGGAAGCGAGGAACCCCGTGTCCACAGCTCGCCTGCTCCCGCTGGGGGCCCCGGTCGCGGCCGGCCTCGTCACGACGGCCGGCGGCGCCAGGATCCTGCTCTTCGCGCTCGGCCTGCTCCTGATGCTCCTCGCGGTCCGGTCGGTGCTGCTGCATGACAGGACCGCGGAGGGCCCGCGCCGATGAGCGGGTCCGAGATCGTTCCGATCCTGACGCTCGCGCTGCTGCTCAGCTGGCCCGTGTGCGCCTTGGCGATGGTGCTGGTCGCCCAGTTCGCCAGCGGCGTGCCCGAGGCACGGACCGGCGGCCGGCGGCAGTACTGGATCATCATCCCCGCGCTCAACGAGGCGAAGGTCATCGGCAACACCGTCGGCGCGGCGCTCGCGCTGCACTCCGAACGGGCCCCGGTCCGCGTCCTCGTCGTCGACGACGCCTCCGACGACGAGACGCCCGACGTGCTCCGCTCGCTCGACCACGACCGGTTGCACGTGATCAGGCGCGAGCAGCCGGAGGCGCGCCAGGGCAAGGGCGAAGCGCTCAATGCCGGCTACCGGGCGATCAGGACCTTGACGGCCGCCGACGAGGTGGACTCGACGGTCGTCGGGGTCATCGACGGGGACGGCCGGGCCGCGACCGACACCGTCAGCGACGTGGTGGACGCGTACTTCTCCGATCCCGAGGTGGGCGCCGTGCAGAGCCGGGTCCGCATCGGGAACCGGCGGCGGCTGCTCGGCCTGCTGCAGGACCTGGAGTTCTGCTGCGTCGTCAACGCCAGCCAGTGCTTCCGGGACCTGGTCGACACGGTCGGCCTGGGCGGCAACGGCCAGTTCGTACGCCTGCGCCACCTCATCCGGTTCGGCCCGTCACCGTGGTCGTCGTGCCTGGTGGAGGACATCGAGCTCGGGCTGCGGCTGCACCTGGAAGGTGTGCGCCTGCGGTACAGCTCGCGGGCGGTCGTCGAGCAGCAGGCGATCGTCGATGTCCGCCGGCTGGTGCGGCAGCGGGCGCGGTGGGCGCAGGGCAACCTGCAGTGCGCCCGCTACCTGCGCAAGCTGCTGCTGTCCAGGCAGGTGGGCAGCGTCGGCCTGGTCGACTACCTCGCCTACCTGGTCTCCCCGTGGCTCACGGTGCCCATGTCGGTCGTCGTCCTCGGCGTCATCGCGGCCGTGATCGGCGCGCTGGCCACCGGCAGCGCCCTCGGCGGGCTGGCCGCGACGGGCGATGCCGTGCCGCTCGCGGTCGCGGTGTGGGTTGCCGTGATCCTCTTTCCCGGCATCATATGGGGCTTGTGGCACCGCTGGACGATCGGTGACGAGCCGTACCGGCGGTGTCTGCTGGCCGGCGTCTGCTACCCGTTCTTCCTGCTGATCGGCGTGTTCGCCACCTGGCGCGGGCTGGCCCGGCACGTCGCCGGCCGCAACGGCTGGACCAAGACCGACCGGCTGGACGACATGTCCCGCCCGGCCGGCCGCGCGTCCCTCGTCCCGGCCGTGCCGGCATCCGGCGGCGCCCCGGTCCAGGGCCTGCCCCTCCCCGAGCACTAGGGCGTTTCATGCCGGCGGGTACGGCGCCGCGGTCGGGCCAGGTGGCGGTTCACGGTCAGCACACGTGCGGAGGGCGAAACTGCCTCGCATGAGCCGGACCCCGCGCGGGCTGCTGGGCCGCGCGTGCGCCGCGCTGGCCGCGGCCGTGCTGCTCACCGGCTGCGGCGCGGCGGACGCGCTGCGGCCGGACCCCACCTGGGTGCCGAAGCCGGAGGGGCCGCCGCCGGCCGAGCTGCCGCAGCCGGAGCAGACCGGGGCGGCGCCGAACCCGGGCCAGCCGGGCCAGCCGGGCGGCCCGGAGCCCGGCACCGAGGACGACCCGAACGTGGTGGCCACCGGGCTCACCCTGCCGTGGGGGCTGGCCGTGCTGCCGGACGGCACGGCGCTGGTCGGCGAGCGCACCACCGGCCGGATCCTGCTGGTGCAGCCGCGCCGGGCGCTGGCCCGGCAGCTGATGCGGCTGCCCGGGCTGGACAGCAGCGGCGACGGCGGCCTGCTCGGCCTGGCGCTGTCCCCGACGTACCGGGACGACGAGCTGGTGTACGCCTACCTCACCACCCGTACGGACAACCGGGTGGTCCGCTTCGTGGTGGGCCAGCCGGTGACCCCGGTGCTCACCGGCATCCCGAAGGGGCGGACCGGCAACGGCGGGCGGATCCAGTTCGGCCCGGACGGGATGCTCTACGTCGGGACCGGGGACGCCGGGCGGCCGGCGCTCGCCGCGTCCCGGCGCAGCCTGGCCGGAAAGGTGCTGCGGGTGACCGCCTTCGGCCGGCCGGCGGCCGGCAACCCGGACCCGGCCTCGCCGGTCTACAGCCTCGGGCACGGCGCGCTGGCCGGGCTGTGCCTCGGCGGCCCGGGCCAGGTGTACGTCACCGAGCCCGGGTCGGCGACCGCGGACGAGGTGAACCGGGTGGAGGCCGGCCGGGACTACGGCTGGCCGGCCGGTCCGTCCGGCACCCGGGCCGGGGCGGCCCAGCCGGACCGCACCCTGCCGCCCGCGACCGCGGGCGTGGGTGGCTGCGCGGTCATCGAGCGGGGCCTGTTCGTCGCCACCCTGGCCGGCCAGCGGCTGTACGCGATGCCGCTGGACTCTAGCGGCCGGACCGGGCCGCCGACCGACCACCTGTCCGGCGCGTACGGCCGGCTCCGCACCGTGGTGGCCGCCCAGGATGGCGCGCTGTGGCTGACCACGTCCAACAAGGACGGCCGGGGGAAGCCGACCGGGCAGGACGACCGGGTGATCCGCATCCTGCCGCCGGCCGGCAGCACCAACTCCCCGGCCTGACCCGCACGCCCGTCCCGAGGAAGGCGACCATGACCCCGCACCGTCCGACCGGCCGGTCCCGCCGCCGGGCGCGGGCCGGGACCGGCGACCCGGCGCCGCCGGCCGGCGTGCCGGCCCTGACCGCCGGCGGGACGCGGGGCCGGGGCCG
>JBJMII010000023.1:0-29174 GCA_045806925.1 Mycobacteriales bacterium
CGCTGCCGGCAGCAGCGTGCCGCGCAGCCGGAGCGCGAGCAGGGGCGCTGCCGTGGGCGGCGGTCCGTCCTCGCCGCCCTCCGGGGCCAGCACCCCGGCCGGGCGCAGCTTGTGCTCGACGAGGTAGGCCAGCCCGTCCGGGGTCAGCTGCCGGCCGTACGCGGAGCTGACCCGCTCGGCCACGTCCACATCCGACCGCTCGCCGTCCACTGTGGACGCAACGAGGTGGAGCAGTCTGGACAGGTGCACGACCTGACCGTCGGCACGCTCGACGAGGTAGTGCTCGTCGCGCAGCCCGGACCCCTGGTACCGGCCGAGCAGCCGGGCGCCGGCGGCCAGCCGCAGCGGCCTGCCCTCCCCCTCGGGTGCCAGGCCGGGCGGGCGCGGCGCCATCGCCTGCTCGGACGGCACGGACGGACCTCCACCGGTAGCGCGGCCGGACCGGCGGGTGCCGTCCCGCCGGTCCGCGGACAGGACTGTCGGGCGCTCAATGCTGGAAGCTGCCCACGACCTGCCCGGCGACTGCCACCGCTTGGGAGCCGGGACTGGCGGCGTTGACGGCGATCGCGAGATTGACCGCGGTGATCGTCGAGATGTTGATCAGTGCGAGCGCATCCCGCGCCGGCAGCACATCGCACGTCTCGTGGTCGAGCGAGTCGATCACGAGAACGTCCATCGCGGGCACCGCCTACCCGCCGACGATGATGACCTGGGTCGCCCGCGCCGACGCGAACGATGCGAACGAGCCGGCGTTCAGGGCGAGCGCCGTGTTGCTCGCCGCGATGTTCGCGGTGTTGAAGAAGCCCAGAGCCTCCCGCGCCGGCAGCAGCTCGGCCTGCTCGCTCTCGAGCTCGACGATGCTCAGCCCGGTCGTGACCGCCTCTGTCATGTCCCCTCCCCGTACCTCACCCCGCCGCCGTCCGGCGGGCCGGAGCCAGTAGGCCAGCGGGCTCGTGACCCGGCCGTGACAGCGGGGTGACCGGGGATCCGGCGGGCGGGCCACGCCCGCCCGCCGGAGCCGGTAGGTCAGGCCGGCTGGTACGTCACGGCCTTGAAGGCGTCGACGATCCCCTTCCCGAAGAAGCCGTTGTCACCGGTGCCGCCGTTGCACCGGGCGCTGGTCGGCAGCGTGGGCGGCGCGCCCGGGTAGCTGACCGTGCGCGGCTGCGGGCAGGGCTGGTTGTTCGCGGTGATCTGCAGGATCGACTCGACCGCCGTCGGCGACATGTGCAGCTTCTGCGAGTTGTCCGGTGTGAAGTCGCCGTACTGCGAGATGATCAGCGCGGCGACGCCGGCGGTGTTGGGCGTCGACATCGACGTCCCCTGCACCCAGGCGTAGGCGCCGCAGCCCGACGTGGCGTCGCAGTCCTCCTCCCTCAGCACCGGCGCCACGCCGCCGAGGTTCTCCACGGCCCAGGCGCCCAGCACCCGGCCTCCGCCCCGGTAGATCGGCGGGGGTATCTGGAAGATCCGGTCGCCGCCCGGGGCGCTCACGTCGGCCTTCCCGAGGCCGTAGTTGCTGTAGTACGACTTGCGGTTGTAGTAGCCGGTGGCGGACACGCCGACCACCCCCGGCACCTCACCGGGCGTCTCCACGAAGTCCCGGACGAAGGAGCCGTCGCTGAGGTCGAAGTTGTCGTTCCCCAGCGCGGCGACGGGCAGCGTCCCGTTGCTTCGGGCGAACTCGACGGCCCGCTGCACCACGATGTAGAGCGCCTCGAAGTCGGAGTGGTTGAGGTAGCCGCCGAGGCTCATGGAGGCGACGTCGAACTTGTTCACCCCGGCGTACACCAGCGCCTCGGCGAGGTCGAGGTAGCTGCCGCTGCCGGTGTCGCTGAGGACCTTCAGTGCGACCAGGGTGACGTTCGGGGCGACTCCGGAGACGCCGACGGTGTTGATCGGCGCCCCGATCGCGCTCAGGCACCACGACCCGTGCCCGTTCTTGTCGTCCCAGACCGCCGGGTTGGGGTCGCCGCCGGGCGGGTTGGCGCCGACGAACGACCGGCTCCGGGTGAAGTCCAGGTTGGGGGCGATGTCCGGATGGGCGACCGGCAGGACCTCCGCGCCGGTGTCGAGGACGGCGGCGACCACGTCCCGGCGGCCCCGCTGGACCGAGTACGAGCCGGTCGCGGACGCGTTCATCCGCATCTTGTCCCACTGCTGGTTGTAGAAGTTGTCGAAGCCGGGCTGCGGGTCGGGACCGGCCGGCTCCGCGGGGCCCTTCAGCCCGTCCTCCGGCGGCGCGAGCGGGGGCGCCTCCGGAGCCGCGTTCTCCTCCGGGATGAGCTGGAAGTCGGGATCGGCGCTCACCGCCCGGACCCCGGTCGTGGCGGCCATCCGCGCCTGGAAGTCCGGCGCCGTGGACTCCACCCGGACGGCGCCGAGCTCCGGGATGCGCTCGCTCACCGTGCCGCCGGCGGCGGCCACCTGCTGGTCGAGGTTCGCCGGCAGGTCCTGGTTGAAGACCACCGCCCAGCGTCCGGTCGGGTTCGCCGCGGCGGGTTGCTGGGCGAGTGCGACGCCCATGGCCGCGGCCAGCAGGAGCACGGCAGCTGACGAGATCAGGCGACGTGCCGCTGCTCTGGAGTCGATACGGACCATCTGTCCCCCTCCTCCGGAGTGTCCGCTGTCGCGCTCTGTCCCGACCAGGGCTGGTAAGGCACCTGCCTGTCCGGATGGGTAGCTGCGTGCCTTGAACTGACTGATCCTGGTCGACGGGGGGCGCAAGATGCGGACTGTTGGGTTTCTGTATCCGCTACTTGGCCCCCCGCATGACCGTGCTAAACGTCTGACCCGCGCTGACCTCGGGCGCCGGCCGCCGCTGCCCGCCCGGCGAGGTCAGCTCGCGGAGCCCGGCGGGCGGCGCGTTGGGTCGTGCTGCAGTTCGGCACACCTGACCGCTCCCCCGCTCCCCCGCGGACGTGCTGCGACAGGTCTGCCGCGGGGCGGAGCGCCTCGATGCGGCAACCGGCTAAGGTCGGCGGCCGAGCGCTGACCACCGGACCGCAGGGAGACGCCGTGAGATGGCCCGACGCATCCGGCCGGGGGGACGACGACGCGCCGACGCTGCCGGGCGTCGCCCCGGTCCGCGCGGAGGAGCCGGAGCTGCTCGGGATCCCCGGGCTCGACTACATGCCGCGGCCGGAGAACGGTCCGCCGCCGGTCATGGGGGTGCACCGCCGTGACCGGCCCCGGCCGCCCTGGATCTGGTTCACGCCGGTCGCGGCGCTGGCCGTGCTGGCCGCGCTGGCTTTCGCCTGGACGCTCGCCGGGACGACGGACCGGCCGCGCCGGCCGCCGGCCTCCGCGTCGGGGACCGACTCGCTGGCGCCGGCCGTGCCACCGGCCACCATGGGGCCGCTGCCGACCGTGCCCGGCGCGTCCGCCGTGTCCTCCCCCGTGCCCTCGGCCGCGCTGCCATCGCCCACCGCGGCCGCGCCGCCGGCGCCGTCCGCCTCCACCATGGTGTCCCCCACCGCGTCGCCCCGGGTGCGACTGGCCCGGGTGCCGGACGTCGTCGGCGACCGGCAGGGGGCTGCCGAGGCGACGCTGCGGGCGGCCGGCTTCGCGGTCGCTGTCGAGCTGGTGCCCGCGCCGTCGCCGCGGCAAGCCCGGCGGGTGCTCGCCCAGGGTCCCGGCTCCGGCCAGCTCGCGCGGCTGGGCTCGGTGGTGACCCTGACGGTCGGCGACCGTGACGCTGACCGTCAGGGCTCGGTGGTGGGCTCTGCCGGTCGGCGACCGTGACGCTGACCGTCAGGGCTCGGTGATGGGCCTGCTGGCGCCCAGGGCCGCGGCCGGTGGCCGTCGAGGTGCCAGGTGGCCCCTTGCGGCTCGGTCGTCGTCGAGGTCCCGGCGCACGCCGTCCTGGCCGAGCAGTGCGACACCGCGCTCCCCCGGCCGCTACGCGGCCGCGACGACGGCGGCCGGCTCGGCGTCCCGGTCCGCCAGCGGCCGGCGACGGCTCAGACGCGGACCACGCAGTCGTGCCCGTCCCGCTCGGCGACCTGCGGGTCGTCGAACCAGTGCCCGTCCGCGCCCAGGTACCGGAACCGGACCGGCTGCCCGGCCGGCACCCGGACGCTGACCGCGCGGGTACCGTCCCGCAGCGGCTTGAGCTCGTGTCGGCCGGGAGTCCAGTCGTTGAAGTCGCCGACCACCGAGACCAGCCCGGGCGCGGTGCCGGCGGGCAGCGAGAATGTCAGCTGGTACGCGTGGCGGTTGCGGATCTTGGTGGCACGAAACATGCGTCTCTCCCCGGGGCTGCGCTGGTGCAGTGCCGGGCCAGCCTGCCGCAGCCCGCGCCGCCCACCCAGCCGGCACGCCGAGCGGCCGCAACCGTCATCCGGTGTTGATCCCGCCGTCATCGCCAGACGTTGCACCGTCCCCGACCCCCGCCGACCCCCCGCCGACCGCCGCACGAGCTGCCCGCCGCCGGCGTACGCCGGACGGCGCCGGTGAGTGCCGGCCGGCGCGTACGCCGCTGTCCGGCCGATGATCAGGTTCACCAAGCTGGCGACCAGCGGAGCACCCGATCCGGGGCCCTGGCGCGTCGGCCGGTGAGGGAACGTGATCGCGACCGCCGCACGAGCCGCCCGCCGCCGGCACACGCCGGCCGATGCCGGCAGAGGCCGGCCGATGCGGTGAATGCCGGCCGGCACCGGCGCAGGCAGGCGCAGGCGCAGGCCGCGCCGGTCGATGCCGCCGGCCCGGGCCGGCACCGGCGTGAGCCGCCGTCAGCCGCCGTCGGCCCGGCGCAGCGCGACCAGCTGCCAGGTCCGCGGCGGCTCGGCGGTCCGGGACGAGCAGGTCAGCCGCACCGGCGGCCCGAGGCCGGCGCGGACGGTGACCAGCAGCGGGCCGCCGCCGGGCGCCAGCAGCCGGACCCGCCACAGCCCGTCGCCGAGCCGGGCCATCCCGACCGGGCGCAGCGCGTCCAGGTGGGTCTCGCCGAGCGCCAGCCGGGCGTAGTGCTGCGCGGCCTGCGCGGGCTGCGCGAACGCGGACCGGCCGCGCAGCAGGAGCGGGTCGACCTCGCCGGCCTCGTACGCGGCGGCGAGGCGGGTCACCGCCTCGGCCGGGACGTGGCCGTAGTAGAGCCCGTGCGGCAGCGCGACCAGGTTCGCGGCGAACCGGTCGCCGCCGACGTGCGAGCACTCCCAGACCCCGTCCGGCCGGGCCGCCGCCAGCGCCTCGGCCACCGGCCGGCCGCGGATCGCGCAGCAGGGGTCGTGCCGGCCGTGCGCGCAGACCAGGTAGACCGGGCCGCCCGGATCGCCGACCGGCTCGTCCAGCGGGATGTCGAGCAGCTGCTCGGGGCGGTCCCAGCGGCCCCAGCCGACCCGCTCGTGCCCGGCGCGGGAGTCGACCACGGCCCACCGGCGCGGACCGTCCGGGACCTGCCGGCCCGGGCGGCGGATCAGCACCACCCGGGCGCCGCCCGGCCGGGCCCGGACCAGCAGCGCGGCGCCGACCTTCCGGTCCAGGCCGGACTCGAGGACCGCGTCGACTCCCCAGCCACCGGGCTGCTCGACCAGGAACCAGCGCGGGACCGGCGCGGCGGTGCCGTGCCGGGCGTCGCCGCGCCGCTGCGCGGACGCGGCGCACCGGTCCGCGATCCCGGCCCGGCCGCCGGCCGGCCCGGTGACTGCCGCTCCCGCCCGGAGCCCGCCGGCGTCCGGCGGGTGGGCGCCGTCGTCCGGGGCGCCGCCGGGCTGCCGGGACGGGACGCTCATCCCCCGGCCGCGCCCTCGGGCGCCGGCTCGGCCCCGCCCGGCGACCCGACCCCCAGCGGGCCGGACGAGGGGACGAGGACCGACTCGCGCAGGAGCCGGGCCACCAGCGTGCGGCTGTCGGCAGCGTCCAGGCCGGGCAGCGCGCCGGCCGCCAGCGGCTGGCCGGACAGCAGCGCGCGCAGCGCCGCCTCGACGGCGGCCGGCAGCCGGACCGTACGGTCCGCCAGCTCCAGCACGACACCGTCCCCGCCCGGCAGCACCCGGTGCTTCAGCCCGCCGCGTACCCGGACGATGGTGCCGTCGGTGACCGCGCGCGCCGCCGCGGCCTGCGCCAGCGGGCCGACCGGCTCCGACCGGGTGGCTGTCCACACGCGACGGCGCAGCCAGGCCGCCACCGCCGCCGGGTCCGCCTTGCCCAGCCAGCCGACCAGGACGTCGACGGTCGCGGCCAGGTCCGGGCCGAGCTGGTCCGGGTCGGCGACGTCGACGCCGAGCGGCAGCGAGGCGCGCAGCCCCGGCTCCTCGGCGGCGAGCGCGGCCAACGCCTCGACCAGCGCGTACCGGGTCACCGAGTGGATCCCGACGGTCAGGTGCACGGCCACGTCGCCGAGCGCTTCGGCGGAGTGCAGCCAGCCGCGCGGCAGGTACAGCGCGTCGCCCGGGCGCAGCACCGTGTCGATGGCCGGCTCCCCGGCCGCCCGCTGCTGCACCGCGGCCCGGTAGCGGGTCCACTCCTGCTCGCGCAGCGGCGCCGGGTGCACCGGCTCGTGCACGGTCCACCGCTTCTCGCCGGCGACCTGCAGGACGAAGACGTCGTGCACGTCGAAGTGCGCGCCGAACCCCTTGTTCTGCGGGGGTGTCACGTACGCGTTGACCTGCACGGGATGGCCCAGCTCGGCGGCGAGCCGGCCGCCAAGGTCGACCAGGGGCGGCCAGGTCCGGTGCAGCCCCTGCAACACCAGCGTCGAGCCGTCCAGGAAGAGCTCGGCCAGCCGGTCGTCGGCGACCTGGTCGGCGATCTCCGCGCCGGCGCCGCCGGAGCGGGTGAACCGGGCCGCCTCGACGACCTTGCCGTCCTTGGCCACCCGGAGGAACGGGGTGCGCAGCCCGCGCCGGGACACCAGCTCGTCGATGGCGGCGAGGTCGAGCAGGTCGTCGTACGGCGCCGGCAGGTCCGCGGCACGGGTCAGCAGCGGCCTGCTTCCCCAGTGCTCGGCGGCGAAAACGTCCGGGTCGATGCCGATGCACCGACGCAGCGCCGGGCGGTCGGGAACCCCGTCCGCCCGGCGCGTGCCGGTGTCTCGCGTGCCGGTGTCTCGCCTGCCGGTGTCTCGCCTGCCGGTGTCCTCAGTGCTCAGTAGGAGCTCCCGCCGCCGGCGCCGCTGTCCGCCCCGCCGTCCGCGCCGCGGTCGGCGCCGCCGTCCGCCCCACCGTCCGAGACACCCGGGGTGCCGCCGCCGGCGCCGCTGTCCGCCGGACCCTCGGAGCCGAGGCTGCCGGCCCCTTCGTCGGCCCCGCCGTCGGCCCCGCCGTCCTGGACCCCCGGCGCGCCGGACGCCCCGTGGTCCGCGGGACCGTGCGCGCCGTAGCCACCGGAGGCGCCGCCGCCGGCCACGCTGTCGGCACCCTGGTCGGCGCCGCCGTCAGCACCGCTGTCCGAGCCGCTGTCCGAGCCGCTGTCCGAGCCGCTGTAGGCGGTGCCGTCCGCGCCGAGGCCGGTGGCGCCGCCGTCGGCCCCGCCGTCGGCCCCGCCGTCGGCCGTGCCCTCCGGACCGGTCGTCATGTCGTCGTCGTCGAGCGCCATCCGCGCCTCCTCGTCGAGTCCCGCAGGCGGGCCGGTGCACGCCCGCAGCGACCCTAGGCCTGCCCCCGACTGGGCCACAACTAACCGGCCGGACCGCCGCCCGGCTACTGTCCACACGGTACGCACGAGCCGGCCCGGCCGGCCGTGTCCCCTCGTCCCCAGGGCGGTGCGTGATGGCCAAGAAGGTCCTCCTCATCGTCTTCGGCGCGGTGCTGGCGCTGATCGGCGCCGGCCTCACCATCGGCGGCGCGGTGCTGCTCGCGCTCACCGGCGGCGACGGCTACTTCGGCAGCACCACCGAGTCGCTGCGCACCCCGACCCCGGCGCTGGTCTCCGAACCGGCCGCGCTGCACAGCGGCGGCGACGGCTTCGACGCGACCGTACGGATCCGGGTCTCCTCCACCTCGGGCGCCCCGGTCTTCCTCGGCGTCGGCCCGACCGTGGAGGTGGACCGCTACCTGGCCGGCAGCTCGTACGACGAGGTACGGGACGTCCAGTTCTCCCCGTTCCGCTACACGACAGTGCGGCACGACGGCGAGCGTGAGCCGGCACCGCCGGCCGATCAGGCGCTGTGGACGGCTCGGGCCGTCGGGACCGGCGAGCAGACCGTCGAGTTCCGGCTGGACCGGGGCGGCGACTACCGGCTGGTGGTGATGAACGCGGACGCCTCCCCCGCCGTCGACGTGCGGGCGTCGTTCGGCATCCGGGTGTCGTTCCTGCGCCCGCTCGGGCTCGGGCTGCTCATCGGCGGGGTGCTCGGGGTGCTGCTCGGGGTCCTGCTGCTGGTGCTCGGGCTGCGGACGAAGGTGCCGCCGCGGCAGCCGCCGTGGGGGGCGTACGGGGCACCCGGGTACGGCTACCCGCCACCGGGGTACGCCGGTCCGCCGCCCGGCTACCCGTACCCGCCGCCGTCCGGCCCGCCGCAGTTCCCGCCGCCGTCCCAGTCCCCGCCGCCGTCCCAGTCCCAGTCCCCGCCGCCGTCCCAGTCCCCGCCGCAGTCCCCGCCCCAGTCGGGGTAGCCTCGCGCCGTGCGCGTGTCGCGGGGATTCGGCGGTCGGCGGCGGGGCGGCGAGCCGGGCCGGCTGCCACCGGGCCAGTACGACGTCGGTGCCGACTGGCCGGTGCTGACCGCCGAGCTGACTCCCCGGGTGGACCTCGACCGCTGGTCCATGACGGTCAACGGACTGGTGGAGCGACCGCAGAGCTGGACCTGGGGGCAGCTGACGGCGCTGCCACCGGGCCGGTACGACGGGGACATCCACTGCGTCACCACCTGGTCCAAACTGGACACCTCGTTCGCCGGAGTGTCGGTGGACACGCTGCTGGCCGCCGCCGGGCCGCGGCCGGAGGCGAGCTTCGCGGTGGCGACCAGCACCACCGGCTACACCACCAACCTGCCGATCGAGGACGTCACCGGCGGCAAGGCGTGGATCGTCTGGGAGCACGAGGGCCGGCCGCTGCCGGTCGAGCACGGCGGGCCGGTGCGGATGCTGGTGCCGCACCTGTACTTCTGGAAGAGCGCGAAGTGGATCGAGTCGCTCACCCTGCTCGACCACGACGAGCCGGGCTTCTGGGAGGTCCGCGGCTACCACGACCGCGGCGACCCGTGGCGCGAGCAGCGCTACCAGGGTGACTGAGCCGTTCCGGGGGCAGCGCCCCCGGACCCCCGGGACGGCTGGGCGGGGCGTCCGGTGACGCAGCCGGCGGGGCTGCCGCCGGTCGGGCCCTGGCAGTGGGCCCGGGTCGAGGCGGTCCGGGTGGAGAACCCGCACGTCAAGACGCTCCGGCTGGCGCTGCCGGAGTGGGTGCCGCAGCTGCCCGGGCAGCACTACGTGGTCCGGCTGACCGCGGAGGACGGCTACACCGCGAGCCGGTCGTACTCGGTCGGCTCGGCGCCGGACGACGCCGGCGCGGTCGAGCTGACCGTGGACCGGCTGCCGGACGGCGAGGTCTCCCCGTACCTGCACGACGAGCTGCGGGTCGGCGACGAGGTGGAGGTGCGCGGCCCGGTCGGCGGCCACTTCATCTGGCGCGGCGAGGCGCCGCTGCTGCTGGTCGCCGGCGGGTCCGGGGTGGTGCCGGTGATGGCGATGCTGCGGCACCGGCGGCGCGCGCGGCCGGAGGTGCCGGCGCGGCTGCTCTTCTCGGTGCGCTCGCCGCAGGAGCTGATCTACGCGGACGAGCTCGGCGAGGAGACCACCGTCCTCTACACCCGGCAGGCACCGGACGGCAGCACCCGCCCGCCGGGGCGGGTCACCGCCGCGGACGTCGCCGCGGTCGGTTTCGGCGCCGGGCCGGCCTACGTGTGCGGGTCCAGCGGCTTCGTCGAGACAGCGTCCCGGCTGCTCGTCGACGCTGCCGGCTACCCCCCGCAGCGGGTGCTGCTGGAGCGCTACGGCCCCAGCGGGTGAGCCCCGGGCAGCCGCCCGCACCCGGTCCGGAATGCTGACCGGGTGACCTCAGCAGACGAACGCGGCACCGGCCGGCGGCGGACCAGGGCCGGCCGGCCGGCCCGGACCGCGCTGCCGGCGGGCTTCGCCGCGTTCATCGTCTTCGTGTCCGCTGCCGCCGTGCTCGTGCTGGAGATCCTCGCGCTGCGGCTGATCGCCCCCTACGTCGGGGTCACCCTGCAGACCAACACCGCGGTGATCGGCGCGGCGCTGCTGGCGATCGCGCTCGGCGCGTGGACCGGCGGCCGGGTCGCCGACCGGACCGACCCGGGCCGGCTGCTCGGCCCGCTGCTGCTGGTCGCCGCCGCGCTGACGCTGCTCACCCTGCCGGTGGTCCGGTTCACCGGCGAGGCCACCCGCGGCACCGACGACGCCTCGGCCACCCTGCTGCTCGCCATGGTGGCGGTGGTGGCGCCGGCCGCGCTGCTGTCCGCGGTCAGCCCGATGGTGGCCAAGCTGCAGCTGCACGACCTCCGGCAGACCGGCACTGTCGTCGGTCGGCTGTCCGGCATCGGCACGCTGGGCGCCATCGTGGCCACCTTCGCCACCGGCTTCGTGCTGGTCGCCGCGTTCCCGACCAGCACCATCCTGCTCGGCACCGGCGTCGTGTTGGCGGCCACCGGGGCGGCCGCGACCTGGCTGCGCCGGCGGGCCGGCCGGGAGCGGGTCCCGCTGCCCGCCGCGGCGGTGGCGCTGCTGCCGGTCGCCGCCCTGCTGGTGGTGCTCTCGCCGAACCCGTGCCAGCGGGAGACCGAGTACCACTGCGCCCGGGTCACCGCCGACCCGCAGCGGCGCGCCGGGCGGACGCTGTACCTGGACACGCTGCGGCACAGCTACGTCGACCTCGCCGACCCGACGTACCTGGAGTTCGACTACGCCCGCGCGGTCGCGGCGGTGGCCGACGCCTTCCGCCGGCCCGGGGAGTCGATCACCGCGCTGTACGTCGGCGGCGGCGGCTTCACCATGCCGCGCTACCTGGCCGCGACCCGGCCGGGCACCCGCAGCACGGTGCTGGAGATCGACCGCGGCGTGGTCGCCCTCGGCCGGCGGCGGCTCGGCGTGGACCGCATCCCGGACCTGACCGTCCGGGTCGGGGACGCCCGGACCGGGCTGGCCGGGCAGCCTCCCGGCAGGTACGACCTGGTGATCGGGGACGCGTTCGGCGGCATCGCGGTGCCCTGGCACCTGACCACCCGGGAGGTCGCCGAGCAGGTCCGGGACACGCTGCGGCCGGACGGGATCTACGCGGTGAACGTCATCGACTACCAGCCGGACCGGTTCGCCCGGGCGGAGATCGCGACCCTGCGCGCGGTCTTCGAGCACGTCGCGATGATCGCGTCAGCGCAGACCCAGGCCGGCCAGGCCGGCGGCAACCACATCCTGGTGGCCGGCCGGCAGCCGCTGCCGGCGGCGGGCATCTCCGCCGGGCTGGCCCGGCGCGGCCGGTGGCTGCTGGCCGACGAGGCGGCGACGGCCCGTTTCGGCGGCACCGCGCGGGTGCTCACCGACGACCGGGCGCCGGTCGACCAGCTGGTGACGGCCTACCCGTCGTGACCGCCGGTCCCGTCCAGCTCGGCCGGGTCGGCCAGCCGCAGCTTGCGCCGCGCCCGCTGGTAGAAGGTGGTGCCGCCGAGCCGGACCACCCGCCCGGCCCGGGCGCACAGGAAGACGTGCGCGGCCTCCCCCGGCTGCACCTCGCCGGCCAGCTGCCCGTCCACCTCCACCGCGAGCGGGCCGCTGGTGCTCAGCAGGTGCAGCCCGACCGGCTCCCCGGCAGACAGGAAGACCGCCCGGTTGAAGGTGGAGTGCGGCGCCACCGGGATGACCAGCAGGCCCTCCGCCCGCGGTGACACGATCGGCCCGCCGGCGGAGAAGCTGTACGCGGTGGAGCCGGTCGGCGTCGCCACCACCACGGCGTCCGCGGCGTACCGGACGAAGGGCTGCTGCTCGACCCACACCTCGACCGCGGCGACCGGGTGACCGGGGTGCCGGACCAGCGCGACGTCGTTGAACGCGTACGAGGTGGTGCCGGCGAAGTCGGCCTGCGCGGCAACCCGGGTCTCCACGGTGTAGCGGCCGGCGTCGACCGCGGCCAGCGCGTCCGGCAGGTCCGGCACGTCCACCTCGGCGAGGAAGCCGAGCCGGCCGAGGTTGACCCCGAGCACGGGTACGCCGGTCGGCTGGGACAGCCGCATCGCGCGCAGCATGGTGCCGTCGCCACCGAGGCTGACCAGCAGGTCGCACTTCGGCAGCTCGGCGGGGTCGACCGCCTGGACGGCCGGGCCGATCCGGGCCACCTCGTCGGGCAGGCCGACCACCTCGGCGCCGTGCCCGCCGGCCCAGCCGAGGACCATCCGGATCGCCTCGGCCGAGTCGCGCCGCGGGTGCAGCACCATCCCGATCCGCTTCGGCCCGTGCACCGGGCCAGCCTAGTGGCGACTTGCGGGGCACGCGCGCCGCCCGCTCCGCCTGACGCGGCGAGGACGGACGCTAGCCGGAGCGGCCCTCCCGCTTCCGGCGCTCGTTGTAGTCGCGCATCCGCTTCGGGTAGCCGACCACCGCAGCCTCGTAGACCGGCAGCCGCAGCTCCCGGGCGAGCTTGCCGATCGCGCCGGGCGAGCCGACCCGGCGGCGGGTCCACTCCCCGTCGGCGGCCACCGCGACCGCGGTCGTGTCGGTGGCTGCCGTCTCCGGCTCGACGTAGAACTCCACCCCGACCCGGGAGCTGGCGAACTGGCGCAGGTGCGCCAGGTCGTCCGGCGTCGCCTCCCGGTCCAGCGTCGTCCGCACCCCGCCGGCGCCGACGCCGCTCCTGCCGCCGCGTTTCGGTCCGCGGCGCCGACCACGCCACCACGCCATGCGGCCAGTGTCCTCCGTTCAGGGGAAAATTCTTGTGAACCTCCCGACCCGGCGTGACCGGCGGCACGGGTGAGGGAGGTAGCCGGTGGGTACCCGGACCGCATGAGCGTCCGAGTCGCGGTCGTCGGCGCAGGCGCGGTGGCCACCCGGCACGTCCGGGTGCTGTCCGGTTTCCCCGACGCCCGGGTGGTCGCCGTCGCCGACACGGTCCCGGAGGCGGCCGCGCGGCTCGCCGCCAGCTGCGGCGCCACCGCGTACGCCGACGTCGCGAGCCTGCTCGACCGGGAGGAGGTGGACGCCGTCTACGTCTGCGTGCCGCCCTTCGCGCACGGTGACCCGGAGCGGACGGTGCTCGCCCGGGGGCTGCCGCTGTTCGTGGAGAAGCCGCTGGCCGCCGACCTGCCGACGGCGGAGCGGCTGGCGGCCGAGATCGAGGCGGCCGGGATCGTGACCGGCACCGGCTACCACTGGCGCTGCCTGGACACCGTGCAGCGGGCTGCCGAGCTGCTCGCCGACGCGCCGGCCCGGCTCGCGCTCGGCGCCTGGCTGGACAAGGTGCCGCCGCCGGCCTGGTGGGCCAGCCGGGCGCTGTCCGGCGGGCCGGTGGTCGAGCAGCTCACCCACGTCCTCGACCTGGCCCGGCTGCTGGTCGGCGACGTCGCCGAGGTCACCGCCGCCGGGTCCCGCAGCGACGACTCCCCCGGCGACGTCGACGACGTCACCGCCGCTTCGGTCCGGTTCCGCGGCGGCGCGGTCGGCACCTTCACCGCCAGCTCCCTGCTGCCGGCCAAACACACCGCGGCGCTGCGTACGGTCTCGGCCGGCGGGCTGGTCCTCGACGTGTCGGAGCAGGAGCTGGTGGTCGAGCGGGACGGTGCGCGGCAGGTCGTCCGCCCGGCCGTGGACGGCCACCGGGCGGTGGACCGGGAGTTCGTGGACGCGGTGCTCAGGCGGCGGGAGTCGACCCGGGTGCCGTACCGGGAGGCGCTGGCCACCCACCGGGTGGCCTGCGCGCTGGCCACCTCCGCGGCCACCGGCGAGCCGGTCACGGTGCCGGCATGACCGACCGGCTGATCCTGCCCGGCCCGGGCAAGGCCGAGCTGGTGCCCGAGGCGGACGCCGAGCTCGACGACGGCCAGGTCCGGATCGCCACCGCGTACAGCGGGCTGTCCGCCGGCACCGAGCTGTCCTGGTTCAAGGGCACCAACCCGTTCCTGGGCCGCAGCTTCGACGCCGAGCTGGGCGTCTTCGCCGACGGCGAGCCGACCAGCCCGTACCCGGTGACCAGGGTCGGCTACATGGAGTCCGGCCGGGTGGTGGAGAGCCGCGCGGCCGCGCTGCCGGTCGGCACCCCGGTCGCGGCCGCGTACGGGCACGCGACCGGGTACGTCGCGGACCCGACCACCGAGCACGTCGTACCGCTGCCGGCCGGCCTCGACCCGGTGCTCGGCGTCTACGTCGCGCACATGGGCCCGATCTGCGCGAACGGGCTGCTGCATGCGGCGGCCGAGGCGGCCTGCGGGCCGGTCCGGTCGCTCGCCGACGGCGTCGCCGGCCGCCGGGTGCTGGTCACCGGCGCGGGCGTGATCGGCCTGCTCACCGGCCTGCTCGCGGCCGAGCACGGGGCCGCCGAGGTGGTCGTGGTGGACGCGACGGCGCAGCGGCTGGCGGTGGCGGAGGCGCTCGGGCTGGTGCCGCTGGCCGACGGGCCGGACGTGCCGGTGCGGCTGAAGCGGCGGTGGCGGCACGGGGCCGGCGACCACGGTGCGGACGTGGCCTTCCAGTGCCGGGGGCAGGCGGCCGCGCTGCGCACCGCGCTGGCCTGCGTGCGTCCCCAGGCGACCGTCGTCGACCTGGCCTTCTACCAGAGCGGGACGGACGAGGTGCGGCTCGGCGAGGAGTTCCACCACAACGGGCTGGCGGTGCGCTGCGCGCAGATCTCCCGGGTGCCGCGCGGGCAGGCGCACCTGTGGGACCGGGCCCGGCTGTCCGCGGAGACCGTCGCGCTGCTGCGGGCCCGCGGCGCGGACGTACGCCGGCACCTGGTCACCGACGTCGTCCCGCTCGCCGACGCGCCGGCCCTGCTGACCGACCTCGCCGCCCGCCGCCGGCACTGCCTGCAGGCCGTCTTCGCCGCCTAGCCTTCGCCCGCGCCTGGCCTTCGCCCGCGCCTAGCCTTCCTCGCCGGTGGCGTCATGGGACGCGCCGACCGGCTTGGACTCCGGCGAGCCACGCTCGCGCAGGTAGATCGACAGCACCACCATCGAGGCCACCGCCAGGAACTCCGACTGCCAGTTCTGCAGCGTCCGGTTCCAGAAGTCCGCGGAGGTGACGTAGCCGAGGAAGGACACCGGGTCGGAGAGCTGCGACAGCTGCTCCGTGTTGTACGCGGCCCGCCCGGCCACCGCCTGGGCCAGCCAGGAGCCGAGGAACAGCAGCCCCATCACCGCGCCGAGGGAGTGGGAGTAGGCGGTGGTGCGCCAGCCGCCGACCTTCGCCCACGGCGGGGAGTCCTCCTCCGCGTACCGGCCGATCTTCTGCTCCTCGTCGGACTCCCGGCCGACGTCCTCGAGCGGCTTGGACTCCGTCGAGCCGCGCTGGATCAGCCAGACCGTGGCGATGATGAACAGGAAGAACTGCAGGTACTCCGACTGCCAGTTCTCCGCCACGTCCACCGCGAACGGTGAGGACGTGACGTACTGCCAGAAAGACACCGCGTCGCCGCCGGTGGCCAGCTGCTGGTTGTTGAAGTCCGCCAGCCCGGAGATCGCCTGGCCGACGAGGGTGAGCAGGAACAGGGCGCCGAAGGCCAGGCCGAGGCTCTGACCGCGCAGTCGTCGCATCGCCCGCTCCTACCGGTGCGCCAGGCCGAGCGCTATGAAGTACGCGAGGCCCGCCACGACGACCACCAGCAGCAGTGTGAACTGCGCCCGCATCCTCAGCCCTCCACGTCGCAGTCGTACGGCCGGTCGCGCTGCGGGGTGCAGCCGGCCGCGTTCACCCGCCAGCCGGCGGCGAGCTTGACCAGGAAGAGCGTGTCGTTGCCGGCGCGCACCTGCGCCTCGTCGCTCCACAGCTGCACCGCACCGACCCGGGCACCGCCCGGCAGGTGCAGGTCGCCGACGGCCCGCTCGCACGTCTCGTCCCCGGTCGCCGCGGACTCGGCGGCGGCCGGCGTGAGCAGGGCGCACAACCGGCCGGCGTCCGCGGCCTCGGCCGCCGCCTCCCACTGCCGGGCGGCGGCGACCACCTCGTCCTCCCCCGGCGGGGTACCGCATCCGGTGCCGAGGCCCAATACCGCCAGCACCGCCGCGGCCGAGACCGATCTTCGCACGGCGGGAGGCTACCCGGATCGGCGCACGGCTACTCACCGCGTACGCGGCCGGCCCTCTGCCGCCCGGTTGGTGAACCTGATCGCGGATCACGTTCACCAACCGGAGGACCGGCCCGCGCCGGGAATGTCCGGTTCTTGTGGTCGGGTGGTTGGTGAACCTGATCGGGGTGCTACCCGGTGACGGACTGCAGCGGGTGGACCCGGGGCGCCCGGACGTGCCGGCGCCCGGCGACCGCGAGCACCTGCCGGTAGAGCGTCTCGTACCGGGCGGCCATCGCCGCCGGGGAGAACCGCCGCTGCGCCACCGCCCGGCAGGCGTGCCGGTCCAGCTCGTCCACCCGCGCCACGTACTCGACGAACTCGTCCTCGTCGTCCGCCAGCCAGCCGGTCACGCCGTGGTCGACCAGCTCCGGCAGCACCCCGCGGCGCATGGCCACCACCGGCACGCCGGCCGACAGCGCCTCCACCACCGCGGTGCCGCCCGGCTCGTCCCAGCGCAGCGGGAAGAGCACGGCGCGGGCGGTGCGCAGCAGCTCGGCCTTGGCCTCGCCGCCCACCGAGCCGACCCAGCGGACCCGGCCGTCCAGGTGCGGCGCCACCTCCGCCTGGAAGTAGCGCAAGTCGTCCAGCCCGTGCGCCGGGTGCGCCGGGTCGGCCAGCGCCGCGTCCAGCGCGGCCTGGTCCGCCAGCCCGGCCACCGGCCCGGCCAGCACCAGCTCCAGGTCCAGCTTGCGGGCGGCCCGCGCGGCCAGGTCGTACCCCTTCACCGCGGTCAGCCGGCCGAGCGTGAGCAGGTGCCCGGCCGCCGGCACCACCGGGTGGTCCGGCAGCGGGGTGGCCAGCGGCACCGCACCGAGCGCCTGCCGGCGCAGCGTCGGGTGCGCCCGGGCCAGCTGGGACGCCGACACCCCGGCGAAGAAGACCCGCCCGGCCCCGTCGAAGCCGCCGTAGAAGTCCGGGTGCTTGGCCAGGTCCCAGTGCACTGTCTGCAGCACCGGGGGCACGCTGTCGCCGGCCGCGGCCAGCACCGCCGGCCCGACCACCTCGAGGTGGTCGTGCACCACGTCGACGTCGCCCTCGGCCAGCCGCTCCAGCACCGCGCGCATGTGCGCGTGCGCGATACCCATCATCTGGTTGTACGGCCCGGTTATCGAGCCGAACTGCCCGGACGCGAACACGCCGACGTGCTCGTCCGCGTCCAGCCCGCTCTCCCCGACGGTGGCCAGCACCACCCGGTGGCCGCGGGCGCGCAGCTCCGGCACGAGGGTGGCCACCACGTTCTCGATGCCGCCGTAGTCCGGCGGCGGCACGGGCAGCCAGGGCCCGGCGTTCATCAGCACGGTCAGCGCAGGCGGCACCGGCCGATTACCCCCTCTCGGGTGGCCCCGTCCCGAACTGGTCACCGCTGGTGGTGGAGCGTCGACCTCCTGTCCCGCGTGCGGATCGTACGGCCCGGATGGGGGACGTCCACGGTCCCGGGAGTGTGATGTACGGCTCGCTCTCGGTGTGCCCATCCAGCGCCGGGGTAGTCCGCCGGGCGGCGGGCAGTGTTCGAACCGCGCGGGCCGGGTAGAGCGGTCGGACCGACGACCCCCGGCGTGGGGTTGCGCAGGGGGCGGGCGACCCCACCGCCGGTCGCCCGCCCCGTCCGGGCCCCACCCATCCGAGCCCGCCGAGCCCGCCGATCCGGCCCCACCGATCCGGCCCCACCGATCCGAGCCCACCGACCCGGGCCCACTGATCCGGGCCCGCCGGTGCAAGCTCACAGGTCATACACCGCGTACGCGCGGCGGAGCACCGGCTGGGCCACGTTGCGGACCCGGGTGCCGCCCGCGGTGACGCCCTTCTCGGTGCCGGCGTGCGCGTGCCCGTGCACCGCCAGGTCCACCCGCGCCCCGTCGATCGCCTCCGCGAGCAGGTAGTTGCCGAGGAAGGCGTAGATCTCCGGCGGCTCCCCGACCAGCGTGTCCGGCACCGGCGAGTAGTGGGTCAGCGCCACCACCCGGTCGCACCGGTCGGCCAGCCCGTCCAGCGCGGCGCCGAGCCGGGCCGCCACCGCCTTGCCGTGCCGGGCGAAGGCCTTGCACTCCGGCTCGCCGAAGTTGCTGCAGCTGCGCCCGGCGAAGCCCAGCCCGAAGCCCTTCACCCCGGCCACCCCGAGCCGCTCGGCGCCGGTGCGCACGACCGTGGAGTCGCCCTCCAGCACCGTCAACCCGGCACCGCGCAGCACCTCGGCGACCCGATCCTGCTGGTCGCAGTGGTAGTCGTGGTTGCCGAGCACGGCGACCACCGGCACCCCCAGGTCGCCGAACTCCACGGCCACGCACTCCGCCTCCTCGACGGTGCCGTGCCGGGTCAGGTCGCCGGCCAGCAGCAGCACGTCGGCCACCTCCGGCAGCTCGACCAGCGCGGGGCGCAGGTGCCCGCAGGCGTCGGCGGCGAGGTGCACGTCACCGACCGCGGCGACCCGGATCACCGCAGGTCCTCCGCGCTCGTCGGCGGCTCCGCCGGGGTCACCCGCAGGTCGTCACGCACCTCCAGGCCGCCGGCCTCGTCCGCGGCCGCGGCCACCAGGTGCCGCCGGCGCTCGTCGGAGGCGACGTCCCCGGACAGGTAGACCGCGTCCCCGCGCACCGCCACCCGCACGCCGAGCTCCGCGGTGTCCGGGTCCTCGGCGAGCCGGCGCTGGATGCGGGCCTCCAGGTAGTACGGGTCCGCGCGAGCAGGTGGACCGGCCGGCGCGGCGGGGTCGGCGTCCGTCATCCCGGCTCCCGGTCGGTCAGGCCCAGCCGGTCGGCCAGCAGCAGGAAGGCCTCCGCGTACGGGGAGCGCGCGGTGCGCTCCCGCACCGCCGGCCAGTCCACCTGCTCGCGCAGCGCCCGGACCATGGGCAGCGAGGTGGCGAAGTCGCAGTAGTGGTCGCGGTAGGTGAGCAGCTTCGTCACCACCAGGTCGGTGGCGGCGAGCACCGGCATCTGCACCGAGCCGACCTCGAGCTGGTCGACCCGGTCGAAGACCTCCGGAGTGACCGGCTCACCGGACAGCCGGTAGATCAGGTCGACGAGGTTGCCGCTGTCGCGCACCTTGGCCAGCCAGTCCTCCGGCGCCTCGCCGCGGCTGAAGCCGGCCTCCTCCAGCACGTCCAGCGCCCGCGGGACGTCCTGCTCGAGCAGCGCGAAGTCGGCGTCGTGCTCCGAGCGCGGGCCGCCACGGGCGTACACCGCCCAGCCGCCGCACAGCGCGAACGGGATGCCCGCGCGCTTCAGCTCCACCGCCGCCCGCTTCACCGTCTCCAGCAGGTCGGCGTCGGCCGGCGACACCGCCGGTGCCGACCCGGCGTCCGGCGCGGTCTGCAACGTGCTCACAGTTCCGAGCGGTACCCGCCCCGGTTGCCCCGCACACCGCCCGGCCCGGCCGCCCGGCCCGGCCGCACGGTGACCGAGCCCCTGTTTGGGACCCCCGGAGCCGGGCAGGCCTCCGGTGTACCCGAGAAAGGAGGTCTGATGAGCACCGTCGAGAAGTCGATCGACGTGGACGTGCCGGTCAGCACCGCGTACAACCAGTGGACCCAGTTCGAGTCCTTCCCCGAGTTCATGGAAGGTGTGGACCGGGTCGACCAGACATCGGACACGATGACCCACTGGGTGACCTCGATCGGCGGGGTGTCCCGCGAGTTCGACGCGCAGATCACCGAGCAGCACCCGGACGAGCGGATCGCGTGGACGTCGGTGGACGGCCCGAAGCAGGCTGGCGTCGTCACCTTCCACCGGCTCGACGACGTAAGCACGCGGGTCATGCTGCAGATGGACTTCGAGCCCGAGGGCCTGGCCGAGAACGTCGGGGACAAGCTCGGCTTCGTCAGCCGGCGGGCCGCGGGCGACCTCGAGCGGTTCAAGAAGTTCATCGAGAGCCGTGGCCTGGAGACCGGCGCCTGGCGCGGGAACGTGGACCGGCCGACCCTGTAGCCGGCCAGGTTAGACAGCCAGGTCAGACAGCCAGCTAGTCAGCCGGCGCGGCGGGGGCCCGGACCGGCGACGGTCCTGGCCCCCCATTGTCCCGGTTGTCCCCGGTTTGTCCCCGGTCGGTGAGCCCGGCCGGTGAGCCCGGGCCGAGCACCACGTCGTAGCAGTCCACCCGCCGGTCCGGCACCGTCGTGGGCAGCTCGAGGTGGTAGGCGCGGCTCGGCAGCAGCCCGGCCCCGCCGTAGCGCTCCATCACCCGCAGCTGGGCGACCACGTCCTCGCCGCAGTGCGCCGGCTCGCCGACGTCGGTCCAGAAGTCGAAGCCGCCGCAGTCCAGCAGCGCGGCCCGGTCGTACAGCACGCAGGCCGCCACCCAGGCCACCTTGTACGCGCTCCAGCCCGACCGCAGCCCCCGCCGGCCGGCCAGGTGCAGCGGGTTGGCCGCGTTGTGCAGCCGCCACCGCTCCCAGCCCGGCGTCCCCTTGCGGACCCGCTCCGGGCGCACCGGCCCGTCCCAGGCCTCGTACGCGGCGTGCTCGTGCGGCCGCACGTCCGCAGCGTACGACAGGCCGATGACCGACATCCCGACGAAGCCGCAGCGCAGCTCACCGATCGCCTCGAGCAGGGTGGCCAGCGCGTCCGGTTCCAGCCAGACGTCGTCGTCGAGGGTCAGCAGGTACGGCGCGCGGGCCTGGGACAGCAGGTGGGCCCGGTGCTCGGCGAGGCCGCGGGCGGGCAGGTGCCGGCCGGTCCGCACCGCGCAGCCGCGCTGCCGCAGCACCCGGAGCATGGCCTGGACGGCCGGCGCCGAGATGGCCGGCTCGCGCTCGGACTGGTCGCTGACCACGACCCGGAAGCCGGTCACCGACTGGGCGGCCAGCCCGGCCAGGGTGACCGCCAGGGCGTCCGGCCGGTCCCGGGTGGGGACGAGCACGTCGACGTCGGCCGCGCCGGTCATCCCTGCGGCCCGGCCGCGCGGATGGTCTCGATGATCCGGGTGGACGAGCGCTGGGCGAGGTAGCCGACCGTCCGAACGGTGCCGCCGAGCCGCCGCACCACCGGCGTCTCGGGCAGCATCTCCGGGGTGTAGTCGCCGCCCTTGACGTACACGTCCGGCCGGACCAGCTCGATCAGCTCGACCGGGCTGTCCGCGTCGAAGACGACGACGTGGTCGACCGCCGGCAGCGCGGCGAGCAGCGCGGCCCGGTCGGCCTCCGCGGTGACCGGCCGGTCCGGGCCCTTCAGCCGGCGCACGCTGGCGTCGCTGTTCAGCCCGACCACCAGCACGTCGGCCAGCGCCCGCGCCTCCTCCAGGTAGGCCAGGTGGCCGGTGTGCAGCAGGTCGAAGCAGCCGTTGGTGAAGGCGATCCGCAGCCCGCCGCGGCGGTAGCCGGCCACCAGGCCGGCCAGCGCCGCCCGGCTCACCACCCCGCCGCCGCCCGGCCCGTCCAGCCAGCGGGCGAGCACCGCCGCGTCGCAGACCGCCGTGCCGGGCCGGCGCACCACGCAACCGGCGGCGGCGCACCCCAGCTCCAGCGCGGTCGCCGGGTCGGCGCCGGCGGCCAGCGCGAGGGTGAGAGCGGCCGTCGCGGTGTCGCCGGCCCCGGTGGTCCCCTCCGCCGGCACCGGGTGGACCCGGACCCGGTGCGGCGGGCGGTCCGCCCGCAGCAGCACGGCGCCCTCGCCGTCCGCGGTGGCCGCCACCAGCTCGGCCCCGGTCGCGGCGAGCAGCTCAGCCGCGTGCGCGGTCGCGAAGGCGGCCGCACCGGCCGGCTCCGCGTCCGGCAGCAGCCGGCGGGCCTCCTCCGCGTTCGGGGTGACCGCGGTCGGCCGGGCGGCCGCCCAGGGCGACAGGTCGTGCGCGTCCACCACGAGCAGGCTCAGGGTGCCCCGGGCGGCGACCACGGCGTCCCGGACGGCCGGGGCGGCGGTGCCGAGACCGTAGTCGGAGACGACCAGCCGGCCGCCGCCGGGCAGTGCCGCGGCCAGCGCGGCGGCCAGCGCCGCCGGGTCGGCCAGCGGCCCGGGCGTGCTGTCGAACCGGGCCACCAGCTGGCCGTCCGCGACCAGCCGGCGCTTGGCCGGGGTCGGCCGCCCGGGCACCGCGACCAGCCCGGACGGGTCCACGCCGTGCTCGGCCAGCACCCCGCGCAGCGCCGCGCCGTCGGCGTCGTCGCCGACAGCGCCGACCAGCCGGACCCGGGCGCCGAGCCCGGCCAGGTTGGCCGCCGTGTTCGCGGCGCCGCCGGGGACCAGCCGGGTGCGGGCGACGTCGACCACCGGCACCGGCCCCTCGCGGCACAGCCGCCCGGCGGAGCCGTCGATCCAGACGTCCAGCAGCACGTCGCCGAGCACCACGACGTCGAGCCCGGCGAAGGCCGGCAGCAGCGCCGCCAGTCGGCCGGTCACGCCGGCTCCGCCCGCTCCCGGGCGCCGGCCCGAAGCCGCTCCGGGTCGACCTGGCGCTCGGGGTGCCGGCGCACGTACTCGTCCTCCAGCTCGACGGTCCGCCGGGTGTGCACCCCGAGCGCCTCGGAGGACGCGTGCAGGAACGCGTCGTGCCGGGTCTCGTGCAGGTGGCGCAGCTCACGCAGCAGGTCGTCCTCGGCCAGCTGGGCCGGGGGGACGCCGGGGGACTCCAACACCGCTCTCCTCCTCGTACGCGTCTATCGGGTGCGCGTCTATCGGGTGCGCCCCGGTCGCTACCCCGCGGTGGGGACTTCATGTTTCGCCCGGCCCGCAGGCGGAACGACGTGTCCCATGCGCCCCCTGGAAGTCCTCGAAGCCGCGACCGGCAAGCTCGAGCGGGCAGAGCAGCTGGACGGCTCGGTCACGGCGGTGAAGAAAGCGGTGGACGCCGCGCTGCCCGCGCCGGCGGTGCGGGACGCCCTGCACGGCGTCTGGCTCGGCCACGCCCTGCACCCGGCGCTGATCCTGGTGCCGCTCGGCAGCTGGGTCTCCGCCTCGGTGCTGGACCTGCTGCCCGGCACCCGGCGGTCCGCGCGGGCGCTGGTCGGCCTCGGCGTGCTGGCCACCGTGCCGACCGTCGCGGCCGGCGCCGCGGACTGGTCGGACCTGCACCCCCGCCAGCAGCGCATCGGACTGGTGCACGCGGCGACCAACCTGGTCGCGGCCAGCCTGCAGGCGGCTTCCTGGCGGGCCCGGCGCGGCGGCCGGCAGGCCCGCGGGACGGTGCTCAGCCTGGCCGCGCTCGGCGTCGGCGGGCTCGGCGCGTACCTGGGCGGGCACCTGGCGTACCGGCAGGCCGCCGGGGTGAACCACGCCGAGCAGGCCCGGCACCTGCTGCCGGCGGACTGGCGCCGGCTGACCACGCTGGACGAGCTGCCCGACGGCCGGCCGGTGCGCCGGCTGCTGGACGGGGTGCCGGTCTTCGTGCTGCGCCGGGACCGGCAAGTGGACGCGCTCTTCGACGAGTGCGCGCACCTGTCCGGCCCGCTGTCCGAGGGCGAGCTGTCCGGCACCGGCGCCGACCTGTGCATCACCTGCCCCTGGCACGGCAGCGTCTACGCGGTCGCGGACGGCGAGGTCCGGCAGGGACCGAGCACCTATCCCCAGCCGGTGCTGCAGGTCCGGGTCGAGCCGGACGGTACGGTACAGGTCCGACTTGCGGAGGACGGGTGAGGCATGGACCGGGGCAGCAACAAGCACTCCCCCCGTGTGGACGAGGAGCTCGGTCACGAGGCGGAGGGCATGATGCGGGCCGAGCGCCCGACCCGGGCGCAGGAGTGGAAGGAGCCGGAGCCGGCCGGCGAGGACCAGCCGGACCCGGGCGCGCTCGGCGAGCCGGCGCACCGGCAGCCCGCTCCCCCGCCCGGGATGACCGTCACCGAGGTCGCCCTGCGCAGCGAGCTCGGCGCGCGCCTGACCCGGGCCGCGTTCCCCAACGACGTGTCCGGGCTGCTCGGCCACCTGGTCGACACCGACGCGCCGGACCGGCTGCGCCAGCTGGTCCGGCAGCTGCCGTCCGGGCGGGTCTTCGAGAACGTCGGTGAGGTCTTCCAGGCGCTCGGCTTCCATCAGGAGGACCACCGCTTCTGACCGGAGGAGCGCGGGACGCCGGTGGCCCTCGGTATCCTGTCGGTGAGCTCACGGGGAGGCGATGGCGGCGTGGCGAGCGAGATCGAGCGCAAGTACGAGGTGCCGGTCGGCTTCACCGTGCCCGCCGAGATCGCCCCCGGCGTCACCCTGGGTGACCCGGTGGTGCACGAGCTGCACGCCGTCTACTACGACACAGCGGACCTGCGGCTGGCCCGGAACCGGGTCGCGGTGCGCCGCCGGACCGGCGGCGCCGACGCCGGCTGGCACGTCAAGCGCTACCGCGCGCCCGACGAGCGGGACGAGGTGCAGTTGCCGCTCGGCCGCTCCGGCACCGTGCCGGCCGCGGTCAGCGCCGAGGTGCGGGCGGTCAGCCGGGGTGCCGGGCTGCGCCCGGTGGTGACCGTCGACACCACCCGGACCGAGCGGCCGCTGCTCGACCCGGACGGGCGGGTCCTCGCGCTGGTCGCCGACGACGTCGTCCGGACCGGGGTGACCGCGGACCCGAGCGCCGACCAGCAGTGGCGCGAGCTGGAGGTGGAGCTGGTCGACGGCGACCGCGCGCTGCTCGAGGACGTCGACCGGCGGCTGCGCGAGGCCGGCGCGGCGCCGTCGGCCGATGCGGCGAAGATCGCCCGGGCGCTGGACGGCCGCTGGCCCGCGGAGGACCGGCCGGCCGGGCCGGAGGGCAGCGCCGCCGCGGTGGTCGGCGACTACGTGCGGGCGCAGCGCGAAGCCATGGTCGAGTGGGACCCGCGGGTGCGCCGCGACGAGCCCGACTCGGTGCACAAGATGCGGGTGGCCACCCGGCGGCTGCGCAGCACCCTGAAGACGTTCGGCCGGCTCTACGACCGGGCCACCGTGGACCGCCTGCGCACGGAGCTGCGCTGGCTGGCCGACGTGCTCGGCGCGGTCCGGGACTCCCAGGTGATGGCCGCCCGGCTGGACGGGGCGCTGGCCGCGGAGCCGCCTGAGCTGGTGCTCGGGCCGGTGGCGGCCCGGCTCGGCGACGGGCTGCGGGCCCGGACCGCGAAGCTGCGGCGGTCGCTGGTCGTCGCGCTGGACGGCCGGCGGTACACGACGCTGCTGGACGACCTCGACGAGCTGCTGGCCACCCCGCCGACCGAGCGCGGTTGCCGCCCCGCGGGCAGGGAGCTGCGGCGCCGGGTCCGCAGGACGGTGCGCAAGGTGCACCGGCTGCTCGATGCCGCGGGCCGGGCGGCGGACCGGGCGGCGCAGTCCCACCGGTCGTCGACCGCGCCGCCGCTGCCCGGCGTGCTGGGCCGGGACGAGGCGCTGCACGAGGCACGCAAGGCGGCCAAGGAGGCGCGGTACGCCGCCGAGGCGGCCGAGCCGGCCGCCGGCGAGCCGGCGAAGCGGCTGACCAAGGCGATGGAGGACCTGCAGGAGCTGCTCGGCGACCACCACGACTCGGTGGTCACCCGGCAGCTGCTCCGCGAGGCCGGGCTGGCCGCGCACGCGGCCGGGGAGAACGCGTTCACCTATGGGCTGCTGCACGGCCGGCAGGCCGCCGCGGCCGGCCAGATCGAGGCGGACCTGCCCGCCGCCCGCAAGGCGATCGCCGCCAAGCCCGTCCGGCGCTGGCTGGGTCAGCTCTAGTCCGGGCCGGTCCGCAGCAGGTCGAGGACCTCCCGCTCCAGCGCGGAGCGCATCGCCTCGTCGGAACGCTTGCGCGGGAGCGTGATCGTGGCGCCGCCGTGGAACAGGTCCACCACGCGGGGGTCCACGTAGGACGCCCTGCACACCGCAGGGGTGTTGCCGAGCGCCTCGCTGACCTCGGCGTAGCCGGCCCGGACCAGCCGGTTGCGGGCGGCCCGCGACGCCGGCACCGGCGCGCCGCGGGCCAGCACCGCGGCCATCAGCACGGTCGCGTGCCAGGTGCGGAAGTCCTTCGCGGACATGTCCAGCCCGGACATCTCGCGCAGGTACTCGTTCACCGCGGCGCTCTTCAGGTCCGACCAGCCGCCGCTGCTGCGGTACGCGAACAGCTCCGGGCTGGGGTCGTCCCGCCGCCGGCGCAGCGCCGCCACCACCTCGGCCACCTTCGGGTCCTCCACCACCTCCTGCCGGCGGAGGCCGGCCTTCGCCGGGTAGTCGAAGACCAGCCGGCCCTTTCTGACCCTGACGTGCTCGCGGCGCAGCGTGGCCAGCCCGTACGTGCTGTTCTCCTCGGCGTACTCCTCGCCGCCGACCCGGAACAGGCCGAGGTCGAGCAGCCGGGCCGCGGCGGCCAGCACCCGGTGCCGGTCCAGCTCCGGCCGGGCCAGGTCCCGCCGCCACCGCCGCCGCATCGCCGGCAGCCGCTCGCCGACCGCCAGCACCCGCTCGTGCTTGGCCCGGTCCCGGTGCTGCCGCCACACGTCGTGGTAGCGGTACTGCCGGCGGCCGGCCGCGTCGGTGCCGACCGCCTGGATGTGGCCGTACGGGTCCGGGCAGATCCACACGTCCCGCCAGGCCGGCGGGATCGCCAGCGACCGCACCCGGCCGAGCACCTCGGGGTCGGTGACCCGCTGCCCGCCGGCGTCGAGCAGCACCCAGCCGCGGCCGGCCCGCCGCCGGGTGAGCCCGGGCCGGGCCGGGTTGCTACGGCGCAGTCGCGGCACCGGCCGTCCCCCCCGCCGCGGTGCGGTCCAGCACGGTCATGACCGCCGCGAGCACCTCCGGGACCTGCACGGCCAGCACCGCGGGGTCCGGCGCCGGGCCGAACGGGTCGCGCCGGCCGGTGCCGTGCCAGAGCACCCGGTGCTCCGGCCGCCCCGCCGGCGGTCCCCACTGCGCCGGCGGGGTGGGGCCGAAGACCAGCACGGACGGCGTCCGGTACGCGGTGGCGAGGTGGCCGACGCCGGTGTCCCCGCAGACGACCAGCCGGGCCTGCTCGACCAGCGCGGCCAGGCCGAGCAGCCCGGTGCGGCCGGCGAGCACCGCATCCGCGGGCAGCCCGGCCGCCGCCGCGACCCGCGTCGCGAGTGGACGCTCGGCGGCGCCGCCGGTGACCACCACCCGGTGCCCGGCCCGGTGCAGCGCGCCGGCCACCGCGGCGTACCGGTCCGCGGGCCAGCGGCGGCTGCCGTACGCGGCGCCCGGATGGACCAGGACCGCACCGGGCGCCGGGCTCGGCACCGGCGGCGCCGGCAGGTCCAGGTCGACCGGGTCGGCCGGCACCCCGTACGCGGCCAGCAGCCGGCACCAGCGGGCCGCCTCCGGCTCGTCGTCCGTCCATTCCGGACCGTCCACGGCCGGCAGCTGCGGGTGCGCGTACGCCCAGAGCCGGCCCGGGCGCAGCCGGAGCAGCGCGCGGGTGCTGTCCGGACCGCGGCCGTGCAGGTTGACCGCGAGCCCGGGCGGCTCCGGTACAGCCGTCAGCACCGGCGGCGTGCTCAGCCCGTCCGCGGGCAGCAGCTCGTCGACCGCGCCGGTCAGCGCGGCCAGCGGCGCCAGCCCGGCCGGGGCGGCGAGCACCAGCCGGTCGGCCGGGTACGCGGCCCGCAGGCCGCGCAGGGCCGGCACCGCCACCAGCAGGTCGCCCAGGCCGAGCGCACGCAGCACCAGCACGGTGCCGCGGCCGCGGCCTAGGGCCACGAGCTCTCCCGGGACGGGGTCACCACCAGCTCGCGCACCTCGCAGCCCGGCGGCTGGCGCAGCGCGAACAGCACGGCCTGCGCGACGTCCTCCGGGCGGTTGAGCTTCGCGTCCGCCGGCGGCTTGTACTTCTCGTCCCGGCCGTCGAAGAACGCGGTGTGCATGCCGCCGGGCACCAGCATCGTCACCCCGATGCTGCCCTGGGTCTCCACCGCCAGCGCCCGGGTGAATCCGACCACGCCGAACTTCGACGCGCAGTACGCGCTGGCGTCCGACAGCGCCCGCAGCCCCAGCGTGGACGCGCAGGTCACCACCCGCCCGGCGGAGCGCTGCAGGTACGGCAGCGCGGCCCGCACCACGGCGGCGGTGCCGATCAGGTTGACCAGGACCACCCGGTCCCACTCCTCGCCCGGCACCTCGGCCAGCGTGCCGCACCGGTCGGTCCCGGCCGCGGTGAAGACGGCGTCCAGCCGGCCGGCCCGGTCGGCCACCGCGCGGACCGCTGCCTCCGCGGCCCGGGCGTCGGCCAGGTCGACCACCTCGGAGTCGGCCACCGCGTCCGCGACGCCGTCCGGCGGCGGCACCCGGTCCAGCACCAGCGCCCGCCCCCCGGCGGCCGCGACCGCCTTGACGGTGGCGGCGCCCAGCCCGGACGCACCACCGGTGACCAGCACGGTCCCGACCTCGCGCAGGCCCGGGACCGCGGGGAGCCCTGAGTGCCCCGAGTGCCCTGAGTGCCCCGACGGCCCCGACGGCCCGGACAGATCAGTCATGTCCCATCCCTCCGGTGGAGCCGGTCGCCATCTCGACGAGCCGGCTGGTGGAGCGGCCCTCCAGGTACGGCACCACCACGACCTGGCCGCCCCAGCCGGCCAGCAGCTCGGTCTCCGGCAGCGCGGAGGCGGTGTAGTCGCCGCCCTTGACCCACACGTCCGGCCGGATCCGGTCCAGCACGGCGAGCGGGGTGTCCTCGTCGAAGACGGTCACCGCGTCGACGCTGCCCAGCGCGGCGAGCACCCGGACCCGGTCCCGCACCGGCACCAGCGGCCGGGACGGGCCCTTCAGCCGGCGGACCGAGTCGTCGGAGTTCACGCAGACCACCAGGCAGTCGCCGAGCCGGCGGGCCGCCTCCAGGGTGGCCACGTGCCCGGCGTGCAGCAGGTCGAAGCAGCCGCCGGTGGCTACCACGGTGCCGCCGGCCGCCCGGGTGTGCCGCACCACCTCGTCCACCCCGGACGCCGGGTCCGCGCCGGGCCCCGGCAGCGGTGGCAGCGCGGCGGGGCCGCCGGCGCCGACGTAGGCGGAGGCGGCGGCGACGCCGGCCGTGACGGCCTCGCTGGGCAGCCCGCCGGCGGCGAGCCGGGCGGCGACGGCGGC
>JBJMII010000024.1:0-19336 GCA_045806925.1 Mycobacteriales bacterium
CCTGTGGCTGCTGGCCGGGCAGCTGGTCGTCGCCGGGCTGGCGCTGGTCGCCGCGACCAGCCGCCCGGTGCGGGAGGTGCCGCTGCCCGCCGCAGCGGCACCTCCCGGTTGACCTGTCAGGGCTGTCAGGCGACTCAGGCGACCGCGATCCGGTCGGTCGCCGGCGGCGCGACGGGCGAGTTGGCCGTCAGGTACGCGGTGAACGCGTCCAGGTCGATCGGCCCACCGCTGACGTTCGTGCCCTGGGTGAGGACGGTGAAGCTGTCCCCGCCGCCGGCCAGGAAGTTGTTCACCGTCACCCGGTACGTCGCGGCCGGGTCGAGCGGGACTGCGTTGATGGTGATGTCCGAGACCCGGTCGCCGATCGGTGCCGACAGGGTCTGGGTGTAGTGCAGCGTCGCCGACGGCTGCAGGATCCGGGTCGGCCCGCCGGCCAGCCACTGCTGCTCCAGCACCGCGTCGATCTGCGCTCCGGTGTAGCTGAGCGTCTGCAGGATGTTGCTGAACGGCTGCACCGCGAAGGTCTCACCGTAGGTCACCACCCCATCCCCCTCACCGGCCGACGACGAGGTGTACGTCAGGTCGGTCCTGACCCCGCCGGGGTTCATCAGCGCTATCTGCGCGCCGGCCGACTGGGTGGCGGCGAGCTGGGAGTCGGCGATCAGGTTGCCGAGCGGGCTCTCCCCGGACGGCCGGGCAGCCCGGACGATGTCCGCGGTGATCGTGCCGACCCGCCGGTTCGCGATCGGCGCGGACTTGGTGACCGCCTCGCTGACGATGGCCTGCACGTCCGGGTCCGGCGTGACCGTACGGGTGACGACGACGTTCTCGGCGGTGCTTCGGGACCGGATCACGTCCTTGCTCCGCGCGTTGATCGACAGGTCGAGCACGGACAGCAGCCGGCCGAAGGACAGGCTCTGGATCACCGTGCGCAGCTGGCCCGCCGGGTCCGGCAGCTGGCAGTTGTACTGGGTGTGGGTGTGCCCGCTGATGATCGCGTCGACGTTCGGGGAGACCCTGGCGTTGATCGCGGACAGCGCGCCCCCGGTGGCCAGGTTGCAGTCGTTCGGCCCGTTGGCGCCGACCGTGCTGTCACCCTGGTGGATCACCACGACCTGTGCCTTGACCCCGAGCTTCTGCAGCTCGTTGGAGGACTTGTTGATGGCCGTCGCCTCGTCGCCGAAAGCCAGGCCCTTGATGCCCTCGGCGGACACGATGGTCGGCAGGTCCCTCAGGGTGGCGCCGATGATGCCGATCGGCATCCCGGCCACGTTCTCGATGGTGTACGGCTGCGTCGCCGGAAGGCCGCTGCCCTCGAAGGTGATGTTCGAGGCGAGGAACGGGAAGTCCGCCCCCGGGTACGGGTTGTGGAACTGGCAGCCGTCGATCGGGTGGCAGCCGCCGTCCTGGATCCGGCCGAGCTCGGCGTAGCCCTCGTCCAGCTCGTGGTTGCCTACCGCGGAGGCGCTGGTGCCGATCGAGTTGAGGAACTCGATGGTCGGCTCGTCGTGGAAGAGCGCCGAGGCCAGCGGCGAGGCGCCGATGTTGTCGCCCCCGCTGAGCACCAGCGAGTTGGGCATCGCGGCCCGGAGCGCGCGGACGTGGGTAGCCAGGAAGGCCGCGCCGCCGGCGTTGACGGTGCTGCCGTTGGACAGCACGACCCGTCCGGACGAGCCGGCCGGCGGCTCGAGGTTGCCGTGGAAGTCGTTGAGCCCGATCAGCCGAACGGTGGTGGCGGCGGGCGCGGCGGTCGCCGGCGCCGCCGCGAGGCCGGCCAGGGCGAGCGCGGCCGCCGTGACGGTCGCGGTACGCCGCAGGATGGGGATCGTCACTGGTCCTCCGGGGTCGAGGGCAGCCGGCGGGGTGTCCGCCGGTCTCGGTGCGAGTCTGCCAACTTCTGCCGGCCTGCGGCGGGGTTCCGCCGTGTTCGCCGGGGTAACGTCGAGTATGGGCGACAGCGACGTCGGCACGCCGGGTGACGGCCGCCACATCCCGTACCCCGACCAGGGTCACCCGGCCGGCGCACCGCCGGGGCCGGGTCCGGTGCTGGCCGCCGCCCGGGCGTACCGGCGCAAGCACGCCGCCCGCGTCCTCGCCGACTTCCGGGACCTGCTGGCGCTGGCGAACGTGACCGGTGACGTGGCCGCGCTGCGGCACAACGCGGCCGAGATCGTGGCCCGGTTCCGCGCCCGCGGCGCCGAGCTGGAGGCGGTCGGACCGGACGGCGTCGCGCCGCTGGTCGTCGGCCGGGTGCCGGCCCGTCCGGGGGTGCCCCGGCTGGGCGTCTACGTGCACTACGACGGCCAGCCGGTGACGCCGGCGGAGTGGGGCACGCCGCCCTTCGAGCCGACGCTCGTCGGCCCGGACGGCTCGACCGTGCCGTTCCCCGCGGTCGGCGAGCCGGTCGACGACGAGTGGCGGCTGCACGCCCGAGCCGCCGCGGACGACAAGGCGCCGCTGGTCGCGCTGCTCACCGCGCTCGACGCGGTCGCCGCCACCGGCGCCGGGCACGAGGTGGAGCTGGTGCTCTGCTTCGAGGGCGAGGAGGAGTCCGGCTCCACCCACCTCGGCGAGCTGCTGGCCGCGTACGCGGACCGGCTCGCCGCGGACGCCTGGCTGATCTGCGACGGGCCGGTGCAGCCGGGCAACGCGCCCCAGGTGGTGCTCGGCGTACGCGGCTTCGCCGACCTGGACCTGACCGTCTACGGCCCGCGGCGCGAGCTGCACAGCGGGCACTACGGCAACTGGGCGGCCAACCCGGCGCTGGCGCTGGCCCGGCTGCTCGCCTCGATGAAGGACGGCACCGGCCGGGTCACCGTGGACGGCTTCACCGCGGACACCCGGGCGCCGTCGGCGAGCGAGCAGGCGATGCTGGACGCGATGCCTCCGGTCGAGGACGGGCTGCTGGACCGGCTCGGGCTGGCCGCCGCCGAGGTGCCGGGCAGCCGGCTGCTGGACCGGCTGATGCTGCCGTCGCTCAACGTCCGCGGGCTGCGGGCCGCGGACGTCGGCCCGGCGGCCCGGAACGTGATCCCGGCGTCCGCCACCGCGTCGATCGACATCCGGCTCGCCGCCGGCGACGACCCGGCCCGGACGCTCGACCGGGTGCGCGCGCACGTCGAGAGGCAGGGCTACCTGGTGCTCGACCGGGAGCCCACCGCCGACGAGCGCCGGAGCCACCGGGCGATCGCCAGGATGGACGCGCGGGTCGGCTACCCGGCCGCCCGGGCCCCGGCGGACCTGCCGGTGGTCCGCCACCTGCTCGACGTCGCGGCCCGCGCCGCCGGCGGGGACGCGATCGCGCTGCCGACGCTCGGCGGCTCGGTGCCGCTGCACCACTTCGACGAGGTGCTGGGCGTGCCGACGGTGATCCTGCCGATCGCCAACCCGGACAACAACCAGCACGCCGCGGACGAGAACCTGCGGCTCGGCAACCTCTGGTACGGCGTCGACCTGTGGACGCTGCTGCTCACCACGCCCCTGGCGGCATGACGGTCAGAGCTTCTCTATCGGCGCGTAGCGCAGCAGCAGCCACTTCGGCCCGACGTCCGCGCCGAAGTCGATCTGCGCCTGCGCCTTCTCCGCCTCGCCGCGCACCGCGACGACGGTGCCCAGGCCGAAAGCGTCGTGCGAGACCTTGTCGCCGAGGTCGAGCGACGGGATCGGCCGGTTCCCGGTGCCGCCGCGCAGCGTCCCGCGGGCCAGCCCGGCCGCCGCTATCCGGGCCTGCGCGGGCGAGGACCCGCCGCGGCCGGTGGACGCCGTCCGCTGCCAGTCGACCAGCTCGTCCGGCACCTCGTCGAGGAACCGGGACGCCGGGTTGTACGACGGCTGGCCCCAGGCGGACCGGGTCACCGCCCGGGACACGAACAGCCGGCGCCGGGCCCGGGTGATCCCCACGTACGCCAGCCGGCGCTCCTCCTCCAGCTCGACCGGGTCGCCGAGGGTGCGCAGGTGCGGGAAGACGCCGTCCTCCATCCCGGTCAGGAAGACGACCGGGAACTCCAGGCCCTTCGCGGTGTGCAGGGTCATCAGGGTGACCACGCCGCCGTGCCCGTCCGCGTCCGGGATGGAGTCGGCGTCGGCGACGAGCGCGACCTGCTCGAGGAAGTCGGCCAGCGTGACGCCCGTACCAGTGCCGCCGGCCCGGGTCTCCTCGTACTCCCGGGCCACCGAGACCAGCTCCCGGACGTTGTCCACCCGCGACTCGTCCTGCGGGTCGTCGCTCGCCTCCAGCTCCCGCAGGTAGCCGGTCCGGTCGATGACCGCCTCCAGCACCGCGGCCGGACCGTTGCCCTCGCCGGCCTCTACGGCCCGCAGCTCGGTCATCAGCGCGACGAAGTCGGCGATCGCGGCGGCCGACCTCGGCGCGATCCCGGGCGCCTCGACGGCCCGCTCCAGCGCCTCGCCGAACGGGATCCGCTCCCGGGAGGCCAGCGCCTCGACACACGCCTCGGCCCGGTCGCCGATCCCCCGCCGCGGCGTGTTGAGGATCCGGCGCAGGCTGACCACGTCCGTGCTGTTCGCGATCAGCCGCAGGTACGCCAGCATGTCGCGGACCTCACGCCGCTCGTAGAAGCGCACCCCGCCGACCACCTTGTACGGCAGGCCGACCCGGATGAACACCTCCTCGAAGACCCGGGACTGCGCGTTGGTCCGGTAGAAGACCGCGACGTCGGCCGGGCTGACGCCCTCGGTGTCGGACAGCCGGTCGATCTCGCCGGCGACCCAGGCCGCCTCGTCGTGCTCGTTGTCCGCGACGTAGCCGACGATCCGGTGCCCGGCGCCGGCCTCGGACCACAAGTTCTTCGGCTTGCGGTTGGGGTTGCGGGCGATCACCGCGTTCGCCGCGGACAGGATCGTCTGGGTGGACCGGTAGTTCTGCTCCAGCAGGATCGTGGTCGTGTCCGGGTAGTCCCGCTCGAACTCCAGGATGTTGCGGATGCTGGCCCCGCGGATGGCGTAGATCGACTGGTCGGCGTCGCCGACCACGGCGAGCTCCGCCGGCGGCAGCTCGCCCCCGGACGGGCCGCTCTCCTCACTGGTGGGCCTCGCTGCGCTCGGGCCCACGAGCTCCCGGACCAGCACGTACTGTGCATGGTTGGTGTCCTGGTACTCGTCCACCAGCACGTGCCGGAACCGGCGCCGCCAGTGCTCGGCCGCCGCCGGGAAGGCCTGCAGCAGGCTGACCGTGGTCATGATCAGGTCGTCGAAGTCCAGCGCGTGCGCCTGCCGGAGCCGGGTCTGGTACGCCGTGTACGCCTCGGCCAGCACCTTCTCCAGCCCGCTGCCGGCCTTCGCGGCCCACTCGTCCGCGTCGACCAGCTCGTTCTTGAGGTTGCTGACCTGGGCGAGCATGCCCCGGGACGGGTAGCGCTTCGGGTCCAGGTCGAGGTCCCGGCAGACCATCGTCATCAGCCGCTGCGAGTCGGCCTGGTCGTAGATCGAGAAGGTCGACTTCAGCCCGAGCGTCTTGGCCTCGGCGCGCAGGATCCGCACGCACATCGAGTGGAAGGTGGACACCCACATCGCCCGGGCCCGCGGGCCGACCAGCGCGGCCACCCGCTCCTTCATCTCGCCGGCCGCCTTGTTGGTGAACGTGATGGCGAGGATCTCGCCCGGCTGCGCGCCGCGGTGCGCGAGCAGGTGGGCGATCCGGTAGGTCAGCACCCGGGTCTTGCCGGATCCGGCGCCGGCGACGATGAGCAGCGGCGAGCCGGCGTGCTCCACCGCCGCCCGTTGCGCCGGGTTGAGGTCGTCGAGCAGCTTGTCCGCGTCGACGGCGAGCCGGACCCGGCGGGGACGGCGCGGCTCGGGGGCGGGCTCGGCCGTCGGGAGCTCCGTCTGGCTGCTGGTCATGTCCGAACAAGCGTACGACCGGCACCGACGGTTTTCGTTCCGGCTACCGGCGTGCCGGCCGGCCTGCTAATCTCTCGCCCGTGCACGCGACGCGGCGATTTTTCTATGGGTACCGGATCCCGGTATCCGTCGCCGTCTGACCATCCAGACCACACGACGCCCCGGGCCGGCAGCCCGGGGTTCCTTGTCTTTCCGGGCGGCCCAGGGCTCCGAACCGACCAGGAGCCGAGCCGATGACCACGCTGACGCCACCACCTGGCAGCACACTGAGCACAGCCGGCGCCGCCGCCATCGTGGCGGGCGAGGCCGCGCTGATCCCGTTGCTGCGCACCCAGATCGACGCCATCGACGCCGGCATCGCCCGCCTGGTGGCCGAGCGGGCTCGGCTGTCCGCGCGCGTGCAGTCCGCCCGGATCGCCTCCGGCGGGGTCCGGGTCGAGCTCGGCCGGGAGCGGACGGTGCTGGCGGGCTACCGGGACACCCTCGGCGACGACGGCGTGCCGCTCGGCAGCGCCGTGCTGCGGCTCTGCCGCGGCCCGCTGTAGCGAGGGCGTGTCCGCCGACCGTCCGGCGGCCCGGATCGACACGCCCGTCGGCGTACCGTCGCGGCATGGGCGAGCGCGAGGAGATCCTGCGGCGACGCAGGCAGATCTACGAGCAGATGCGGCTCACCGGCCAGCGGCTGGGACCGCTGCGGAGGCTGCGCATCCGACGGAACCTGCGCCGGCTGGTGTCCGCCCCGCCGGACCGGCCGCCGGGCGGCTGGGGCGGCGGCGACGACACCGGCGGGGCCGGGGTGCGCGAGCCGCGCCGGCCGCTGCCCCGCTCCCCGCAGGGCGCTGCGGAGCTCCCGCGCCGGTAGGGCGTCCGGGCTACCATCCCGCCTCGTGACCCGTCCCGACCCGCGGCCCGTCGCCGACGTCGAGCGGGTGCTGGTGGTGACCGCGCACCCGGACGACGTCGACTTCGGCGCGTCGGCCGGCATCGCGGCCTGGACCGACGCCGGCGTCGAGGTCTCGTACTGCATCGCCACCTTCGGCGACGCGGGCGGCTTCGACCAGACGCCGCGGGAGCGGATGCCCGCGCTCCGGGAGGCCGAGCAGCGGGCCGCGGCCAAGGTCGTCGGGGTCACCGACGTGACCTTCCTCGGCTACCCGGACGGCCGGCTCTACGTCACCCACGAGCTGCGCCGGGACATCACCCGGGAGATCCGCAGGGTCCGGCCGCAGCGGGTGCTGACCCACTCGCCGCAGCGCAACTGGCAGCGGATCGCGCCCTCCCACCCGGACCACCTCGCCGTCGGCGAGGCCACCCTGTGCGCGGTCTACCCGGACGCCCGCAACCCGTTCGCGCACCCGGAGCTGCTCGACGAGGAGGGCCTGGCGGCCTGGACGGTGTCCGAGGTGTGGCTGACGGGCGGCCCGCAGGCCAACCACTACGTCGACGTGACCGGCACCTTCCACCGCAAGCTGGAGGCGTTGCGGGCGCACGCCAGCCAGACCGCGCACCTGGGCGACGGGCTGGAGACCATGCTCCGCACCTGGCACGGCGCGAACGCACTGACCGGCGGCCTGCCCGACGGCCACCTCGCCGAGGCCTATCAGGTGCTGTCCACCGGCTGAAGAAGCGGATGACTTCCTGCATCAGTTGCACGATCACTGCCGACGCACGGCTGGCGAAGGGTGCGGAGCACGCGTAGTCGCCCGCCACGGTCGAGGTTCTCTCGGCCGCGCCCGGGTGACCGCGGCGGCGACCAGCCGCGGGCCGCACCGCCGGCGCGGCGCCGCGCCGGTGGCCAGCACGTCCGCGTCCGGCCGCGCGGCGACTTCGGCCGGCACCTGCCCGCCGAGCGGGGTGCGCAGACCCTCCACCGGCCCAGTGCGCCGCCTTGAGGATTTGGCACTCGACGGTCTAGAGTGCCAATCGAGAGCCGCGGCACCGGCCCGGCACCCGCGACGGCGGGCCGGGGACGCGCTCCACCACCCAGGCATCCACTCGACCCCAGCTCAGGAGGGGGAGTCAGCTCGTGACGACCGCCACCAAGGTCACCATCAAGCCGCTCGAGGACCGCATCGTGGTCCAGGCCAACGAGGCGGAGACCACCACCGCGTCCGGCATCGTGATCCCGGACACTGCCAAGGAGAAGCCGCAGGAGGGCACGGTCATCGCCGTCGGCCCCGGCCGGTGGGACGAGGACGGCGAGAAGCGGATCCCGCTCGACGTCGCGGTCGGCGACGTCGTCCTCTACTCGAAGTACGGCGGCACCGAGGTGAAGTACTCCGGCGAGGAGTACCTGATCCTGTCCGCGCGCGACGTCCTCGCGGTCGTCGAGCGTTAAGGCGTTCCTCCCCGCCGTCCGGGTCGCCGGACGGCGGGGGGACACGGCTTCAGCCGCCGGCACCACCCGACCTGCCCGTCGCCCCGGCGTCCGCTCGCGGACACCGGGGCGGCGCCGCGAAAGGACACCCATGGCCAAGATCCTCTCCTTCTCCGACGACACCCGCCGGTACCTCGAGGCCGGCGTCAACCGGCTCGCCGACACCGTCAAGATCACCCTCGGCCCTCGCGGTCGCAACGTGGTCCTGGACAAGAAGTTCGGCGCGCCGGTCATCACCAACGACGGCGTCACCATCGCGCGCGAGATCGAGCTGACCGACCCGTACGAGAACCTCGGCGCCCAGCTGGCCAAGAACGTCGCGACCAAGACCAACGACGTGGCCGGCGACGGCACCACCACCGCCACCGTACTGGCCCAGGCCCTGGTCAAGGAGGGCCTGCGCAACGTGGCCGCCGGCGCCGGCCCGGCCGCGCTCAAGCGGGGCATCGACGCCGCGGTCACCGCGGTCACCGCCCGGCTCGAGGAGGTCGCCACCGAGGTCGACACCGAGGAGGGCATCGCGCACGTCGCGGCCGTCTCCGGTCAGGACCCGGAGATCGGCAGGCTCATCGGCGAGGCGATGAGCAAGGTCGGCAAGGACGGCGTGATCACCGTCGAAGAGTCGAGCACGATGGCCACCGAGCTCGAGTTCACCGAGGGCATGCAGTTCGACAAGGGTTACATCTCGCCCTACTTCGTCACCGACGCGGAGGCGATGGAGGCCGTCCACGACGACCCGTACATCCTGCTGACCTCCCAGAAGATCTCCAGCGTCGCGGACCTGCTGCCGCTGCTGGAGAAGGTGGTGCAGGAGGCCAAGCCGCTGCTGGTCATCGCCGAGGACGTCGAGGGCGAGGCACTGTCCACTCTGGTGGTCAACGCCATCCGGAAGACGTTCCCGGCGGTCGCGGTGAAGGCGCCGTTCTTCGGCGACCGGCGCAAGGCCTTCCTGGAGGACCTGGCCATCGTCACCGGCGGCCAGGTGGTCGCGCCCGAGGTCGGGCTCAAGCTCGACGAGGTCGGGCTCGACGTGCTCGGCCGGGCCCGCCGGGTCACCGTCACCAAGGACGACACCACCGTCGTCGACGGGGCCGGCGACCAGTCGGTGATCGGGGCCCGGATCGCCCAGCTGCGCCGGGAGATCGAGGAGACCGACTCGGACTGGGACCGGGAGAAGCTGCAGGAGCGGCTGGCCAAACTGGCCGGCGGCGTCGGCGTGATCCGGGTCGGCGCGGCCACCGAGGTCGAGCTCAAGGAGCGCAAGCACCGCATCGAGGACGCCATCTCGGCGACCCGGGCGGCGGTCGAGGAGGGCATCGTGCCGGGCGGCGGCGCCACCCTGGTGCACGCGGTGACCGCGCTCGACTCGCTCGAGCTGTCCGGTGACGAGGCGACCGGAGCGGCGGTCGTCCGGCGCGCCCTGGACGAGCCGCTGCGGCAGATCGCCTGGAACGCGGGCTTCGAGGGCGCGGTCGTGGTCGCCCGGGTGCGGGAGCTCGGTCCGGGCCAGGGCTTCGACGCGGAAGCCGGGGAGTACGCCGACCTCGCCGCCCGCGGCATCGTCGACCCGGTCAAGGTGACCAAGTCGGCGCTGGCGAACGCGGCGTCGATCGCCACCATGGTGCTCACCACGGAGAGTGCGGTGGTGGACAAGCCGGAGGAGGCCGACGAGGCCGCGCACGGCCACGGCCACTCGCACGGCCACTCGCACGGCCACTCGCACGGCCACCGGCACGGCCCGGGCTTCTGACCCGGACGCGGCACGGCGGCGGCGGCCGTCCCCCGGTGGGACGGCCGCCGCTGCCGTCTCCGAGCGCTCCGGCCGCCGTGAGCGCCACCGGGGCCGGCGGGCCGGCCGCGGCCAGCGCAGCCGGCACAGGGTGCGCGGCGGCGCCCGATGGGCGGTCGGGGCGTGCCCTAAGCGCGGCCGGCGAGCGAGCCCTGGCCGGCGCTGACCGCCTCCTCACGCTCGGCCTCGGACATGCCGCCCCACACCCCGTACGGCTCCCGGGTGGCGAGCGCGTGCCGGCGGCAGGGATCGACGACCGGGCAGCGCGCGCAGACCGCCTTGGCGGCGGCCTCGCGGGCGGTCCTGGCCGGTCCCCGCTCCCCATCCGGATGGAAGAACAGGCTGCTGTCCACACCCCGACAGGCGCCACGAAGCTGCCACTCCCACAGGTCCGCATTGGGCCCGGGCAGTCTCCGGATGTCCGCCATCGCCGTCCCCCTCCCCGCCGGCTCGGGCACCGGCCGCGTCCCCGACCTCCGCCGTCAACCGGACAACCGCTCCAGAAAGTTGTTCAGGAGCCGCACGTCAAGATCACTCCAGTTGCCGCCGCCCATCGCCCGCGCCGATGATGAGCCGGTGTCAGGCGACGCCATGCCGAACGGCGTCTCCGGTCCACCCGACGCCCGGTTGACCGTGGCCGCAGTGGGCCGGCGGCTCGGGGTCGCACCCGCGACGCTGCGGACCTGGGACCGGCGGTACGGTGTCGGACCTACCCTCCACCCCGCCGGCGCACACCGGCGCTGCTGCCGCTCCGACATCGCCCGGCTGGAGGCGATGCAGCGGCCGCTGCCGGCCGGCGCCGACGGAGGGACGGAGCGGGCGCTGGCGGTGGCGGCGTTCCACGGGTCGCCGCGGGACGCCCTGCCGGTGCTCGCCGCGCTGGACCCGACCGGCCGGCTGCCGGACCGGACGAGGTGGCTGGCCGGAGTCTGCCTCGGTGCCCTCGGCCGCTACCGGACGGGCGAACGGTGGCTGGCGGCCGGTACCGGACAGTCAGCGCCCGGGTCGCTCGCGCTGAGCTGCCGAGCCAGCCACCTCCGCCAGCTCGGCCGGCACGTCGAGGCGGAGCCGCTGGACCGGGCGGCGCTGGCGGTCGCGACCGACTCCGAGTCGCGGGCGGACGCGCTGATCGGGCTGGTAGCCGACGCGGTCGGCCGGCTCGACCTGCCGGCGGCCGAGCACCGGCTGGGCACGGCTCGGGCCGAGCTCGCCGGCTACCGGGGCCGAGGCCTCGGTGGTGACGGTGCGTGGCGGCCGGCCGTCCGGCTGGCCTGGGTGACGGCTGAGGTGTCACTACTGGGTGACGATCCGGCCGCAGCGGTCACCGTTTCCCGAGTCGCTCTCGAACGATCACTGGCCGCCATGGCGTGTCGACACGCCGTAAAATCCGAACTCGTCCTCGGAGCCGCGCTGGAGGCAGCCGGCCGCGCCCGCGCGGCCGCCCGGGTACTCCGCGCGGCGGCGGCCGGAGCGGACCGGCTGGACCTGCCGCCGCTCGGCTGGCCTGCCCGGACGCTGCTCGCGCGGATCATCGACCCGCGCGCGCCCGCGACCGCCGCGCGCGAAAGGCGGCAGGCGGATTCCGCACGAAGCATCATCGAAGATGACGCTGAGGGTTGCAAGACCCGATAGGCTGCACGCCGGACAGCGCGTTCGTCCCCCGACCCGGGCGACATCGCAGTCTCGTTCGGGTCTTCCCACCGGGTCACCCGGACGGTCTACAGTCACGAGGGCATCGAACATCACGGGGGGTGATGCACGACCGACGCGGCCTGCGCTGAGGAGGAATTTCCGGTGACCAGCGTGCTCATCTGCGACGAGCGACGGGGGGTCCGAGACGGTCTCGCGCAGTTCATGTCCGTGGTGCCGGGGGTCGACCGGGTCGACACCGTGGCCAGCGGCGACGACATGCTGGAGCGCTTCCCACGGGAACGTCCCGACGTGGTGCTGGTCGGGACCCAGCGGGCGGTCGACACCGGCATCGTACTGACCCGCCGGCTGGTCTCGCGGCATCCACGGGCCTGCGTGCTCGTCTTCGGGGCCGCCGACGACACGGCCAACATCGTGGCCGCGGTGGCCTGCGGCGCCCGCGGCTACCTGCGCTGGGACGCCTCGCACGCCGAGGTGTGCGCCGCCCTCGCGCATGCGCTGGCCGGCGTCGAGCTGGCCGGCCCGCGGCCGCTGCGCCAGGACACCGACGTGCGGCTGACCGCGCGCGAGCTGCAGGTGCTGGTCGGGATGACCGAGGGCAAGAGCAACGGGGAGATCGGGCGCGAGCTCTTCCTGTCCGAGGACACCGTCAAGACGCACGCCCGCCGGCTCTTCCGCAAGCTCGGGGTCAACGACCGGGCCCAGGCGGTCGCGCACGGCTTCCGCCGCGGCCTGGTTTCCTGAATCACAGCGGGCAGGTCGCAGCAGGCAAGTCACGGTGGCAGGTCGCTGGAGCAACTCACCGCTGAGCCCGGTCAGTGCGGGGCCGGCCGCCGACTTGTCGGCCTCGGCCCTGCCGGGACTCCGCCTTAACCGGGACCCCGCCTTTTAACGGGGACTCGGCCTTGCTGGGGACGCGGCCTTACTGGGACTCCGCCTCGGCCGCGGCGAATGCACCGTCCGCGAACCCCCGTGCGTACTCCCAGCTGACGTACCGCGCCGGGTCCGGACCGAAGGCCGGCTCGTGCACCCGGGTCCGGCCCACGTCCAGCAGGTGGCGCAGGTTGCTGCGCATCAGGTCCCACCCGAAGTAGTGGGACTCCCCGCAGTCCGAGCACTCGACCACGATCCCGCGGACCCCGCGGGGGGAGAGAAGCGCCTGGAAGACGTCCAGGTCCTCGATGTCGGCCAGCACGTCCTCCCGTTCGGTGGGCGAGAGGGGGGAGTCGATCCCGTCGGCGTCGTCCAGGTCCTGCAGTGCGGCGGCCGGGTCGGCCGGGTCGCCGAGGAACGGGTCGAGGGGCGAGTCGTCCGTCACCTTGCTCACGGTAGCCGCTCTGCGAAGTGGGCGGTAACCGTTCACCCGTCCGCCGGTACGATGGGTCACCGCCCGCCGACCGGAGAGGTGCCATGGACGTCCCCCCGGACAAGTTCGCCGCGCTGGGCCTCACCTTCGACGACGTGCTGCTGCTGCCGGCGGCGTCCGACGTCCTGCCCGGGGACGCCGACACCTCCGCGCGGCTGACCAGGGAGATCACCGTCCGGATCCCGCTGGTCTCGTCCGCCATGGACACCGTGACCGAGGCCCGGATGGCGATCGCGATGGCCCGGCAGGGCGGCGTCGGGGTGCTGCACCGCAACGTCTCGGTGGACGACCAGGCGTCCATGGTCGACCTGGTGAAGCGGTCCGAGGCCGGCATGGTGAGCAACCCGGTCACCTGCGGGCCGGACGCCACGCTCGCCGACGTGGACGCGCTCTGCGCGCGCTACCGGATCTCCGGAGTGCCGGTCATCGACCCGGCCGGGGTGCTGGTCGGCATCGTGACCAACCGGGACATCCGGTTCGAGACCGACCACGGCCGGCCGGTGCGCGAGGTGATGACCCCGATGCCGCTGGTCACCGCTCGCGTCGGGGTGTCCGGGCCGGACGCGCTGGCGCTGCTGCGGCAGCACAAGGTGGAGAAGCTGCCGCTGGTCGACGAGGGCGACCGGCTGCGGGGGCTGATCACGGTGAAGGACTTCGCGAAGAGCGAGGCCTACCCGCTGGCCACCAAGGACACGGACGGCCGGCTGGTGGTCGGGGGCGCGGTCGGCGTCGGCGACGACGGCTACAAGCGGGCCATGGCGCTGATCGAGGCCGGCGTGGACGTGCTGGTGGTGGACACCGCGCACGGGCACTCGTCGGCGGTGCTGGAGACCGTCGCCCGGTTCAAGCGGGAGACCGCGGTCCAGGTGGTCGGCGGCAACATCGGCACCCGGGCCGGCGCGCAGGCGCTGGTCGACGCCGGCGCCGACGCGGTGAAGGTGGGCGTCGGGCCGGGCTCGATCTGCACCACCCGGGTGGTGGCCGGCGTCGGCGTGCCGCAGGTGAGCGCGATCTACGAGGCCGCGTCGGCGTGCCGGCCGGCCGGGGTGCCGGTGATCGGCGACGGCGGCCTGCAGTACTCCGGGGACATCGGCAAGGCGATCGCGGCCGGCGCGGACACGGTGATGCTGGGCGGCCTGCTGGCCGGCTGCGAGGAGTCGCCCGGCGAGCTGATCTTCATCAACGGAAAGCAGTACAAGACCTACCGTGGCATGGGGTCGCTCGGCGCCATGCAGTCCCGGGACCGGATCGGAGCTCGTACCCAGTCCTACTCCCGGGACCGCTACTTCCAGGCCGGCGTGCTGGACGAGGACAAGCTGGTCCCGGAGGGCGTCGAGGGCCAGGTGCCGTACCGGGGACCCCTGGCTGCGGTGGCCCACCAGCTCGTCGGCGGACTGCGGGCCGGCATGGGCTACGCGGGATGTGCGACGATCGCCGACCTGCAGCAGAAGGCTCAGCTGGTGCGCATCACCGCGGCCGGTCTGAAGGAGAGCCACCCCCACGACATCCAGATGACGATCGAGGCGCCCAACTACCCCGGCCGGTGATCGGCCGGTCTACGGGTCCGGCAGCGGGCCGAGGAGGACGCGTGCGCGACGTGGTCGAGATCGGCATGGGCAAGACCGCCCGCCGGGCATACCACCTCGACGACCTGACCCTGGTGCCGTCCCGGCGCACCCGCGGCTCCGCCGACGTGTCCATCGGCTGGCAGCTGGACGCGCACCGGCTCGACCTGCCGCTGATGGTGGCGCCGTCCGACGCGGTGGTCTCCCCTACCACGGCGGCGCTGGTGGACAAGCTCGGCGGCCTGGCGGTGCTCAACGGCGAGGGCCTGTGGACCCGGTACGAGGAGCCGGAGCCGGTGCTGGCCCGGATCGTCGAGGCGGCCGAGGGCGACCGGCTGGCCGCGCAGCGGGTCATCCGGGACGCGTACGCGGCGCCGGTCCAGCCGGAGCTGGTGGCGGCCCGGATCGCGGAGGTGCGCGGCACCGGCGCGCGGACCGCGGTGCGCTTCTCCCCGCAGCACACGCTCGTCTTCGCGAACACGGCGCTGGATGCCGGCGTGGACGTGCTGGTGATCCAGGGCACCGTGATCTCCGCCGAGCACGTCGCGGCCGGGCGGGAGCCGCTGAACCTCAAGACGTTCATCGCGCTGCTGGACATCCCGGTGGTGGTGGGCGGCTGCGGCGACTACCAGACCGCGCTGCACCTGATGCGCACCGGCGCGGCCGGCGTGATCGTCGGCTACGGCGCGCACCCCGGCTCGACCACGCACGACGTGCTCGGCATCGAGGTGCCGATGGCCACCGCGATCGCGGACGCCGCCGCGGCCCGGCGGGACTACCTGGACGAGACCGGCGGCCGGTACGTCCATCTGGTCGCGTACGGGGACGTGCTGACCGGCGGCGACGCGGCGAAGGCGATCGCCTGCGGGGCGGACGCGGTGATGCTCGGCGAGCCGCTCGCGGCAGCCGCGGAGGCGCCCGGCCAGGGGTGGTACTGGGATCCCAGCGTGTCGCACCCGAAGCTGCCGCGGTCCTGGCTGCGCTGGTCGCGCGGGCACCGGGACTCCGCCGACGGGCTGGCCGGCCCGGAGGGCGAGGCGCCGGGGCTGTCGGAGGTGCTGCTCGGGCCGACCGCGGACGCGTCCGGGACCCGCAACGTCTTCGGCGCGCTGCGGCGGGCGATGGCGAAGTGCGGCTACTCCAGCCTCAAGGAGTTCCAGAAGGTGGATCTGACCGTCGCCGGCCAGGGTTAGATCCAGCCCTTCCGCTTGAAGACGAGGTAGATGCCGCCCGCGAGCAGGATCGTCACCAGCGTGCTGGTCAGGAAGCCGGACCAGTGGCCGAACCCGGGATAGGGCACGTTCTGCCCGTAGAAGCCGGTGACCGCGGTGGGCACCGCGATGATCGCGGCCCAGCCGGACAGCCGCTTGACCACCTGGTTGAGCCGAGCGTCGGCGAGCGAGAGGTTGGTCTCGAAGATCGTGGTGACCAGGTCACGCAGGCTGTCCGCCCACTCGGTCGCCCGCAGGACGTGGTCGTAGAGGTCCTGGTAGCGCTCGGTCAGCTCACCGCCGTGCCTGGCCACCTCGTTGTGCAGCAGCGACCCGACGACCTCACGCATCGGCAGGATCAGCTTGCGCAGGCTCACCAGTCGCTTGCGCAGCTCGTACGTCGCCCGCTGCACGTCGATCGTCGGCTCGTCGGCGAACAGCTCGTCCTCGATCTCCTCGATCCGGTCGTCCATCCGCTGGACCGTGTCGAAGTGGCCGTCCACGATCACGTCGAGCAGGCCGTACAGGAGCGAGGCCGGGCCGTACTCGGTCAGCTCCGGATTGTCGTCCCAGGACCGGACCACCTGCTCGATGTCGAACCAGGCCTCCTGGCGGACCGTGACCAGTGCCCGGGGCAGCACGAAGGCCGAGACCTTCGCCGGCCGCAGCTCGCCGCCGTCGACGACCGCGGTCGCGTACGCGTTGACGAACAGGTGGGTCGGGTAGCGGTCGACCTTGGGCCGCTCGTGCCGCTCCACGGCGTCCTCGACGGCGAGCGGGGCGAGGCCGAGCTCGTCCGCGACCCGCTGCAGGTCGTCGCGGCCGGGCACGCACAGATCGGCCCAGACCACGCAGTCGTCCTGCTCGAGATAGTCCGAGACGTCCTCGACCGGGAAGTCCTCGGCCTCCAGGACGCCCTTTCGCCAGACCCGGGTGCGCGCCATGGGCCCAGTGTGCCCGGGTCGGCCAGGGGGCTGCTCAGCCCAGCGGGTCGTCGTTGTAGATCCGCCGCTCCTCGACGATCCCACCGTCCATCGGGCGACCCCGACGGTTGGCCAGCAGGATCAGGGACAGCAGGAACCAGAACCCGCCGACGATCATCAGGATGATCCCGACCGTGGTCAGGTCGAGGCCGCGGAGCGAGACGTCAACGGCGAATGTCAGGATCGCGCCGATGGTGAGCAGGAAGAGGCTCACACCGATGTTCATCCCGCATACCTCCCTCGTCGACTGAGGGATGTACCCGTTGTCATTCTGCGCTACACCGGCCGGCGCGGGCACGCCTGGCCCGGGCCGGTCCTAAGCTCGGCCGGTGACCGTCGACCCCACCGCCGACCTGGTGCTCGTCGTCGACTACGGCGCGCAGTACGCGCAGCTCATCGCCCGGCGGGTGCGCGAGGCGCGGGTCTACTCGGAGATCGTGCCGCACGACACGCCGGTGGCCTCGATCCTGGCCCGGAAGCCCAAGGCCGTCGTCCTGTCCGGCGGCCCGTCCTCGGTGTACGCCGCGGGCGCGCCGCAGGCGCCGACCGAGCTCGTCACCGCCGGGGTGCCGACGCTGGGCATCTGCTACGGCTTCCAGGCGATGGCGATGGCGCTCGGCGGGGGGGTGGCGCGGACCGGGCGGTCCGAGTTCGGCCGGACCCCGCTGTCCGTCCTGGGCGGGGGCGGGGTGCTCGGCTTCGCCGGCACCGACACGGTCTGGATGTCGCATGGGGACGCGGTCTCCGCCGCGCCGCCCGGCTTCGCGGTGACCGCGGCCACCCCGGGCAGTCCGGTGGCGGCCTTCGAGGACGCGTCCCGCCGGCTGTTCGGCGTCCAGTTCCACCCGGAGGTGCTGCACACCGCCGGCGGCCAGCGGATCCTGGAGCGGTTCCTCTACCGCGGAGCCGGGTGCCGTCCGCTGTGGACCGAGGCGAACATCGTCGAGGAGCAGGTGGCCGCGATCCGCGCCCAGGTCGGCGGCAAGCGGGTGATCTGCGGGCTGTCCGGCGGGGTGGACTCCGCGGTGGCGGCCGCGCTGGTGCAGCGGGCCGTGGGCGACCAGCTCACCTGCGTCTTCGTCGACCACGGGCTGCTGCGGGCGGGCGAGGCGGAGCAGGTCGAGCAGGACTTCGTCGCCGCGACCGGGGTGCGGCTGCACGTCGTGGACGGGGCGTCGACCTTCCTCGCCGCGCTCGCGGGGGTGTCCGACCCGGAGGAGAAGCGGCGGGTCGTCGGCCGGGAGTTCATCCGGGCCTTCGAGGGGGCGGCGCGCTCGATCGCGTCGCAGGACGGGGTCGACTTCCTGGTGCAGGGGACCCTGTACCCGGACGTGGTGGAGTCCGGTGGCGGCTCCGGCGCGGCGACGATCAAGTCGCACCACAACGTCGGCGGGCTGCCGGACGACCTCGCCTTCTCGCTGGTCGAGCCGCTGCGGACGCTCTTCAAGGACGAGGTGCGCCGGGTTGGCTCCCAGCTCGGGCTGCCGGACGCGATCGTGTGGCGGCAGCCCTTCCCCGGCCCGGGGCTGGCGATCCGGATCGTCGGTGCCGTCACCGCTGACCGGCTGTCCGTCCTGCGGGCGGCGGACGCGGTCGCCCGCGCCGAGCTGACCGCCGCCGGCCTGGACCGCGACATCTGGCAGTGCCCGGTCGTGCTGCTCGCCGACGTCCGCTCGGTCGGTGTCCAGGGCGACGGCCGCACCTACGGCCATCCGGTCGTCCTGCGCCCGGTGTCCTCCGAGGACGCGATGACCGCCGACTGGGCCCGGGTCCCGTACGACGTCCTCGAGCGGATCTCGACCCGCATCACGAACGAGGTCCGCGAGGTCAACCGGGTGGTGGTGGACATCACGTCCAAGCCGCCCGGCACGATCGAGTGGGAGTGACCGGCCTGCCGGGCGGGCTCAGCCGACGTAGGGGGCGCAGGCGGGTTCGTCGGACAGGGCGAGCCGGAGCGCGGCCGGGGTGCCGGCGGCGGGGCGGGCCAGGGCGGCGGTGATCCTGCTGACGGCGGTGTCGGCCCCGGTGAGCAGGCGCTGCAGGGACACCAGGAAGGCGGCTGCGGGCTTGACGTCCAGCCGGCCGGCGCGGGCGGCGAGGTCGCGCATCGCCGCCGACTGGTCGCCCACCGCGGCGGCGAGCGAGTCCGCGTAGGCGCGGCCGCCGGGGACGTCGACCGCACCCGCGCCGAGGACCGCGCCGCGCAGGCCGTCGGTGCGCGCCGCCAGGTCCGTGTAGTACCGCTCGACCTCGGCGCGGACGGCCGACATGTCCTCCTCCCGCGGGATCGACCTGACCAGCGTGCTGCTGCTCGAGTCGATCCCCTGCTGCCAGTCGCGCACGCTGGTGCAGACGGACCGGGCGTAGGTGGGCGCGTCCACGCCGGTATCCCGCAGCGCGAACCGCCAGACACCGGCGGCGACGAGCGCGAGGGCGAGCAGCAGGGAGGCGACCGCGGCGACCCCCCGGCCGCGCCGCCGCGGCGGGACCCGCCGGTGCGGGAGGTCCGGCGCCGCGGCGCGCCGGGCGTGCGGCG
>JBJMII010000025.1:0-50274 GCA_045806925.1 Mycobacteriales bacterium
ACATCACGACGGCATCTCCGTCGGGTCGACTGCGTTGCGGGTCAGCACGCCGGCGAGCAGCGCGACACCGCCCGCGACGAGCACGGGGACCCCCGCCGCGGTGAGGGGTACGGCGCCCAGGGCCACTGCCGCGGCCACAACGGCGATCACCCGGTTGCGCGGATCGGCCAACCGCGGCCAGAGCAGGGCGAGGAAAGCGCCGCCCACGGCGGCATCGAGGCCGTAGGTGCGCGGGTCGCCGATCAGGTGGCCGGCGATCGCACCCAGGAACGTGAACAGGTTCCAGAACACGAAGACAGCCAGTCCGGTGCTCAGGTAGCCGATCCGGGCAGTCTCCAGGGAGTCGCGGGTCACCGACATGGCGGTGGACTCGTCGATGACCAGGTGTGCGGCGGTCGGCCGAAGCGGCCCTCCGAACCTGAGCAGCGGTGCGAGCTTGAGGCCGTACAGAGTGTTGCGAGTGCCGAGCATCAAGGCCGTCGCGGCACCGGACAGCGGAGCGCCGCCGGCCGCGGCGACGCCGACGAAGGCGAACTGGGAGGCCCCCGTGAACATCAGCAGAGAGAGCGCACAGGTCTGGAGCACGGAGAGCCCCGCCGCCACCGACACGGCGCCGAACGACACGCCGTACAGGCCCGTCGCGATGCCGACTCCGAGCCCGTCGCGAATGATGCCGCGCCGTTCGGCGATGGGCGGGGGGATCACCCGCCGACGGTAACGAAGATCAGCGGCGGCGGTGGATGCGGATCGCTCGCGGCTGGGGCTGGTGAATCACCGCGTACGACGCGACCAGACCGAGTACGCCGCCCGCCAGGGCACCGACGGAGACCGCCACCGGTAATGGCGTCATGTGCGCGACCCAGGCTCCCGCGATCACCCCAGCGAGCAGGGTGATGGCGACCAGGACGACCTTGTGAAGCAGAGGCAACGGTCCGAACATCTCGTGTCCCCGTCCTTCTGACGTCGCGGCGTCCGCCGCGGCCCACCCATGGTGACTCCGGATCGGAGGAAAACCAAGAGGTTCCGGGTGCCAAGGTGGCGATCGAGCGCCTAGAGCATGGCGGCGACCATGGCGGCGCGGGACTCGGAAGCGCGCAGGAGCCTCAGGCCAGCTGAGTGTGCATCCTGACCTGACGAACCTGGTGAGTTCCGCTGCCGTCCAGATCGAGGGTCCGGTGCGCACTGTCGGCACCCCACCCGGCAGAGGTGAGGAACGCGCGACTGGAGTCGTCGTCGGCGATCAGCCAGGCGAGGGCCCGGGTGAACCCATCGGCGATCATGGTGTCGACGGCCGCCTGTAGCAACCGGGACCCGTGCCCCTTGCCACGCTCTCCGTCGTCGACGGTGAACTCCATGAGCTCGCCGTCGGTCGCCGGGTCGCAGTCAGGGTCGGTGGCCGGGGTGGTGATGGCGAAGCCGACCACGCGGTTGCGCTCGAGAGCGACCAGGGCACGGTGCCGCGCGTCGGCCGGCCGGGTCAGGGCGTCGCGCCACAGCTGGGCGAAGTCGGCGGTCCGGAGCTCGCCCGCGGCCGGCACGAGCCCGGCGTACGACGCGGCCCAGGCGCGGGCCTGTATCCCGCCGATCGCCTCCGCGTCGTCCGCCCACGCGACTCGGACCGAGACGTCTGCGGAGGGGCTACTCATGACCCCATCCTCCCAGTCGAACCGGTGTTACATCGTGGCGGCACAGATGCAGATAGGTGTCATACGCGCTGGTAACGTGGGTCGGGTGTACGGCAACGACTTCGCCCAGGACTCGGGCAGTGACCCGCCTTCCGAGCCCACCCACGACCCCGATGCGTTCACCGCGCTTCTGGCCGACGAGGGTCGGGTCGAGCCGCGCGACGACATGCCCGAGGCCTACCGGAAGACCTTGGTCCGGCAGATCGCGCAGCACGCCCACTCCGAGATCATCGGCATGCAGCCCGAGGGCAACTGGATCACCCGGGCCCCGTCGCTGCGGCGCAAGGCCATCCTGCTGGCCAAGGTGCAGGACGAGGCCGGGCACGGGCTCTACCTCTACTCGGCGGCCGAGACGCTCGGCGCCGACCGGGACGACCTGACCGGCAAGCTCATCGACGGCCGGCAGAAGTACTCGTCGATCTTCAACTACCCGACGCTGAGCTTCGCCGACGTCGGCGTGATCGGCTGGCTGGTCGACGGCGCCGCGATCTGCAACCAGGTGCCGCTGTGCCGCAGCTCGTACGGGCCGTACGCGCGGGGCATGGTGCGGATCTGCAAGGAGGAGTCGTTCCACCAGCGGCAGGGCTTCGAGCTGCTGCTGACGATGATGCGCGGGACGGATGCCCAGCGGGCGTTGGTGCAGGAGTCGGTCGACCGGTGGTGGTGGCCGTCGCTGATGATGTTCGGCCCGCCGGACGCGGAGTCGCCGAACACCGAGCAGTCCATGCGCTGGCGGGTCAAGCGGCACACGAACGACGAGCTCCGGCAGCGGTTCGTGGACATGACGGTGCCGCAGGCCGAGGCGCTCGGCGTGACGCTGCCGGACCCGGCGCTGCGCTGGAACCCCGAGCGCGGGCGGTACGACTTCGGCCAGCCGGACTGGGCTGAGTTCAAGGAGGTGGTCGCCGGCCGCGGGCCGTGCAACGCACAGCGGCTGGCCAACCGGCGGGCCGCCCACTCCGGCGGCGAGTGGGTCCGCGAGGCCGCCGCCGTGCATGCCATGAAGGCGGCCGGCCGTGGCTGACTTCACCGCCGAGGGTGGGCACGGCGCGGTGCCGACCGCCGGCGTTCCGGTCGAGCCGGACCGCCCGCCGGCACGGCGCGGCTGGCCGCTCTACGAGGTCTTCGTCCGGGGCAAGCGCGGCCTCAACCACGTCCACGTCGGCTCGCTGCACGCCGCGGACGAGCGGATGGCGCTGGAGAACGCGCGGGACGTCTACACGCGACGCAACGAGGGCGTCAGCATCTGGGTGGTCCGCTCCGACCTGGTCACCGCGTCCAGCCCGGCCGAGAAGGACCCGTTCTTCGCCCCGAGCGGCGACAAGGTCTACCGGCACCCGACCTTCTACTCGCTGCCCGACGACGTCCCGCACATGTGATGAGCGAGCCGGCAGCCTCCATCCACCGGGGCGACGGGAGCGTCCACCCGGACGACGAGAGCGCCTACCAGGCGCTCGCCCAGGTGCACGACGACGCCCGGTGGGCGTTCGGCACCGGCTTCGACGACCCGCTGTCCGGTGTGGACCCCCGGCTGCCGGCCGGCGTGGACGGTGCCGCGCTGGCGGCGTACTGCCTGATGCTCGGCGATGACGCGCTGGTCGCGGCGCAGCGGCTGACCGAGTGGGTGACCCGGGCGCCCGAGCTGGAGGAGGAGGTCGCGCTCGCGAACATCGGGCTGGACCTGCTCGGCCAGGCGCGGCTGCTGCTGTCCCGGGCCGCGCAGGCCGACCCGTCGGTGGTGCCGGCCGGCGGGACCGAGGTGCCGGAGGACGCGCTGGCGTACTTCCGGGACCAGCAGGACTTCCGCAACGTCCGGCTGTGCGAGCTGGACAACGGTGACTTCGCCTTCTCGGTGCTGCGGCTGCTGGTCTTCTCGACCTGGCGGCTGGCGGTCTTCGACGGGCTGGCCGGCTCGGCCGAGCCGGTGCTGGCGGCGATCGCGGCGAAGGGGGCCAAGGAGCTGACCTACCACCGCGACCACGCCGCCCGGTGGGTGGTCCGGCTCGGCGACAGCACGCCGGCGGCACGGGCGCGGATGGAGGCGGCGCTGGCCGCGGTGTGGCCGTGGCTGCCCGAGCTGTTCCGGACGTCCACTGTGGAGGCTGCCCTGCCCGGCGTCGCGGTCGACCCGGCGACCGTGCGGGTCGAGGTGGAGTCGGTGCTCGCCGCGGTGCTCGCCGCCGCAACGCTGACCGCTCCCGAGGTCCCGCCGGCGGCCCTGGTCGCCGGTCGGGCCGGCCGGGACGGCGTGCACACCGAGGCCATGGGCTACCTGCTCGCCGAGCTGCAGGCCGTCGCCCGCGCCCACCCCGGAGCGACCTGGTGAGCGCGCGGGCGGTGGCCGAGGCGGTGCGGGACCCCGAGCTGCCGGTGCTGACGCTCGCGGATCTCGGCGTGCTGCGGGACGTGGTGGTCGAGGGGGACCGGGTGGTCGTCACGATCACCCCTACCTATTCCGGCTGCCCGGCGATGGCCACGATCCGGGCCCAGCTCGCCGCCCGCCTGCACGCCGCCGGCTACGCCGACGTCCAGGTCCGTACGGTGCTGGACCCGCCCTGGACGACCGACTGGATCACCCCGGCCGGCCGCCGGGCGCTCGCCGGCGCCGGCGTCGCCCCGCCCGGCCCGGCGCCGCGCCGCGCCGCCGGACCGGTCCCGCTCACCCTGGCCCGTCCACACCGGACGGTCGCCTGCCCGCGGTGCGGGTCGCCCGACACCGAGGAGAGCTCGGAGTTCGGCTCGACCGCGTGCAAGGCGCTGCGCCGCTGCCGGTCCTGCCTGGAGCCCTTCGAGCACGTGAAGGAGATCTGATGGCGACGCGGCAGGCCTTCGCGCCGCTGCGCGTCTCGCGGGTGGAGCGGCTCACCGACGACGCGGTGGCGGTCAGCTTCGCCGTCCCGGACGACCTCGCCGCCCGGTACGCCTTCCGCCCCGGCCAGTCGCTCACCCTGCGCCGAGGTGAGCAGCGCCGGTCGTACTCGATCTGCGCGGCGCCGGGGGCGCCGCTGCGGGTCGGCGTCCGCGAGGTGGCCGGCGGCGCGGTGTCCTCCTGGCTGGTGCACGACATCCGCCCCGGCGACGAGGTCGAGGTCGCGCCGCCCACCGGCCGCTTCACCCCGGCCGACACCGCCGGACAGCACGTGCTGGTCGCCGCCGGCTCCGGCATCACCCCGCTGCTGTCCATCGCGCACGCCGTGCTGGCCGATCCGGCCGGCAGCGTGACCCTGCTCTACGGCAACCGGCGCACGGACACGGTGATGTTCGCGGACGAGCTGGCCGACCTCAAGGACGCGCACACCGCCCGGCTGGAGCTGGTGCACCTGCTGTCCCGGGAGGCCCGCGAGGTCGAGCTGCACACCGGCCGGCTGGACCCGGCCAAGCTGCGCGAGCTGCTCGCCACCGTCCTGGACGCCGGGTCGGTGGACCACTGGTGGCTGTGCGGGCCGTACGAGATGGTGGTCGGGCTGCGCGAGGTGCTGGCCGAGGCCGGGGTGCCGGCCGACCGGATGCACACCGAGCTGTTCTTCGTCGAGGACACGCCGCCGGAGCCGGCGCGGCACGACGAGCCGGCGGCGCGGGGCGCGACCAGCGCGGTCACCGTGGTGCTGGACGGCCGGTCCACCGAGCTGACGCTGCCCCGGGACGTGCCGGTGCTGGACGCCGCCCAGCGGCACCGCCCGGACCTGCCGTTCGCCTGCAAGGGCGGGGTCTGCGGCACCTGCCGGGCGAAGGTGACCGCCGGCGCCGTGCGGATGCGCCGCAACTTCGCCCTGGAGCAGTCCGAAGTGGACGCCGGCTTCGTGCTGACCTGCCAGTCCCTGCCGGTCACGGACGCCGTTACGGTCGACTACGACGCCTGACCCCGGGCCCGGTCGCCGGACTCGCCGCGGGCGCCGGACTACCTCAGCCGGGTCAGCTCCACCGTCACCCCGAGCGCCTCGGCGGGGGGTCCGGAGTAGATGCCGGCCAGCGGGCGGACGTCCGCGTAGTCCCGGCCGCGGGCGACCAGCACGTGCCGCTCGGCCACCTCGGACAGGTTGGACGGGTCCAGCGCCAGCCAGGCGCCGGCCCAGAACTCCACCCAGGCGTGGCTCTCCGCCCGCACCGGTTCGGTCAGCGCCGCGCCGCGGCTCGGCATCAGGTAGCCGGAGACGTAGCGGGCCGGCAGCCCGGCCGCCCGCAGCACGGCGAGCGCGAGGTGCGAGAAGTCCTGGCACACCCCCTTGCCGCCGGCCCGCGCCTCCGCCGAGGTGGTGCCGACCTGGGTGGCGCCGCGGACGTACTCCAGCGTGTCGTGCACCCAGCCGACCGCCCGCCGGCCGGCCTCCGCCGGCGGATGCGCGGCCCGCAGCTCGCCGGCGACCTCGGTCACCTCCGGCTCGGCGACCACGTACCGGGACGGGATGAGCAGCTCGGCGTGCCGGTCCCGGGCCTTCGGGTCGTCCACCGTGTCCCAGCCGGCCTCGGGCGGTGCCGCCGGCGGCCCGGACGTCTCCACCACCGAGGACGCGGTCACCACCAGCTCGGTGTGCGGCACGTGCACGTCGAAGGCGTGCACCACGGTGCCCCAGTAGTCGACGTAGCGCAGCGGGCGGGCGTCCGGCCGGGTCTCGATCCGGCTGGCCAGGGTGTGCTGGTCACCGGAGGTGGCCGGCGTCATCCGGACCTCGTTGTACGACGCCCGCGCCGGCGAGCCGTACTGGTAGCCGGTCCGGTGCCGGACCGCGATCCGCCAGCTCATGAGGTGTGCCCGGTCACCGCTGGGCCTCTTCCAGGGTCCAGCCGAGCACCGCGGGGGTGGCGAAGTACCGCCCGGCGACCGCCTCGCTGACGTGCGACATGCCACGCTGGATCCGGTGCAGCCGCTCCGGCAGCCCGTCCAGCAGCTGATCCAGCGGCAGGAACTCCAGGTCGGTGCGCACCCGTCCGATCACCCGCCGCGCGTCGTCGCCGAGCCCGCCGGTCCGGCCGGAGGACGGGTCCAGCCGGCCGAGCGCCTCGTCGCCGACGGTCAGCGCGTGCAGCACGGAGCGCGGGAAGAGCCGGTCCAGCAGCAGGAACTCCAGCGCCAGCCGGCTGGAGATGCCCCGCTGGTAGGTCCGCAGGTACGCCTCGTGCGCCGAGCAGGCCTGCAGCGTGGTCACCCAGTCGTCGTCCCGGCTCGGGGTGCTGACCGCCGCGGCGAGCAGCCGGGCGGTCATGTCCGCCCGCTCCAGCGACCGGCCGAGCGCGAGGAAGTCGTAGCCGGCGTCCCGGCTGATGGTGGACGCCACGTACCCGGACAGCATCGCGGCCCGCTGCCGCACATACGTGAAGAACGGCGCCGGGCCGAACTGGCGGGCCGCCGACACCCGCCGTGGCAGCTCCAGGTGGGTGGCGTTGAGGCACTCCCAGATCTCGCCGGACAGCGCCTCCCGGACGCCCCGGGCGTTCTCCCGGGCCGCGTACAGCGAGCCGGTGATCGAGCTCGGGTTCTCCGCGTCGAAGGCGAGCAGGTCGAGCACCCCGCGCATGGTCTCCGGCGCCCGGTCGTGCAGTCCCATCACGGTGGCCACCACCCGGCAGGTCTCCGCCTCGTCCACCGCCGGGTCCACCACGATCTGGTGGAAGTGCACGTCCAGCAGCCGGGCGGTGTCCTCGGCCCGCTCGGCGTACCGGCCGATCCAGAACAGCGCCTCCGCGGCCCGGCTCAGCACGACCGGGCCTGTTGCTGCTGCGGCTGCTGCTCGGTACCCGGCCCCGGGTCCGGCGCGTCCGCCGGCACGGCGATGGGCAGCAGGTCCAGCGGGGTGTCCGCGGCCACCGGCCGGGACGGCCGGGAGGTGAGCACCCAGGTGTCCTTCGACCCGCCGCCCTGGGAGGAGTTGACCACCAGGCTGCCCTCCCGCAGCGCCACCCGGGTCAGCCCGCCGGGCAGCACGTGCACCCGCTGCCCGTCGTTGGTGGCGAACGGGCGCAGGTCGACGTGCCGCGGCCGCAGCTGGTCGCCGTCCTGCGACGGCACCGTGGACAGCATCACCAGCTCCTGGGCGACCCAGTTCCGCGGGTCGGCCCGGACCTTGCCGGACACCTCGGCGAGCTCCTCGGCGCCGGCGTGCGGGCCGATCACGATGCCGTGCCCGCCGGAGCCGTTCACCGGCTTGAAGACCAGCTGGTCGGCCCGGTCCAGGCACTCCGCGCGGACGTCCGGCTCGTCCAGCCGGAAGGTCGGCACGTTCGGCAGCAGCGGCTCCTCGCCGAGGTAGTACCGGATCAGCTCCGGGACGTAGGTGTAGGTCAGCTTGTCGTCCGCGACCCCGTTGCCGATCGCGTTGGCGATGGTGACATTGCCGGCGCGGGCCGCGTTGACCAGCCCGGGGCAGCCGATCACCGACTCCGGGCGGAACTGCAGCGGGTCCAGGTAGTCGTCGTCGATCCGCCGGTACACCACGTCCACCCGGCGCTGCCCGGCGGTGGTGCGCATGTAGAGCACGTTGTCCTGGCAGACCAGGTCCCGGCCCTCGACCAGCTCGATGCCCATCTTGCGGGCCAGGAAGGCGTGCTCGAAGTACGCCGAGTTGTGCACGCCCGGGGTGAGCAGCACCACGGTCGGGTCGTCGACGCCGCTCGGTGCGGCCGCCCGCAGCGCGTCCAGCATGGTCGCGACGTAGCCGGCCACCGGCTGCACCTGCTGCTCCAGGAACAGCCCCGGGAAGACCCGGGTGAGCGCCTCCCGGTTCTCCACCACGTACGAGATCCCCGACGGCACCCGCAGGTTGTCCTCCAGCACCCGCATGACGCCGTCCGAGCCGCGGACCAGGTCGATGCCGGCCAGGTGGATGCGCACCCCGGACGCCGGCGAGATGCCGGTGCCGGCCCGGGTGAAGTTCGCGCTGGTCACCACGAGCGAGTGCGGCACCACGCCGTCGCCGAGCACCTGGCGGTTGCCGTACACGTCGGCGAGGAAGGCCTCCAGCGCCCGCACCCGCTGCACCACCCCGGCCTCGATGTGCTCCCACTCCTGCTCCGGGATCAGCCGCGGGATGAGGTCGAGCGGGAAGACCCACTCCCGGCCGGAGGAGGAGAAGGTGATGCCCTGCTCCAGGAAGCTGCGCGCCCGGGCGGCGCCGCGCTCGGACAGGTCGGCGGCGGACAGCAGCTGCAGCGCCTCGAACAGGGACTTGGTGTGCGGCCAGGGCGTACCCTCCGCGTCGACCATCTCGTCGACCGCGGAGCTGCGATAGCCGGCCAGCAGCCCGTCCACGTCCGTGTTCTACCCCTCCGGTGTTACGGGAGCTTTGCGTAACGTTCCAGAAACCGACCTGCGGGAGCATCGAATCATGGCTGGTCCCTCAGCGACTCCTCCAGCGACTCCCCCGGCGACTCCCCCGGCGACGCGGACGGTCCGGGTCGGCTGCGAGTTCCGCTACACCGCCGCAGTGGACACCCCCGCGGTGGTCCAGGTCCAGCCGTACGACGCCGGGCCGGCGGTGGTGCAGCGGCAGGCCTGGGACAGCGACCCGGACCTGCCCCGGCGCGGCTACGCCGACCTCTTCGGCAACGGCTGCCAGCGGCTCACGCTGCCGGCCGGCACGTCGACACTGCGCTACGACGCGCTGGTCACCGTGCCGGACGCGACCGAGGAGGTCGACCTCGACGCCGCCGAGACGCCGGTGACCGAGCTGCCGGACGACACGCTGACCTACACGATGCCCAGCCGGTACGTGCTGTCCGACGTGCTCGGCGACGAGGCGTGGCGGCTGTTCGGCGCGATGGAGCCGGGCTACCGGCGGGTGGCCGCGATCTGTGACCACGTCAACTCGCACATCACCTTCGGCTACGGCAGCAGCACCCCGCTGACCACTGCCGCGGACGTGTACGCCGCCGGCAAGGGCGTCTGCCGCGACTTCGCGCACGTCGCGCTGAGCTTCTGCCGCGCGCTGAACATCCCGGCCCGGTACGTCTTCGGCTACCTGCCGGAGATCGAGGTGGAGCCGCTGCCCGAGCCGATGGACTTCGCCGCCTGGATCGAGGTCTACCTCGACGGCACCTGGTACACGTTCGACCCCCGCAACAACGAGGCCCGCAAGGGTCGGGTGCTCATCGGCCGGGGGAGGGACGCCCTCGACGTGGCCATGGTGACGACGTACGGAGGTCCGGTGCTGGAGCGCATGGAAGTCTGGGCTCAGGAGGTCACCGGAGAGGCCCTCGACGGGGCCGGCCTCGGCGCCGCCGGCGGGCCCGCCGCAGGGACGGTGCTGGACCAGCCCGGGGCGGCCCGGTGACGGGCTGGCTCGACCAGCCCCTGCTCGACCTCGCCGCCGTCGACCTGGACGGCTCCGGACCGGTGCGCTACCTGCTGCACCAGCGCTTCCGGTACGACTACGACCGGCCGGCGTACGAGCTGCACCAGCGGCTGGTGGCGGTGCCCCGGGACCGGCACGGGCCGCTGCGCCGGCAGGCGCACCTGGTCTCGGTGTCGACGCCCGGCCGCCCGGCCAGCAGCCGCGGCAGCGCCCGGGCGGACCGGGAGGGCAACCTGGTGGTCCGGGTCCGGCTGCCGGTGGTGGAGGACTCCGTCGAGTTCACCACGGCCGCGGTGGTGGAGCGGGCCGGGCCACCGGCCGACGCGTTGCTGCCGGCGGCCGCGCTGGCCGACGCGCGGCACCTGCGGCCGACCCGGCTGACCAGGCCGGACGCCGCGCTCCGCGCGCTGGCGGCAGAGCTGCGGGCGGAGGCGCCGGACGACCGGGACTTCGCGCTGGCCGCCTGCGCCCGGCTGCGGTCCGAGCTGGACTTCGCCTTCGAGGCGACCTCGGTGTCGACGACGGCGGCCGAGGCGTACGCGACCCGGCAGGGGGTCTGCCAGGACTTCGCGCACGTCATGCTCGCGGTCTGCCGGGCGGCCGGGGTGCCGGCCCGCTACGTCTCCGGGCACCTGCTCGGCCAGGAGGGCGGCAGCCACGCCTGGGTGGAGGTGCTGGTCGCGGACGGCGGCCGGGCCCGGGCGGTCGCGGTCGACCCGGCGAACGGCTGCCGGGTCGGTGCCCGGCACCTGCCGGTCGCGGTCGGCCGGGACTACGCCGACGTCGCGCCGACCTCGGGCGTCTACTCCGGGACCGCGCGCGGCCGGCTGACCTGGACGAAGCGGGCCGGCGTCGTCGCGCTGTCGCCGGCAGGGGCGGCCCCCCGGCTCCGCCCCTCCGGGGACGGCCCCGGACCCCGGCACCGGACGGCAAATGTGAGCCGCTGATCCGGTCTCGGCCGGGCTTCGACCAACGAGCCCCGCCGGGGGCGGAGGACCCCGACGGCCCTCGAACCCGCCGGTGCCCGCCGGGCCCGTGCCGTGCCGTCAGTCGCGGGCGGCGTCGTAGGCATCTCTCGCGGCGATGGCCGCCCCGCGGGCGCCGGCCATGTCCCGGTCCGGGACGAGCGCGAGCGTGGCCGCCCGCGCCTGCTCATCGCGCAGCTGGGTGTTGCGGCGCACCTCGCCGAGGAACCACTCGCGGAAGTGCGGCTCGGTCTCCACCACTCCGCCGCCGAGGAAGTACGCGTGCGGGTCGGTGAAGTTGGCCGCGATGGTGAACAGCCGGCCGAGCGCGGCGGCCTGCTGCCCGAAGATCCGCAGCGCCAGCTCGTCCCCGCTCTCCGCCAGCTTGCGCACCTGCAGCGCGGCCGCGTGCACGGACTCGGCCCGGCCCAGCTCGTGCCCGGGGTGGCGGGTCAGCCAGTAGGGGAGCAGGTTCTTCTCGATCCCGGTCAGCGACGCCACGCTCTCCGCGTCCCCGACGAAGCCACAGTTGCAGACCGGCAGCGGCTGCCCGTCGGCGAGCAGCCCGTGCATCGGGATCTGGACGTGGCCGAGCTCGCCGGCCATCCCGGCCGCGCCCTGCACCACCCGGCCGCTCTCCACCACGCCGCCACCCAGGCCGGTGCCGACGATCGCGGCGATCGAGGAGCGCCGCTCGGCGTCCGGCCCGAAGTGCACGTGGTGGGCATAGAGCGCCGCCGCATTGGCGTCGTTGGTGTAGACCACCGGCAGCCCCAGCCGGTCGGCCAGCGCGCCGCGGATGTCGAAGCCGCGCCACTCCGGCTGGCTGAAGTTCGTCGCGCCCTTGGACGAGATCACGCCGTCCGCACTGGCCGGTCCGGGCGTGTCCAGACCCACCGCGCGCACCGCCGCCAGCGGCAGCCCGGTGCTGGCGAGCACGCCGTCCAGCGCCCCGGCCAGCGACTCGATCGCGACCGCCGGCCCCTTCAGCACCCGGCTCGGCGTCTCGTGCAGGGTCTGCACCAGGAACGTGCCGAAGCCGTCCAGCACCGTGGCGTTGATGCTGGTGCCGCCGACGTCCAGGCCGACGACGACCCCCGGGTTGACTGACGGCATGGCCCACCTCGCTGCGGTCTCGCCGGGCGATTGCCTGCATCCCGGCCTGTCCGCAGTCTGGCAGGACAGGACGGCGCCCGGCTCCCCGGACTTCGGGTCCGGGGAGCCGGGCGGTGGACGAACCTTCCGGCGATCCGCTCGGCGGCCGTCCTTGCGGTACGCCGTTCGGCCCCCTAGTCTTCCTGCGCCGCGCCACACCGGGCGCGGGTCACCTCAGTGCTGGTCGACCTGCTATCCCCAGCAGCCGATGCAGTTGATCCCGTCGACCGCACCGGCGTGGAAGGTCGCCAGCTGGAAGGCGGCGGCGGCAGCCAGCGTGGCGGTCGTGGCGGTCGCGGCGATGAGGGCATGGACGAGCTTCACGAACACTCCCAGTCTGTGTCTTGAGCTGACGACTTGCGCCACGAAGGCCGCGGCGCGGTTATGCAAGGGTGCCATGCACTGCCTCGCTCGGGGTAGTCCGTCACCCTGATCCCGGCTTCAGTGGCCGCTCCCTTAATGCCTGCCTTAGCTGCTTTATCCGATTCTCCGCACCGGCTGTCCGGTACCGGACACGGATGTCGCGTCCGGTGTACCCGGGCTCCGGACGGCCGGGGTCCGGCGGCCGGCAGCGGTCAGCCCTGGCGCGTGCTCTTGAGCGCGGAGCGACGGCACGAGACCGTCGGTTCCGCTCGGGAAGCTTCGCGGCGTCGGACCCGTCCCGGTCGGGATCCGGGCGCCGGCTGACCCGGGCAGCCGGTCGGGGCCTGCCGGGTCCCGATCGGCACCCGGGCCGGGCCCGGCCGGGCGCGTCCCCGCCCGGTCGGCCCGGCTGTCGGTATGCCCTCCTCCGTCCCGATGTCGACTGGTCGGATTGTGACTCCGACTTGTCCCGGTTAGGGTCGGTCGCGTCACCAGAGCGGGGAGCGGCGAGCCCGTGGCGTTGGAGATCTTGGGCCTGGACGGGCTGCCGGAGTCGGTCTATCGAGCACTGCTCGCCGACCCCGACGCCGACCTGTCCGTGCTGGCGGGCCAGCTCGGGGTCGACCAGCAGCAGACGCATGAGGCGCTGGAGCGGCTGGTCGAGCTCTCCCTGGTCCGCCAGCGGGCCGGCGGCGGGGTCTACGTCCCGGTCAACCCCGAGGTCACCCTCGACGCGATGCTGGCCCTGGAGCGGGCGGAGCTGACCCGCCGCGAGCGCCAGCTGCTGCTGGCCCGGGGCGAGCTGGCCCGGCTGGTGCGCTCCGGCGACTCGCCGGCCGGCCCGGTCCGGGAGGTGCGCCGGCTGGACGACCTGGGCCAGATCATCGCCGTGATCCGGGACCTCGAGGCCCGCTGCTACCAGGAGGTGCTCAGCGTCACGCCCGGCGCGTCGGTGCCGGTGGAGCAGCTCGGCGAGGCGCTGAAGGACGACCTGGGGCTGCTCGACCGCGGCGTCCGCGCCCGGCTGCTGCACACCCGCCGGCAGCTGCGCAGCGAGCCGCTGCGGCGGCACCTGGCCACGCTGCGCCGGCACGGGGCCGAGGTGCGGATCGCGGACACGCTGCCGCACCGGCTGCTGGTCTTCGACCGCACGGTCTCGTTCCTGCCGGTGAACCCGCACCGCCCGGCCGTCGGCGCCCTGGTGGTGCGCGAGCCGGCGATCATCGCCAACCTGGTGACGCTGTTCGAGTCGCTGTGGACGAACGCGGTGGACGTCGACCGGGCGGTGCAGACCGGCGGCGTCGGCGCCTCCGCCTTCGACCGGGCCGTGCTCATGCTGATGAGCAGCGGGGTCAAGGACGAGGCCGCGGCCCGGCAGCTCAACGTGTCCGACCGGACGTACCGCCGGCACGTCGCGGACATCCTCACCCGGCTCGGGGCGTCCAGCCGGTTCCAGGCCGGCGTGGAGGCGGTCCGCCGCGGCTGGCTGTGAGCCCGCGGCCGGCCGCCCCCGGTGCCTCGCCTCAGGTCACCACGCCGCGCAGCATCGGCAGGTAGCCCTGCGCGTAGCCGGACCGGTTCGGGTGGTAGGAGTCGCCCACCGGGAAGGTGGTGCCGTTGATCCAGGGTGCGAAGCTGCACACCTCGTGCCCGGAGAACGGGCCGCGGGCGTCGACGAAGGTGGCGCCCGCCGCCGCCGCCCGCTGCGCGATCACGGTGGCCAGGAGGTCGGCGACCGCGTTGATCCGGGTCCGCCGCGCGTCGCTGATCTCCAGCAGGCAGAAGCCGGTGCGGTAGAGCCGCGGGTAGCCGAGGACGACCAGCCGGGCGCCGGGCGTGCGGGCCCGGATGTCCCGGTAGGTGGCGTCCAGCAGGCCGGGCAGCGTGGTCTGGATGAAGGCGCTGGCGCTGTCCAGCTGGCTGTAGCAGGCCGCGTCGGTGCCGAGCCGGCAGGCCAGCACGGTGTCGGAGAAGCCGGCGTCGTTGCCGCCGACGGTGATGCTGACCAGGTCGGTGGCCGCGGACAGCCCGCCGAGCTGGGAACTGCGCACGGACGAGGTGGTGGCGCCGGCACAGGCGGCGAAGGTGAAGCTGGCCGCGCCCTGCTGGGCGACCCAGAGCGGCGGGTAGGCCAGCGAGGAGCGCTGGCAGGAGCTGGACAGGTCGTACCAGCCGGTGCCGGTGCCGGAGGAGTACGAGTCGCCGAGCGCGACGTAGTCGGTGCTGGGGCCGGCGAGGGCGATGGCCGGCGCGACGACGGTGGGGACGGCCGCCAGGCCCGCACCGAGCGCGAGCGTGAGGACGGCGCGGAGGAGGGAGCGCACGGGTGGGACCTCCCAAGGGGCGGGCCGAGTCCCTGAGGCCGAGGCGGCCACCGTCGCGGCGGTAACTCTCCTCGTCAGGTGGCCGAACGGTAACCGGGCCTACTGCTCAGTAGGAATACTCCTAACGGGCGTAACCTCGGCTCATCGCCGAGGTTCGGCGACCGTGCGGCAGCCCACGGGGGACCGCGCGATGACTTCGCGACCGGTCTTACAGTTGCGGTGGACCGCCCCCTCGACGAGGAGTGACGCATGAGCATGCCAGCCGGGTCTGCAGCCCGCTCCGCCGCCGCCCCCTCCGTCGGCTCCGCCGCCTCCTTCGTCGACGCGCACCGGGACATGCTGCGGCAGGCGCTGAGCGCGATCTCCGAGCGCGGCTACTGGTCCGCCTTCCCCGAGTCGCCCAGTCCCCGGGTGTACGGCGAGGGCGCGGCCGAGGCGGGCCGCGCGGCGTACGAGGCGCACCTCGGCAAGCGCTTCGAGCTGGACCAGGCCGGCACGGTCGGCTGGGTCGGCGCCGAGCGCTCGCCGTACGGGCCGCCGCTCGGGGTCAGCTACCCGCAGGCCGACCTGGACGCGCTGCTGGCGTCGGCCCGGACCGGCCTGCCGGCGTGGCGGGACGCCGGCCCCGAGGTCCGGGCGGCGGTCTGCGCCGAGATCGTCAGCCGGGTCAACGCGCGCAGCTTCGAGATCGCCAACGCGGTCATGCACACCACCGGGCAGGCGTTCGTGATGGCCTTCCAGGCCGGCGGCCCGCACGCGCAGGACCGGGCGCTGGAGGCGGTGGCGTACGCGTACGCCGAGCAGACCCGGGTGCCGGCCACGGCCCGGTGGGAGAAGCCGCAGGGCAAGCGGCCGCCGCTGCTGATGGAGAAGACGTATACGGCGGTGCCGCGGGGGATCGGGCTGGTCATCGGCTGCGTGACGTTCCCGACCTGGAACTCCTACCCCGGGCTGTTCGCGTCGCTGGCGACCGGCAACGCGGTGGTGGTGAAGCCGCACCCGCAGGCGACGCTGCCGCTGGCAATCACGGTGTCGGTCGCGCGGGAGGTGCTGGCCGAGGCCGGCTTCGCCCGCGACCTGGTCACGCTCGTCGCCGAGGAGCCGGGCGGGCGGGTCGCGGCCGACCTCGCGGTCCGGCCGGAGGTGCGGATCGTCGACTTCACCGGGTCCACCGCGTTCGGCCAGTGGCTGGAGGACAACGCCCGGCAGGCCGAGGTCTACACCGAGAAGGCCGGCGTCAACGCGGTGGTCATCGACTCCACCGACGACTACGCCGGCATGCTCGCCAACCTGGCCTTCTCCCTGTGTCTCTACAGTGGACAGATGTGCACCACGCCGCAGGACCTGCTGGTCCCGGCGGACGGGATCGCCACCGACGCCGGCCGCAAGTCGGTCGAGGAGCTCGGCGCCGACCTCGGCGCGGCGATCGACAGGCTGCTCGGCGAGGACGCGCAGGCCGTCGAGCTGCTCGGCGCGATCGTCACCGACGACGTGCTGTCGCGAGTGGACAACGCGGCCGCGCTGGGCACCGTGGTGGTGCCCTCGCGGGCGGTCACCCACCCGGCCTTCCCGGCGGCGCGGGTGCGCACCCCGGCGGTGGTCCGGGTCTCCGCGGACCAGCCGGAGGCGTGGGGGTCGGAGTGCTTCGGGCCGGTGGCCTTCCTGGTCAGCACCGAGTCGACCGACTTCGGGCTGGAGCTCTTCCGCCGGACCGTGACCGCGCGCGGCGCGCTGACCGCGTCGGTCTACTCGACCGACGAGAAGGTGGTCGCGGCGGCCCGGGAGGCGGCGCTGGACGCCGGCGTCGCGCTGTCGGAGAACCTGACCGGCGGCGTCTACGTCAACCAGTCCGCCGCGTACTCGGACTTCCACGCGACCGGGGCCAACCCGGCGGCGAACGCCGCGTACACCGACGCGCACTTCGTCGCCGGCCGGTTCCGGGTGGTCCAGTCCCGCCGCCACCTGTCCGCGGGCTGACCGCCGCGCACGTGGCCCGGCTGTCGACCGCGCTGCGCCGCCGGCTGCGCGGAGTCCTGTTCCGGCGCGGCCGGACCCCGGGGCTGCGGACGGCGAAGACGACGCTGGCCGCGGTGCTGTCCTTCGTCATCGCCGACCTGCTCAACACCAGCGCGACACCGGTGCTCGCGCCGCTGACCGCGCTGCTGGTCGTGCAGCTGACCATGTACGAGACGTTCCGGCACGGGCTGGAGCGGATCTTCAGCGTGCTCGCCGGCGTGCTGGTCGCGGTCGGCCTCGCGTCGGTCGTCGGCCTCACCTGGTGGAGCCTCGGCGCGGTCGTCGCGCTGTCGCTGGTGGTCGGGCGGGCCCTGCGGCTCGGCCCGCACCTGCTCGAGGTGCCGATCAGCGCCATGCTCGTGCTGGCGGTCACCAACGCGGAGGACGTCGCCGTCGAGCGGGTGTACGAGACGCTGATCGGCTCCGCGGTCGGCGTGCTGGTCAACCTGCTGATCGCGCCGCCGCTGTACATGCAGCCGGCCGGCGACGCGCTCGGCGAGCTGGCCGACCGGACGGCCGGCGTGCTGCGGGGGCTGGCCCGGCAACTGCGGACGGACTGGTCGCGGTCGGCCGCGGACCACTGGCTGGAGGAGGCGCGTGCGCTCGGCACCGAGGTGGCGCGCGCGGACGAGACGCTGGGCCGGGCCGAGCAGAGCGCCCGGCTCAACCCGCGCGGGCGCGCCGTCCGGCGCGGCCAGCCGCGGTTGCGGGCCGCGCTGACCGGGCTCGAGCACGTGCACGTCTCGTTGCGCGGGCTGGCCCGCGGGCTGCTCGACCGGACCTACTACCTGCCGGTGGGGGAGCAGGCCCAGGCGTACCCGGAGGAAGCCCGGCACGCGCTGGCGGACGTGCTGGAGGCGGCGGCCGAGGCGGTGTGGGAGATCGGCGAGGTCGCCCGGGTGTCCCGGCCGGACGATACCCGCCGGCGGGTCGAGCGGCAGCTGATCGAGCTGGAGCGCCGGCAGGCCCGGCTGGCCGGGCTGCTGGTGGTGGACCCGGCGGCGGACCCGGCCGCCTGGCAGCAGCACGGAGCGGTGCTCGCCGCCGTCGACCGGCTCCGGGTGGAGACCGCGGCGGCGGTCCGGCCGGCCGAGACGGAGTGGCACCCGCCGCCGCTGGCGCCGCGGCGGGCCGGCTTCCGGCTCGGCGGCGGGGCGCGCGGCCTGCGGTGATCTCCTCGGCCGGCGGGTGCGGCTCAGCCGCGGTGCAGCCCGGCCTCGGCCGCTCCGGCAGCCAGCTCGTCCAGCCCGAAGGCCTCCACCGGACCGAGCGCGCCGACCCCGGTGAGCCCGCCGTCCCGGGCCCGGACCGCGGCCCAGGCGAGCAGGCCGCCGGTCAGCGTGTACGGGTTCGGGCCGTCCAGCGCCACCCGGCTCAGCTCGCGGTCGTCGGCCGCGTACGCCACCGCCTGCACGTGCGTCCCGCTGCGCCGCCGCGACGACTCGTCCGGCCCGCCGGTGGAGCCGCGCAGCAGCCGGCCGCCGACCGACTCGACCAGCCGCGGCACCACCGGCAGCCGGGTGAGCTGGGACAGCACCTGCACCGGCCGGGCCGCCGGGCCGAACCAGCCCAGGTGCACGTGGACGTCCCGCAGCCCCGGCGCCAGCCGGGGGAGCGCGAGATGCTCGGAGCCGGCCACGCTGAGCCCGGACCGCGGCGAGCCGTGCACCCGGTAGGTCCGGTGGTGCCGGGCCGGCATCTCCTCCACCAGCCGGCCGCCGCGCCACGCGTACCCGGCGGTGCCGAGCACGCCGGCCGCGGACGCCATCGTGCCGCCGCTGAGCGAGCCGAGCCCGGTCGACCCGGTGACGAAGTAGCCGATGTCCAGCCGGGTCACCTCGTCGCCGCCGTCCCGCAGGGCGAGCGCGCCGGCCAGGTTGCCGGGCACCCAGTCGTACCCGAAGGCCGGCACCAGCGCCGCCCCGGCACCGGCCGCGCGCGGCCCCCAGCGGTGGAAGACGTCCCGGATGAAGCCCGGCTCGCCGGTCGAGTCGAGGTAGCGCGCGCCGGCGCCGACCGCCGCCTGCAGCGCGGCCGCCCCCCACCTGGCGAACGGCCCGACGGTGGAGACCAGCACGTCGCCGCGCTCGACCAGCGCCCGGACCGTCTCCGGCCGGTGCACGTCCGCCTCGGCCACCTCGGGGGCCGACCGGTCCGGGCCGGCCAGCTCGATGGCCAGCGCCTCGGCGCGACCGCGGTCCCGGGCGGCGAGCACCGGGTCGGCGCCGCGGGCGACCAACGCCGCGGCGACCAGCCGGCCGGTGTAGCCGGTCGCGCCGAACAGGACGATCCGCGACACCCGGGCACCCTACCGGTCAGTGCGTCGGCGGCCGCGCCCCCTCGTGGCTGAACGTGCTGCCGTGCTCCAGCCGGATGACGTGCATCACGGCGTTGATCAGCGCGAGGTGGGTGAAGGCCTGCGGGAAGTTGCCGAGCTGCCGCCCGGTGCGCGGGTCGAGCTCCTCCGCGTACAGCAGCAGCGGGCTGGCGAACCCGAGCAGCTTCTCGCACAGCGCCCGGGCCCGGGTGTGCTCGCCGATCTCGCACAGCGCCGAGACCAGCCAGAACGAGCAGATCGTGAACGTGCCCTCCTCGCCGCTGAAGCCGTCGTCGGTCTCCTTGGTGCGGTAGCGCAGCACCAGGCCCTCGTCGGTCAGCTCGTCGGCGATGGCGAGCACCGTCGCGCGCACCCGCGGGTCGTTCGCCGGCAGGAACCGCAGCAGCGGCACCAGCAGCATGGACGCGTCCAGCGCGTCGGTGTCGTAGTGCTGGGTCAGCACGCCGCGCTCGTCCACGGCGTTGGCCAGCACGTCGGCGCGGATCTCCTCGGCCGCGGCCTGCCACTGGGCGGCCAGCTCCCACTCCTCCCGCAGCCGGGCCAGCCGGCTGCCGCGGTCCAGCGCCACCCAGCACATGACCTTGGACGAGGTGAAGTGCCTCGGCTCGCCGCGGACCTCCCAGATCCCGCTGTCCGGCTGCCGCCAGTTCTCCAGCGCGTTCTCCACCTGGCGGCGCAGCACCGGCCAGACCCGGTCGTCGAGCCGGTCCCGGGACCGGGTGTGCAGGTAGACCGAGTCGAGCACGGAGCCCCACACGTCGTTCTGCCGCTGCCGGTACGCCTCGTTGCCGATCCGGACCGGCCGCGCCCCCTCGTACCCGTTGAGGTGGCTCAGCTCGGACTCGGTGAGGTCGGCGCGGCCGTCGATCCCGTACACGATCTGCAGGTCGCCGTCCCGCTCCGCCACATCGGTGACGAAATGGTAGAAGTCGGCCGCCTCCCAGTCGAAGTTCAGCGTGTAGAGGCCCCAGAGCGCGAACGTCGAGTCGCGGATCCAGCTGCACCGGTAGTCGTAGTTGCGCTCGCCGCCCGGCGTCTCCGGCAGCGAGGTGGTGGCGGCAGCGGCGATCGCGCCGGTCGGCGCGTAGCTCAGCCCCTTGAGGGTCAGCGCGCTGCGGGCCAGGTGCGACTTCCACGGGTGGTCCGGGATGCGGCCGCCGGCCAGCCAGTGCTGCCAGTGGTGCGCGGTCCAGGTGAGCCGCTTGTACGCCTGCTTGAACGTCTTGGGTGGCCGTGCGTCGCCCCAGGACAGCACGCAGAACCGGACCTCGCCCTCCTTCAGCAGCGACCGGGCCACCGCGCGCGGGCCCTCGAAGCCGAGCCGCAGGTCGGTGGTCAGCGTCAGCCCCAGGTCGCCGTCCTCCTCGGCCTGCGCGATCGCCTGGTGGTAGCCGGCCTCGGTGTGCCGCCAGCTGGCGTGGTGCAGCCCGTACTCGAACGCCGGCTCGCACTCCATCAGCAGCTGGACCTCGCCGTTCACGCAGCGGACCGTGCGGACCAGCATGTGCGCGGCGGCGTAGTCGGTCGGAGGCCGCTGGTAGGTCGAGCGGCTCGGGTCCTTGAGCTTCCACGGGCCGACCACCAGCGCGTCCCGGACGATGACCCAGCCCTCGCCGACGTTCCAGCTGGTCTCCAGCACCAGCGTGCCGGGCAGGTAGCGCCGGTCGTGCGGCACCTCCGCGTCGGCCGCGCCCAGCCGGAACGAGCCGGCGCCGCGGTCGAGCATCGCGGCGAAGACGCTGGAGGAGTCCATCCGCGGGGCGCACATCCACTCCACCGCCCCGTTCGGGGCGACGAGGGCGGTGGTCTCGCAGTCGGAGAGGAAGCCGTAGTCGCCGATCGGCGGGAACGCCGACGTCGTGGCAACCGGCAGCACCGGCTTGCCGTCCGGTGGCAGCCGCTCCCCGGGACCCGGGGCCGCTGCCTCCACGTCCTGCGCCGGCGAGCCGGCTCCGGTGTCCGCGGTCACACCTCGAATGATCCCCGCCGGACCGCGAGTGCGGAAGCCTGCGCGTCGGGTGGCCGCCGGGCGGGTGTGCGTTCCCGCGGACGCCGCCGCGGCGGCGGGCGTGTGCCCTCGCCGGTGGCCGGGCCGGCGTGCCCGCCGCTGGCCCGCGCCCGTCCGCGCATGCCCGCGGGGTGGGACCTGGCCGGTCCCACCCCGCCCGGCGCCGCGGTCAGCCTGCGGACGGCGCCTGCTGCCGGACCTGCTGGCCGGCGTCCTGGGCCTCGCTCTTCACGTCCGAGGCGGCCCACTTGGCCTCGTCCTGCACCGTGCCGGCCGCGTCGGACGCGGTGTCCTTGACCGACTGGGCCGCCTGCTGCACCGGCTCACGAAGGTTGTCCTTCACCTCGGTGAGCGCCTGGCCGGCCTGCTGAGCCACCGGCTTGAGTGCCGGCTGCGCCTGCTCCTTGACCTTGCTGGCGACCTCGCGCTCCTTCTGCGAGGCCGGCAGCAGGGACGACACCAGCCAGCCCAGCCCGAAGGCGACCACGCCGGCCGCGAGCGGGTTGCCCTGCGCACCGCGGCGGGCCGCGTACGCGGTCGACGACGCGGTGTCGGCCACCGTCGACGCCGCCGAGCTGGCCATGTCCTGCACGCCGCTCGCGGCTCCCTGCACGCCGCTCTGCACGCTGCCGGCGGCTCCCTGCACGCCGCCCTGCACGCTGCTCGCGGCGTCCGAGGTGGTACCCATGACCTTCTCCTTCAGCCCACCGAGGGCTTCCCTCGTCCGGTCGACCCGCCGCCCGACGACCCGCTTCGGGGAGACCTTCTCGGTCAGTGCGTCGACGTCCGTGCCCAGCTCGCGGCGGGTCTGCTCGATCTCGCGCCTCAACTGTTCCGATTCCTGGCCCACTGGACGTCCTCCTTCAGCGTCTCGACGGTCTGCTCGGGCTTGGGGTTGACCTGCTTGAGCCTGTTGCGGCCGAGCACGAAGAGCACGGCCGCGACGATGCCGAGGACGACCGCCGTGAGCAGCGCCGCCCACCCGATCGGCATCAGCGCGTCGAGGGCGAACATCAGCGCCAGCGAGAGGAAGACGAGCACCAGGTAGCCGACCGCGCCGGCGCTGCCGAGCACGCCGCTGGCCTTGCCGGCCTTGGTCGCCTCCTCCTTCAGCTCCACCTTGGCGAGCGCGACCTCCTGCCGCATGAGCCTGGACAGGTCGCCGGTCACCTCGCTCAGCAGCTCGCCGACCGACCGGCCCTCGACGTCCGGGGGCCCGGCCGCGTACGACCCGCCGTACGGTCTGTCGGTCACGGGGTCCACCCCCGCGCCGGCGGCTGCTCGTCCTCGGGCACCTGCTCGTACGGCGGCGGGTAGTCCGGACCGGTGGCCGGCGGCGGGTAGGCCGACGGCTGACCGGAGCCGTACGCTCCGTCCGGGCCGGCCTCCGGGTCGCCGTAGCCGCCCGGAGTGGCTCCGTACTCCTCCGGGATCGGCTCGGAGGCCGGGTAGCCGGCGGTGCCGGTGTCGGTCGGGTATGCGCTACCCGCGCCCACGCCGGTGCCGTACGCCGGGGTCTGGTAGCCGGTGCCGGTCTGGTAGCCCGCATCGGTCTGGTAGCCGGCGCCGGTCTCGTAGCCGGCACCCGTCTGGTAGCCGGCGCTCGGGTAATCGGCGGCGTACGGTGCCGCGCCGGCGGTCAGCGGCTCGACCGGCGGGTAACCGGTGCCGAGCGCGCGGGTCCCGTCGTGGGGCGCTCCCGCGGCGAGGCTCCTGGTCAGCCGGCCGGCCACCACGCCGGCCAGCGCCGCGCCGGTCAGGAACACCACCGGGCGGCGCCGCGCATAGGCCCGCACCTGCTCGACCAGGTCACTCGGCTCGTGCCGCTCCAGGTGACCGGCGAGGTCACGGGTCCGAGTCGACAGCTGCCGCGCCACCTCCGTGGCGATCCCCGACTGGCCGCCCTGGTAGGCCATCTGGTCCAGCTCGTCACTGAGCGAGCGCAGGCCCTGCACCGCCCGGTCCCGCTGGGTGCCGGCCTGGTCGCGGAGCTGGCCGCGTGCCTCGCCGGCGAGGTCGCGGGCCTGCTGCCTGGCCTCGCCGACGACGTTCTGCGCCTGCTCCTTGGTCGTCTGCGCAACCTGCCCGCCGGCCTGGGTCGCGGCCTGGCCGACGCGGCCGGCCTGCTCCTTGGCGACATCGGTGGTGCTGCTGCCGTCATCGGGCGATCCCGGAACGGGATCCTGGTATGCCATGGTTCGCCTCCTCTGAGGCCGCGTCACTCCCCACCACGCGGCACGGTGCCGGCGAGATACCCGGCCGGGGCATGAGCTAACGACTTCTGTCCGGTCCCGGCCGGGGCCGGCCGGGAGCCGGCCGCCGGCCGCCGGCTGCCGAGATCACCGCGGCGGTGACGGGGAGGGCGGAGACCGCGGCCAGCGCGGCCGGGATGCCGATCCCGTCACCGAGCCCGCCGACGGCCGCGGAGCCGACGCTGCCACCGACGAGGAAGACGAGCGATGCCAGGCCCAGCGCGATCCCGCGGACCGCCGCCGGCACCGCGGCGCCGACCGCCCAGACCATCGCGGGCTGGCCGACGGCGAAGGCGACGGTGACCGCCACCACGGCCGCCGCCAGCACCGGTGGCCAGCCGGCGGTCACCGCTGTCGCGGCGACCAGCAGCGAGACGGCGGCGAGCAGCGCCGCGCCGGCCAGCGTCGCCCGGGCGCCGAGCCGGTCCAGCACCGGGCCGGACACCCGGCCACCGAGCAGGCCGACCACGGCGCTCGGCACCAGCGCCAACCCAACCTGCAACGTCGTCCAGCCGCGGTCGTCGAGTGTGGCCGGGACCGCGATCAGCAACGCGAACCAGGCCGCCGGCACGGACGCCCCGGCGAGCGCGGCGCGCAGCACCGCGCCGCGGGTGACGACCGGGCGCGGCAGGAAGCCGTCCGGCCGGCGGCGGACGTGCCGGGCGGTGAGCGGGATGCCGGCGAGCAGCAGCGCCGCACCCACGCCCGCGGTGGCCGCACCGGCGGACACCGACTGCAGCAGCAGGACCATGCCGATGGCGGTGACGGCGACGAGCGCCGCGCCCGGCACATCCAGGCGGCCACCGACGCCGCGGGCAGGCGCCGACCGGGCCGCCATCGGCAGCAGCAGCAGGCCGGCCACCGGCAGCGCGACGACCGCGTGCCAGCCGCCGACCTCGGCGATCGCGCCACCAAGCAGCGGGCCGAGCGCGCTGACCGTGGCCGAGGCGCCGGCCACCCGGCCGAGCGCGGCGCTGCGGGTCGGCCCGGCGAACCGGGCGGACACCAGCGCGGTGGCGAGCACCGGCACGGAGCCGGCGCCCGCGCCCTGCAGGGACCGGCCGACCAGGAGGGCGGGCAACGACGGCGCCAGCGCCGACAGGCCGGCGCCGACCGCCATCACCAGCATGCCGGCCACCAGCGGCCGGCGGATGCCGACGACGTCGGCGACCCTGCCGTAGACCGCGGTGGTGACCGCCAGCGACAGCACGTAGATGCTCAGCACCCAGGCGACGGCGGGGTGGCCGAGCCGCAGGTCCTCCTGCAGGCTCGGCAGGACCACCGCCACCGCGGACGAGCCGGTAGCGGTGAGGCCGAAGAGCACGCCCAGTGTCAGCCCGACGCGCCGCGCATCCCGCAGGCCGTCCCGGGCGCGTTCCCCGGCGCCTGCCTCGGTGGCGGCTCGCGCACCGGCCGCGGCGTCCGCGGACGGCGGCCTCGGCAGACCGCCGCCGGTGATCGGGTCGGGCGGCGGGGGCGGCTGGCCACGGTCGTCGGCTGGAGACCCGTCGGGCGGGGCCGGCGCGGCCCTCTCGGGTCGGCGCGGCTGTCGGGATGGGGCGGCCGGCAGCACGTCCTCCGTGTCCACCGTCACCACCTGGTCGTCGTCGGCCGGCACGACAGGGACAAGTGCGACCGACCCGCAGCTGCTTCCCGGCCGTGCCGGCCGTCCGGCGCCCCAGCCTGTCAAACTCCGTCCCGTATGGACCATAGGACCAACGGGTACCGAATGACCCTGCTGGTGGGACAGTCGGACGGGGGATGACATCGACGACGACGCGGAGCTGGTCGAGCCGCTGCACCGCCTGCTGGCGACGCTGATCAAGCTGCGCCAGGACCGCAGTCCGCTGCCGCCCGAGCGCTTGCGCGAGCGTCTGGAGCTCGTGCAGTGGCTGCGTGCCGAGCTCGCCGCGGTCGAGTCCCTGCTGACCGGTGAGTACCACCGCGTACGCCGGGCAGAGGGCGCGGCTCCGGTCGCGGGCGGCGCCACCGGCTGACCCGAGCCCGCACGGATGCTCGTGGTCGGCCGGGCGGTCGGGCCGGGTCGGCTCATCGGACGGTCTCCTGGGTCGGCCGGGGACCGAGGGATGGCAGCAGGCGCGGGTCGGTCCCGGCGGTCAGCATCCGGTTGAGCAGGACGCTCGCCCGGTGGCCCGGGTCCTGGACGCGGGCACAGCCCAGGGCGGCCCGGACGGTCGCGGGGTCACCGAGGCGCCAGGCGGTCCAGGCGAGCAGGAAGAGCGGCTCCGTCCGGTAGGGCGGCAGCGCGCGGCGGGCCAGGTGGCGCCAGAGCAGCAGCCAGCGGCGGTCCGGGTCGGCGTCGAGCTGCCGCCAGACCCGGTCCCGCACCGCGCGGTCCGCCAGGGCGACGACCAGGGCGGCCGACTCGGCCCAGGACACCCCGGGTCCGCCTGGTCCGGCCCGTCCGGCCGCCGTCCCCGGTGCGCGTGGTCCGGCTGGTATGCCGGGTCCGGAGAGGGCGTCGCGCGCGGCGCGGAAGCGGCCCTCGAGCCGGCGCCGCCAGCAGTCGATCCCGCCGTCGGCGACCACGTCGGCGACGAAGTCGCGCTCGGCCCGATCGAGGGCGCGGCGAAGTCGGTCGACCCGGCCGGCGCCGGGGCACAGGTCGGCGGCGTGAGGCGGTCCGGACGGTGTGAGCATGTGACGACCGTGCCGAGCCGAGGAGACGGGCGGCAGGGTGCCGGGCAATCTGTGGACGACGGTCCGGCCTGTGGACGGCGGTTTGACCGGTGCCGCCGCGTGTCCGAGCGTGTCGCAACGGGTAGGCCAAGCGGACCGGACCCGGGAGCGGACCAGACCCGCAAGCCCTGACGAACCGACGGAGGGAGAGAGTCATGACCGAGCCGGTGCGTGCGGACCCGGACGCCGCGGAGGACTTCGCCGAGGAGGTCGGCGTCGACCCGACGCAGCAGGAGATCGACCACTACCAGCGGCTCGAGGGCGAGCCGCCGGCCGCTGAGCCGGTCAGCTCCGAAGCTGCGCTCCCCGATCCCTCGGTCAGCTAGCGAGCGAGGCTCACTTGGCGTCGGCGTAGCAGGCGACCGCGGCGATCTCCAGCGGGAAGCGCACCGGCGTCTGGCCGAAGACCAGCTGGCTCGCTTCCTCGGCTGCCTCGGTGAGCAGGGCGGCGGCGACCCGCGCCTGCGCTTGCGGGCAGTGCAGCACCACCTCGTCGTGCTGGAAGAAGACCAGCTCGGTGCCCGGCGCGCCGCCGTCGACCAGCCGGCGGCGCAGTGCGGCGAGCAGCACCGCGGTCCAGTCCGCCGCGGAGGCCTGCACCACGAAGTTGCGGGTGAAGCGACCGCGGTCCCGGGCGGTCTGCCGGGCCCGGGCCTGCTCCGGCTCGCCGGCGCCCGGCAGCGAGGCCTGCTGCTGCGCCTCCCGCCAGCGTGCGGACGGCGGCGGGCAGGTGCGGCCCAGCCGGGACCGGACCAGGCGGCCCGCCTCGCCGTCCCGGGCCGCCGCTTCGACGTAGCCGACCGCGGTCGGGAAGCGCCGCCGCAGCACCGCGAGCACCGGCGCCGCATCGCCGCTGGTGGCGCCGTAGAGCGTGCCCAGCAGCGCGACCTTCGCCCGAGCCCGGTCGCCGCCGAAGGAGTCCGCGGCGAGCGCCGAGTAGAGGTCGCTCGCCGCGGCGGCCTGCGCCAGCCGCAGGTCCCCGGCCAGCGCGGCCAGCACCCGCGGCTCCAGCTGCGCCGCGTCGGCGACCACGAGCAGGTGGCCCGGGTCGGCGACCACCGCGCGCCGGACCGCGTGCGGGATCTGCAGCGCCCCCCCGCCCCGGCTCGCCCACCGGCCGGAGACGACGCCGCCGACCACCCAGTCCGGCCGGAACCGCCCGTCCCGCACCCACGTGTCCAGCCACGACCAGCCGTGGGCGGCGTGCAGCCGGGCCAGCTCCTTGTATTCCAGCAGCGGCGCGACCGCCGCGTGCTCGACACGCCGCAGCACGAAGGACCGCGCCGAGCTGACCGGCACCCCGGCCCGGGCGAAGGCCTGGACCACTTCGGCCGGCGAGTCCGGGTTGACCCGGACCCCGCCGAAGGCGGCCGCGACCTGGTCGGCCAGCTCGGTCAGCCGCCGGGGCGGGAGGCCCGCCGCCGGCCGCGGGCCCAGCTGGGCGGTGAGCAGCGCGTCGTGCACGTCGGCCCGCCACGGCACCCCGGCCCGGGTCATCTCGGCCGCGACCAGCGCGCACGCCGACTCGGCAGCCACCAGCAGCGCGAGCCGGTCGGGGAGCTCAGCGGCGAGGACCCGCCGGAGCTGGTCCGCGTGCACCGCGACCGCGGCGTCCAGCGCGGCGGCGCCACCCGGCAGCGACGCCGGCTCGGTGTCGAAGAGTGCCTGCTGGGCCGCCGGTCTGGCCCGCGGCGGCGGGTCGTCCGGCACCGGCAGGTCCGCCAGCCGCGCCCAGGCGGCGGCCAGCGAGCGGGACTCGCCCCACCGGCCCTCGTGCCCGAGCAGGATGCCCTCGGTCAGGGCCAGGTCGACGCACCGGCCGACCACGACGCCGGCGGCGAGCAGCTCCGGGTAGATGTCGTCGGTGGCCGGCCAGACCCATCGCGGGTGCCCGGCGCGTTCCCGGCCGTCGACGGCGGCGACCACGTCGTCGACGACCTCGACCGGCCCCACCGGCGCCCCACGGTCGTCCACCGCGCGCAGCGAGCCCGACCTGCAGTCCGGACCGGCCACCACGACGTACCGCACCCGGCCATCATCGACCGGCCCGGTGACAAAACCGTCAGAGCGGCCGCGCGCCCGGCCGCACCGGTGCCGGCAGCTGGGTCCGCCCGCTCAGCGCGGTGTCCACCGCCGCCGCGCAGGCGCGCCCCTCCGCGATCGCCCAGACCACCAGGCTCGCGCCCCGGGTCGCGTCCCCGCAGGCGAAGACGCCGTCCGCCGAGGTCTCCCAGCCGCCGCGGACCTGCACGGTCCCGCGGTCGGGGTGCACGGCCACACCGAGCCGGTCGAGTAGCGACCCCCGCTCGGTCCCGACGAACCCGGCGGCCAGCAGCACCAGCTCGCAGGGGATCTCCACCCGGCTGCCCGGCACCGGCCGGAAGACCCGGCGCCCGTCCACCCGGACGGTCTGCACCTCCTCCGCCAGCACCGCGCGCACCTGACCGGAGGGATCGGCCAGGAACGCGACCGCCTCGCGCGCCCAGGACTCGACCACGCCTTCCTCGTGCGCCGCGGACGTCCGGTGGATCTTCGGCCACTGCGGCCACGGGTTCACGGTCTCGTCCCGGCCCTCCGGCGGCCGCGGGTTATGGTCCAGCTGGGTCACCCGGACCGCGCCCTGCCGGTTCGCGGTGCCGAGGCAGTCCGCGGCGGTGTCCCCGCCGCCGACGATCACCACGTGCTTGCCGGCGGCGTCCACCGGCGGGGCGGTGAGGTCGCCGGTCCGGACCCGGTTGGCCTGGGGCAGGTAGTCCATCGCCTGGTGCACGCCGGCCAGCTCGCGGCCGGGGACCTCGAGCTCCCGGGGCCGCAGCGCGCCGGAGCCGAGCACGACCGCGTCGACGCCGGCCCGCAGCTCCACCGGGTCCGGGCCGCCCGGGCCACCGACGTCCACGCCGCCCAGCAGCTCGGTGCCCTCGGCGGCCAGCTGCGCGAGCCGCTTGTCGATGAAAGCCTTGGGCATCTTGAAGTCCGGGATGCCGTACCGGAGCAGCCCGCCGAGCCGGTCGGACCGCTCGTACACCGTCACGTGGTGCCCGGCCCGGGTCAGCTGCTGGGCGCAGGCCAGCCCGGCCGGCCCGGAGCCGATCACGGCGACCCGCCGCCCGGTGCTCAGCGTGGCCGGCCGCGGCGGGACCCAGCCCTCGTCGTACGCGCGGTCGATGATGGCCAGCTCGACCTGCTTGATGGCGACCGGGTCGGCATTGATCGCCAGCACGCAGGACGCCTCGCACGGCGCCGGGCAGAGCCAGCCGGTGAACTCGGGGAAGTTGTTCGTCGCGTGCAGCCGCTCGATCGCGGCGCGCCAGTCGTCGTCGGCGACCAGCTCGTTCCACTCCGGGATGAGGTTGCCGAGCGGGCAGCCGGCGTGGCAGAACGCTACGCCGCAGTCCATGCACCGGCTGGCCTGCACCCGGACGTCCTCGGCCGCGGGCCGGCCGTAGACCGGGTCCCAGTCCCGGAGGCGCTCGGACACCGGGCGCTTGGGCGCCTCGGTGCGGTCGTGCCGCAGGAAACCCCAGGGGTTCGCGACCACGGTGCACCTCTCCCGGGGGTCGACGACGGCTCGCAGGGGCGAGACGGCGCCGGCTCGCGGGATCCCCCCGATCTTAGCCGGGGCCCGGCTCAGAGCAGGTCGGGCCGCTTCCACCCGGCGCCGAGGACGTGCTGGGCGAGGAACGCGGCGACGGTCTCGTACCAGACCTTCACGTGCCCGGGGGAGAGGATCCAGTGGTTCTCGTCCGGGAAGTAGAGGAACTTCGCCGGCACCGAGAAGCGCCCGAGGTCGTGCCAGAGCCGCAGCGCCTCGCCGATCGGCACCCGGTAGTCCTTGTCGCCGTGGATCACCAGCATCGGCGTGCGGATGCCCGCCACCCGCAGGTGCGGCGAATTCTCCAGGTAACGCTCCTGCTTCTCCAGCAGGTCGCCCAACTCCCGGTGCCAGTACGACGGCTCGTCCGTGCTGCCGGCGAAGGCGTCCAGGTGCCACAGGCTGGCGTGCGTCACGATGGCCCGGAAGCGGTCCGTCTGGGTGGCGACCCAGTTGGCCATGTAGCCGCCGAACGAGCCGCCCATCGCGGCGGTCCGCGACTCGTCCACGTCCGTCCGCTGCACCGCCGCGTCGGTGATGGCCATCAGGTCGGTGAACGGCCGACCGCCCCACGCGCCCCAGCCGCGCTGCAGGAACTCGTCGCCGTACCCGGTGGACAGCGCCGGGTCCGGCAGCAGCACCGCGTAGCCGCGCGCCACCATCACCCACGGGTTCCACCGCCAGGACCACGCGTTCCAGCTGCCCAGCGGCCCGCCGTGGATCCACAGCAGCAACGGCGCCGGCCGGTCGGCGGACGCCTGCCGGGGCAGCGCCAGCCACGCCCGCAGCGGGGTGCCGTCGTCCGCCGCGGCGGTCAGCTCGGTGAGCGTGCCCGGCAGCGCCAGGTCCGGACCGGGGCCGAGCAGCGGCGCCGGCTCCTGGTCGGCCCGGGCGGGGTCGATCCGGACCGGCGTCGGCGGTGAGTCGACCGCGGAGCGCAGCGCGTACAGGCGGCGGTCGTCCGGGCTCACCACGACGTCCGTGTACGCCCCCGACGCGGTCAGCCGGGTCACCCTGCCGCCGGCCAGGTCGACCCGGAAGACCGGCGCCCGGCCCTGCTCGTCGGCGACGAAGTAGAGCGCGTCCCCGGCGGCGGAGAAGACCGGCGCGGACGGCCACAGCGGGCTGTCCGGGAGCAGGTCGCGGCTGTCCCCGGTGGCCAGGTCGACCAGCCGGAGCGTGCGGTGCGGGCAGCTGTCCCAGTCCCCCAGGTCCTCCTGCACGCAGGCCAGGCTGCGGCCGTCCGCCGAGAAGGCCGGCTGGAGGAAGACCCGGTCCTCCTGCTCCACCAGCCGCACCCGCCGGCCGGTGCCGGCGTCCAGCACCGCCAGCGACATCCGGCTGAAGGCCGGGGTGTCGTCCACCTTCCAGCCCACCGCGACGGTACGGCCGTCCGGGGAGATCGCCAGGCCCTCCCGGACCCGTCCCTCCGGCGCCGGCGTCAGGTCCTCGACGGCGGTGAGCCGGCCGTCGCCGAGCGGCACCTGGCCGGCGAAAAGCACGTGCGGCTCGTCCGGGCCGAGGTCGTGGTCCCAGTGCCGGACCGGGTGCGTCTCGTGCAGGATCGCGGTGACGCCGGCCTCCTTGCGGGCCTGCCGCCGCTCCTCGTCCTCCTGCACGCCGGCGGCGCCGGGCAGCGTGGACGCCAGGAAGACGACGTCGCCGGAGTCGCGGGCGACCGCCAGCTCGGACACGTCGCCGCCGCGGCGGGCCACCAGCCGTGCCTCGCCGGCCTCCGGCAGCAACCACAGCGCCGTACGGTCATCGGCCGCGTCGTCCTGCTTGGCCTCCACGTCCGGGCGACGGGAGGCGAACAGCAGCCGGCCGTCCGGCAGGAACGCCGGCTGCGCCTCGCCCGGCGCGGACCGGGTCAGCCGGCGCGGCGGGCGCTGGCCGCCGGGGTCGACCTCCCAGAGCGAGGAGGAGTAGCGCTTCCCGTCCGGTGACCGCTCCGCGACGGCGGTGACCAGCCGGACGCCGTCCGGGGACAGCGCCAGCCCGGTCAGCCGCGGCAGCGAGACGTATTCGTCGAGGTCCTCGAAGGGGGTCCCGGGCGGGCCCTGCTGCGGCATGAGCACGACTCCTCGGTCACGGTACGGCGGGAACGACACTAACCCGCCTGCCGTGGCCCGGCCGGACTCCTCGCTGCGGTGCGGGGCCGGGCCGGCCGCCGCAGCGGGGCGCCGGAACCTCCCGGATCCAGCGGCTGACCGCTCGGGTCACGCGACGGAGACGAAGACGTGCTTCGCGACCAGGTCGTCCATCAGCGTCTCGCCGGTTTCGGTGCGCACCAGCAGGCCCCGCCCGGTCGGCTCGCGGCTCATGGTGACGGTCCGCCCGGGCTGCACGCCGGCGGCCCGCAGCTCGCGCATGACCGCGGCATCCGGCTGGATCTGCTCGCTGATCCGGCGCACCACCGCCCGCGGCGAGCCCTGCTGCGCGGCCTGGTCGAGGCTGACCAGCGACACCGCGCCGACCTCGGCGAGCTCGAGCGGGGTGTCCGGCGCGGCCGGCAGCGCGCCGAGCTCGTCCAGGCCGGGGATCGGGTTGCCGTGCGGGCAGGTGGTCGGCGCGCCGAGCAGCGCGGCGATGCGGCGCTCCACCGAGTCCGACATCACGTGCTCCCACCGGCACGCCTCGATGTGCACCTCCTCCCACTCCATGCCGATCACGTCGACCAGGAGGCACTCGGCGAGACGGTGCTTGCGCATCACCGAGGTGGCGTGCCGGCGACCCTCCTCGGTGAGCTCGAGGTGCCGGTCACCCTCGACGGTGATCAGCCCGTCGCGCTCCATCCGGGCCACGGTCTGGCTGACGGTCGGGCCGCTCTGCTTGAGCCGCTCGGCGATGCGGGCGCGCAGCGGGGTGACGCCCTCCTCTTCCAGCTCGTACACCGTGCGGAGGTACATCTCGGTGGTGTCGATGAGGTCGCTGTGGTGGCTCAACTGTCCTCCGGCTCGTCACCGGCGATGTTACGTGCCGGTGGCGCCACAACCCGCAGGTCAGGCAGCGGGTCGGCGGCCGGTACGGCCCCCTCGTCAGGGAAGATGGCCCGATGGGTGATTCGGGTCCGCTGATCGGCGTCGAGGAGCTGGCGGCCGCGCTGGGGCCGGGCGGCCGGAGCGTCCCACCGGTCGTCCTCGACGTCCGGTGGCGGCTGCTCGGACCGCCGCCGGCGCAGCTGTACGCGGCCGGCCACCTGCCCGGCGCGGTGCCGGTCGACCTCGACACCGACCTCGCCGGGCCGCCCGGCCGCTGCGGCCGGCACCCGCTGCCGGACCCCGGCCGGCTGCAGGCCGCGCTGCGCCGGTGCGGCGTCCGGCAGGGCGGTGCCGTGGTCGGGTACGACGACGGGGACGGCAGCAGCGCCGCCCGCGCCTGGTGGCTGCTGCGCTGGGCCGGGCACGCCGACGTCCGGGTGCTGGACGGCGGCTTCGCCGCCTGGACCGCCGCCGGCCTCCCGGTCACCACCGAGGTCCCGCAGCCGGCGCCGGGCGACGTCGTGGTCCGGCCCGGCAGGATGCCGGTGCTGGACGCCGCCGGCGCCGCCGACGTGGCCGCGCGCGGCGTGCTGCTCGACGCGCGGGCCCCGGAGCGCTTCCGCGGCGAGGTCGAGCCGGTCGACCCGGTCGCCGGGCACATCCCGGGCGCGCGCAGCGCGCCGCTGAGCGGCAACCTCGGCCCGGACGGCCGCTTCCGCCCGGCCGCCGAGCTGCGCCGCCGCTTCGCGGAGCTCGGGGTGGCGGCCGGCACCCCGGTGGCGGCGTACTGCGGGTCCGGCGTCACCGCCGCCCAGCAGGTGCTCGCGCTGGAGCTGGCCGGCGTCCCGGCCGCGCTCTACGCCGGCTCGTGGAGCGAGTGGATCACCGACCCGGACCGGCCGGTGGCGGCCGGACCCTGACCCGGGCTACCTGGCGTACTGCGGGATCAGCAGCTCGAGCACCCTGGTGGCGATCGGCTCGCCGCCGTCCCGCAGGCCGCCGAAGTAGGCGGCGAGCAGGCCGGCCGCCGCCGGGTCCTTCGACCTGCCGACATAGAGGATCGTGGCCGAGGTGCGCACCGCCGGGTAGCCGCCGACCGTCAGCTCGGTGCTGTCCGGCCGCCGGTACTCGCTGAGCTTGAGGTAGTCGAAGACCGCGACGACCATCGACCGGCCGTCGTCGGCGCGGATCTGGCAGCCGCTGCCCTGCGACCGGCCGAAGGTCACCGAGGTGCCGAAGGCGGACTCCACCGCGTCCTGGTCCAGCGCCTCGCAGACCGGGCTGGTCCGGGCGACGGAGCCGGAGGCCGACGGCGACGGGGTGAGGGTCGACGACCCGGACCCGTCGCTCGGCGACGGGGCGGACGACCCGGTGGGACCGGCGACCTGGACGTCATCGGCGAGGGTGCCGCTGCCGGGCACGACCCGGGCGCACGCCGCCGCGGCGGGCACGGCGAGCAGCAGGGCCAGTCCGGCCAGGGTCCGTCGGGCCGTCATCGCGGCGTCCTCCCGTTCGTGGTGCTGCTCCCTGGCGACGCGGCCGGCCGTCGCCGCCGACCGCCGGGGCCGCTGCGCGCGGTGCAGGCCGAGACTACGGGGTGAACCGGGGCGAGGTAGGCATCCACCCCAGACCGGGAACCGCTGCGCGCCGTGCCGGGTCGCCGTGCCGGGGGTCGCTGTGCGGCAGCGCCGTGCCGGGGTCGCCGTGCCGGAGCCCGGCGGCACCGGACCGCACCGGCCGGCGGGCGGTAGCGTCGGTGCGCGGGCGGGACGGCTCGCAGCGCGAGTGCGGGAAGCTCGCAGGAGGAGGGGACAGGGTGAGCGACTCGGTGACCGTGGTCTGGGATGACGGCTACCTGGCCTACCACCTCGGCGCCGACCACCCGCTGCATCCGGTCCGGCTCGCGCTGACCGTCTCGCTGGCCCGCCGGCTGGGCGTGCTGGACCCGCCGCACGTGTCCATGGTCGCCCCGCGGCCGGCCTCCGAGGAGCTGCTCACGCTGGTGCACGACCCGGCGTACCTCCAGGTGGTCCGGCAGGCGCCGCACCTCGGCCGGGCCGCCGGGCACGGCTTCGACTCGCCCGACAACCCGGTCTTCCCCGGCATCTACGAGGTGTCCGCGCTGATCACCGGCGGCAGCGTGCTCGCCGCCGAGCGGGTCTGGTCCGGCGCGAGCCAGCACGCGGTGAACATCGCCGGCGGGCTGCACCACGCGATGCGGTCCCGGGCCTCCGGCTTCTGCGTCTTCAACGACCCCGCGGTGGCGATCGCCCGGCTGCTGCAGCTCGGCGCCGAGCGCGTCGCGTACGTCGACGTGGACGTGCACCACGGCGACGGCGTGCAGGCCGCCTTCTACTCCGACCCGCGGGTGCTGACGGTCAGCCTGCACCAGACGCCACTGTCGCTCTTCCCCGGCACCGGCTTCCCGGACGAGGTCGGCCGCGGGGACGCGACCGGGACCAGCGTCAACGTGGCGTTGCCGGCCGGCACCACGGACGAGCAGTGGCACCGGGCCTTCCACGCGGTGGTGCCGGGCGTGCTGCGCGCCTTCCGGCCGCAGGTGCTGGTCACCCAGGCCGGCTGCGACACCCACCACGAGGACCCGCTGGCCGAGCTGGCGCTCACCGTGGACGGCCAGCGCAGCTCGTACATGGTGCTGCACGAGCTGGCGCACGAGCTGTGCGACGGGCGCTGGCTCGTCCTCGGCGGCGGCGGGTACGGGCTGGTCCGGTGCGTGCCGCGGGCCTGGACGCACCTGCTCGCCGAGGCGGTGGGGCAGCGGGTCGCGCCCGGGACGCCGGTGCCCGGGGAGTGGATCGAGGAGGTGCGGGAGCGGGGGCTGCGCACCCGGCCGCCGACCGCGATGACCGAGCTGGTGCCGGCGCCGCAGGCGATCGCCTTCCGAGGCTGGGAGCCGGGCGAGGCGGCGACTGCGCTGGACCGGGCGATCGCGGCGACCCGCCGGGCGGTCTACCCGCTGCACGGGCTCGACCCGGACGATCCCCGCGACTAGAGGAGACGGCCGATGGCGGACGACGGCTACCCGGCCGGCTGGGAGGCCGACGTCGCGGTCTCCGACGGCGGCGTCGTGCACGTGCGCCCGATCCGCCCGGACGACCGGGACCGGCTCATCGCGCTGCACTCGCGGCTGTCCGAACGGACCGTCTACCTGCGCTACTTCGCGCCGCACCCGACCCTGTCCGAGCGCGACCTGGACCGGCTCACCACGGTCGACCACCGGGACCGGGTCGCGCTGGTCGCCCTGCTCGGCGAGGACCTCGTCGCGGTCGGCCGCTACGACCGGATCGGCGGCACCCGGGACGCCGAGGTCGCCTTCGTGGTGGACGACGCGCAGCAGGGCCGCGGCATCGGCTCGCTGCTGCTGGAGCATCTCGCCGCGGCCGCCCGGGAGCGCGGCATCCAGCGCTTCGTCGCCGAGGTGCTCGCGGAGAACTCGCGGATGGTCCGGGTCTTCAGGGACGCCGGCTACACGGCCCAGTACTCCTACGACTCCGGCGTGGTGGAGCTCTCCTTCCCGATCGCGCCGACCGACCAGTCCCGCGCGGTCGCGTACGAGCGGGAGCGGCGGGCCGAGTCGCGGTCCATCGAGCGGCTGCTCACGCCGCGGTCGGTCGCCGTGATCGGGGCGAGCACCGACGCCGCCAAGGTGGGGCATGTCGTCTTCGGCAACCTGATGGCGTACGGCTTCCAGGGCCCGGTCTACCCGGTCCACCCGGAGGCGCGGCACGTCGGCGGCGTCCGGGCGTACCGCAGCGTGCTGGACGTGCCGGACGACGTCGACCTGGCGGTGGTGGCGGTGCCGGCCGTCGCGGTGGCCGGGGTGGTCGAGCAGTGCGCCCGCAAGCACGTGCGGGGGCTCGTGGTGCTCTCCGGCGGCTTCGGCGAGCGCGGCGGCGAGGGCCGCGGGCTGGAGCGGGCGCTGGTGGCCGAGGCCCGGGCCCACGGCATGCGGGTGGTGGGGCCGAACTGCCTCGGCGTGGTCAATGCCGACCCCGAGGTCCGGCTCAACGCGACGATCGCGCCGCTGGTGCCCGGCCGCGGCCGGGTCGGCTTCTTCTGCCAGTCCGGCGCGCTCGGCACCGCCATCCTCGCCTCCGCGGTGCGGTGGGGGCTGGGGCTGTCGTCGTTCGTGTCCGCGGGCAACCGGGCCGACGTCAGCGGCAACGACCTGCTGCAGTTCTGGGAGCGGGACCCGGCCACCGACGTGGTGCTGCTCTACCTGGAGAGCTTCGGCAACCCGCGGAAGTTCGCCCGGCTGGCCCGCCGGGTGGCCCGGACCAAGCCGGTGGTCGCGGTGAAGACCGGCCGGTACGCGTCCGCGGCCCCGGCACTCGCGGCCGGGTTCGAGTCGCTGCCGGAGGAGCGGGTGCAGGCGCTCTTCGAGGGCTCCGGGGTGATCCGGGTGGACACCCTGACGGAGCTCTTCGACATCGCCCAGCTGCTGGCGTACCAGCCGCTGCCGACCGGCCGCCGGATCGCGACGGTGACGAACTCGTCCGCACTCGGCGTGCTGGTCACCGACGCCTGCGTGGCGTCCGGCCTGGAGCTGGCACCGGGGTCCGCCGACCTCGGGCCGGACGTGGACGTGGCCGGCTTCGCGGCGGCGCTGCGCACCGCCTGCGAGCAGGCCGACGCGGTGATCGCCGTCTTCGCGCCGGTGCTGGCGACGCCGGGGGAGGACTATGCCCGGGCGCTGGCCGAGGTCGCCGGCTCCTCACCGGTCCCGGTGGCCAGCACGTTCCTCGGCGTCGAGGGGGTGCCGGCTGCGCTGCGCCGGGTCGCCGACGGCGACTCCCCGGACAGCGCGCTGCCCGGGTCGGTGCCGTCCTACCCCACGCCGGAGCGGGCGGTGCGGGCGCTGGCGGCGGCGGTCCGGTACGCCGACTGGCGGCGCCGGCCGGTCGGCACCGTGCCGGAGCTGGCCGGGGTGGACCCGGCGGCCGCCCGGGCGGTGCTCGCGGCGGCGCTCGAAGACGCCCCGGGCGGCCGCGAGCTGACCGAGGCGGAGGCGGGCCGGCTGCTGGCCGCGTACGGGCTGCCGCCGGTGCCGCGCCGGCTCGCCGCCGGTCCCGCCGAGGCGGTGGCGGCCGCCGAGGAGCTGGGGTACCCGGTGGCGGTGAAGGCGACCGCGGAGGGCCTGCGGCACCGGCCGGACCTCGGCGCGGTCCGGCTCGGCCTCGACGACCGGGCCGCGGTCGAGGCGGCGGCGCTGGAGCTGGTGGAGCTCGGCGGCGGGGCGCCGGTGGTGGTGCAGCGGATGGCGCGGCCGGGGGTGGCGACCGTGGTCGAGGTGCTCGACGACCCGTCGTTCGGTGCGCTGGTGTCCTTCGGCGTCGGCGGGATCGCCACCGAGCTGCTCGGCGACCGCGCGTACGCGCCGGTGCCGCTGTCCGACCTGGACGCCGCGGAGCTGGCGGCGGCGCCCCGGGCGGCGCCGCTGCTGTCCGGGTACGGCGGCGCGGAGCCGGTCGACACCTCGGCGCTGACCGACCTGCTGCTGCGGGTGTCCCGGCTAGCCGAGGACCTGCCCGAGGTGCTGGCCCTGGAGCTCAACCCCGTGCTGGTCGCCCGGACCGGCCTGGACATCCTGACCGCCCGCGTCACCGTCGGCACGCCCACCGCCCGCGCGGATCCCGGTCCCCGCCGGCTGCGCTAGGAGGAGCCCTACTCCACGTAGTCGCGCAGGGCCTGCGAGCGGGACGGGTGGCGCAGCTTGGCCATGGTGTCGCGCTCGATCTGCCGGATCCGCTCCCGGCTCAGCCCGAAGGCCTTGCCGATCTCGTCCAGCGTGCGCGGCCGGCCGTCGTCCAGCCCGTACCGCATCCGCAGCACCTGCCGCTCGCGGCTCTCCAGGGTGTCGAGCACCGCGTCGAGCTGCTCGCGCATGAAGCCGAACTCCACCGCGTCCTGCGCGTCCGCGGCGTCGGAGTCCTCGATGAAGTCGCCGAGCTGGGCGTCCTCGTCGTCGCCGACGGTCTGGTCCAGGCTGACCAGGTCGCGCCCGTACTGGAACAGCTCGGTCACCCGCTCCGGGGTGATGTCGAGCTCCCGCCCCAGCTCCTCCTCGGTCGCGTCGCGGCCGAGCTGCTGGTGCAGGATCCGCCGGGTGCGCTCCAGCTTGTTGACCTGCTCGACCAGGTGGACCGGCAGCCGGATGGTCCGGCCCTGGTCCGCCATCGCGCGGGTGATCGCCTGCCGGATCCACCAGGTCGCGTACGTGGAGAACTTGAAGCCCTTGGTGTAGTCGAACTTCTCCACGGCGCGGACCAGCCCGAGGTTGCCCTCCTGGATCAGGTCCAGGAACGGCAGCCCGTGCCCGGTGTAGCGCTTGGCCAGCGAGACGACCAGCCGCAGGTTGGCCTGCAGCAGGTGCTCCTTGGCCCGGCGGCCGTCGGCGGCCAGCGCCTGCAGGTCGCGGCGCCGGGCCGGGGTCAGCTTGGTCGCGGGGTCGGCGAGCAGGTGGTCGGCGTAGAGCCCGGCCTCGATCCGCTTGGAGAGCTCGACCTCCTGCTCCGCGTTGAGCAGGGCGACCTTGCCGATCTCGTTGAGGTAGACCCGGACCAGGTCCGCGGACAGCGCGGCGCTCTGCTCGTCCAGGTCCGGAAGCCGCTCGTCGACCTCCTCCACGACCGCGGCGGTGTCGCCGGCCTCGGCCGCGTCGGGCCGCACCGACGGCCGCTGCGAGCGGTGCGGCCGCGACATGATGCGCGGCTCCACCGACGCGCGGCGGCGCGGTGTGGCAGAGTCGGTGCGAGGAAGTGTCACTGAACGTTCTCCCGGCTCGGGCGTGGTCGTACGAATGTTCAACGTCCCGTACGACGCGGTGTTCCCGTCCGGGGTTCACTGTTGCCCCGGTTCAGGCCCTAGAGCGGGATACCCGCCAGATCGGACTCCACTACCTCCCGTTCCTGCGGATCCGCGACTTTCTGCAGCACGGTGTGAGCGAGATCACGCTCGCGGCGGGCCTCGTCCCGGTCGCCGGCGACCGCGTACGCCCTGGCCAGTCCCTCATGGCTGGAGGCGACCAGCCAGTCCGGCACCTCGTTCCCGCCGGCGATCTCGGCGCACCGGCGGGCGTGGTGCAGCGCCGGCTCCGCCCGGCCGAGCACCGAGTAGACCCGGGCGCACTGCCACTCTCCGACGGCGAGCTGGGTGGGCTGTCCCACCTGGCCCCAGTGGTGGCGGGACGCGTGCGCCGCGTGCACCATCCGGTCGTCCTCCTCGACCGTCCGGCCGGGCCGCTCGAGCAGCTCCCAGACCAGGTTGAACAGGTCGGCCGCGAGCTGCCGCTGCTGGTCTGCGGGCAGCTCGCGGGCAGTCGGATCGGTGTCGGGCATGTCGTCCCCCTCGGGCATCGCCGCGACCGTACGGCCTCCGGCAGGGCAGCGTGCTAGACCTCGACGAGGATGCTGACCGGACCGTCGTTGACGAGCGCGACCTGCATCCTCGCGCCGAAGACGCCGGTCCGCACCGGCGCGCCGCGCTCGCGCAGCGCCGCGACCACGGCCTCGACCAGCGGCTCGGCGACCGGGCCGGGCGCCGCCGCCGACCAGCTCGGCCGCCGGCCCTTGCCGGTGTCCGCGTAGAGGGTGAACTGGCTGACCACCAGCAGCGGCGCGCCCACCTCGGCCGCGGACCGCTCGCCGTCCAGGATGCGCAGCTCGTGCACCTTGCGGGCCAGCCCGGCGGCGGTGCCGGCGTCGTCCGTGTGCGTCACCCCGACGAGCACCAGCAGGCCGGCGCCGATCTCGGCCACCACCTCCCCGCCGACCGTGACGCTCGCCGACGACACCCGCTGCACCAGCGCCCGCACGGGCGGGCACTTTAGCCGCCCCACTGACGCAGAGCGCCGCGGATCACGTTCACCAGGCAGCCGACCGGCGTTCTCGTCGTCTCGGCGAGCCGGAGCGCCGCGGATCACGTTCACCAAGCAGCCGACCATGATCAGCGGAGATTTGTCCGTTTCGGTCGGCGCCCGCTTGGTGAACGTGATCGGGGCGCGGGTCAGCCGGGCGAGCCGGTGGCCCCGGAGCCGGTCGGCGTCGCCGAGCACCGGGGCGGTCCGCCCGGCCCGGGGCGCTAGCCTGCGCGCATGGGTCTCATGCTCAGCCAGCAGCCCGAGGCGGACGCCCTGCTCGACAAGGACCCGCTCGCGCTGGTGATCGGGATGGTTCTGGACCAGCAGATCCCGCTGGAGAAGGCGTTCTCCAGCCCGTACGTGCTGGCGGAGCGGCTCGGGCACGTGCCGGACGCGGCCGAGATCGCCGGCCTGCCCGAGGACGACCTGGTCGCGATCTTCTCCAAGCCGCCGGCGCTGCACCGCTTCCCCGGTTCGATGGCCAAGCGGGTGCGGGCGATGTGCCAGGTCGTCGTGGAGCGGTACGACGGGGACGTCACCAAGGTCTGGACCGCCGCCGCGGACGGGCGGGAGCTGCTGAAGCGGCTGGCCGCGCTGCCCGGCTTCGGCAGCCAGAAGGCGCAGATCTTCGTCGCGCTGCTCGGCAAGCAGTACGGCGTCACCCCGCCGGGCTGGCGGGAGGCCGCGGGCGACTTCGGCCCCGAGGGCACCTACAAGTCCGTCGCCGACATCCGCGACCCGGACTCCCTGGCCGCGGTCCGGGAGTACAAGAAGCAGCTGAAGGCCGCCGCCAGAGCCGGGAGCTGAAGCCCAGACCGCGCCGCCGCCGCCGACAGCGGGGCCGACGCGCTTCGCCCCGGGCGGGTGACGGCGGGTGACGGAGGGTGCGGGGTGCCGGACCGGGTGGGAGAATCGACGGGCCCGGTGCCTGGCCACGGTGCCGGCATGGGAGGCGCTGCACCGTGAGGTCGACGAGCGGCCGGGACGACGACGACCCGGTGCTGATCACCGAGGCCGAGCCGAGCCTGGACGACCAGTTGGCCGCCCGCCGCCGCAAGTACGGGATCATGATGAGCACCCGCGTGGTCTGCCTGGTGCTGGCTGCGGTGTTCTACCGGACCCCCTGGCTGCTGCCGATCTTCATCGCCGGCGCCGTCGCGCTGCCCTGGATGGCGGTGCTGATCGCGAACGACCGGCCGCCGAAGAAGGCGCGCAAGATCAACCGGTACGGCGGGCATCCGAGCCCGGGCCGCGCGATCGCGGCGCCGCCGGGGGAGGAGCGGGTCATCGAGGGGTGATCCGGGCGGAGAGCGTGTCGCCGCCGAACGTGCCCGACTGGCACTCGGTGTCCGGTTGCGCGAGCACCAGGAGCCCTGGTTGATCGCGGGCGGCACTAATTTGGAGCATACTGCCATACTTCTGATACAGATTTTGCCTAATCCTCTGACGAAACTCAGCGAGTGCCGCCATCTCCGAACCCCTCCGTCCAACGGCGACGTCTGGCGTTCGGTGCGGTGGTCCGCGCGAAACGCAAGTCGCTCGGCCTGTCCCAGGAGAAGCTCGCCGAGCGGGCGGGCTGCGACCGGCAGTCGATCAACCGCGTCGAGAACGCGGCGTACTCGCCGTCTCTCGACCGGGTGTTCAAGCTCGCCGACGCCCTCGGCATGAGCCTGTCGGACCTCTTCGACGAGTTCGACCGCGTGGATTCACCGGCCGTCGCCGCGACCAGCCCCGACCGCCGCGATGTCTCACGGTCCGGCCAGCCACCGGGAGAGCGAGCGGCCGGCAGTTGACGAGGCGGTGAGCTGACCCGGAGCACCGCTGGGCGGGCTCCGGGTGAGAGCACGCGTCCCCCGAGCGGCGCCCCGGACCCGGCACGCCAGGGACCAGGAATGCCTAGGACGCGTCCGCCTGCAGGGCCTCGGCCGCGCGGGCTGCCTCGTGCAACACCCCGGCCAGGTCCCGCTCGTCGGTGCCGCGCGCGGACTCCAGGATGCGTCCGATGGTGGTCCAGTCGTCCAGCACGCACGCGAGGTGCCGGGCGACGTGTGCCGGCATGCGCAGCACGACCGCCGGCACCGGAACCGCCTCCTCCGGGTCCCAGACGCGCTCGCCGTCCACCTCGACGTCCACCACGTCCTCGACCCGCCACCGCCGGGCGGTGTTCGCCGCTGCCGGCAGCGGGACGACGCTGCTCGGGCGGAGGTACTCGACCGTCACGCTGAGCGAGCATGCCGGTGCAGGGCGCGCTCTGTCCAGGGCCCGTTCGTGTGCTGTGCACCGCATGGCCACCAGCGGTCCCGCCGGGAAGGCGGAGGTGGCACCATCGACGGGGTGACGACGATGCCTGAGCCCGGTCCCGGCACCGCAGTCGAGGAGCGCACCGACGCTCGGCCCGACCTGCGGCCGGAGCCCGGCGACTCCGAGCGGTTCTCGCACTACGTGCCGCGGGACAAGCTGATGGAGGCGATGGTCAACGGCACGCCGGTGCGCGCGCTGTGCGGCAAGGTGTGGACGCCGTCCCGGGACCCGAAGAAGTACCCGGTGTGCCCGGAGTGCAAGGAGATCTGGGAGAGCCTGCCGCCCGGCGAGGACCGCGACCCGGACCGCTAGGGCTCGGGCCGCCGCGGCTCGGCTCGGTCGGCGTCCCGGAGCGCCTGGGGGCCGTCCGGCCGGTCGCCGTCCGCGGACGGCGGGGCTGTGGACGGCGGGGCTGTGGACGGCGGTGCCGCGGACGGCGGGGCTGTGGACGGCGGTGCCGCGGACGGCGGGGCTGTGGACGGCGGTGCCGCGGACGGCGGTACCGCGGTCCGCGGTGGCCGGGTCGGCCAGGTCTGCTCGATCGTGGCGTTGAGCTCGGCGCCCAGCAGCACCGCGAGCGCCAGCAGGTAGAAGAAGAGCAGCGCACCGATCGGCGCCGCCAGCGCCCCGTAAGTGAAGCCCTGGCTGACCACGAAGCCGATGTAGATCCGCAGCCCGATGCTGCCGCCGAGGAACACGATCCCGGCCAGCACCGCGCCGGGGAAGCCGCGCCGCCACGGCAGCCGGCGCGGCGGGGCCAGGTGGTAGAAGGTGACCAAACCGAGCAGCAGCAGCACACCCACCACCGGCCAGTACGCCGCGTTCACCACGGTGTCGACGTCCCCGCGCACCGACTGCGGGAAGAGCCGGACCAGCCGGCCCGGCCCGAGCACCATCACCGGCAGCAGCACCACGCCGATGACGACCGTGAGCAGGTAGAGGAAGAGCGCGAGCAGCCGGCTGTGGACCGCGCCGCGCAGGTCCCGCATCCCGTACGCGATCGTCACGGTGTTGACGTACGTCGAGGTGGCCGACGACCCGGCCCACAGCGCGATGACGAAGCCGACGCTGATCACCGCGGCCCGCCCCTGCCGGAGCACCTCGTTGACCGTCGGGGCGATCACCTGGTCCACCACGCTCGGCGTGAACGCGCGGGAGAAGGCGTCCAGCAGCTGCCGCTCGATCTGGTCGACGGTGTCCGGCCCGAGCAGCCCGGACAGGTAGCCGAGGCTGCCCAGCAGGGCGAGGAAGAGCGGCGGCAGCGACAGCAGCTGCCAGAACGCGGCCTCCGCGGACAGGCCGAGCACCCGGTCCGCCCAGGCCCGGGACAGCATCCTGCGCAGCACGCTCACGTGCCGCTGCCTGACCACCGGCCTCGCCGCCTCCCGGACCGCCGCCGCCGCGCGCCCCGGGGCGCCGAGCCCACCGTGCCCACCGAGCCCACCGAAACCAGGGAGGCCACGGTGCGCGGCACGCCCGGCCGCGCTGGCAACCGCCTGGTCCGGCGGTCCGCCCACCGGGTCACGGGTGGCGGTCATCTCCGGAAGTGTGCCCGTCGCCGATCCGCCGGACACGCCGGGGGACCCGGCGCGCCGGCGCGGCGGCCGGCCGGCACGTCCCGGGTAGGGTCAGCGCGCACCCATGCAGCCCTCGCCGGGGACGTCCCCGTCGGGGGCGCTCGCTGTCCCGGGGCCGTCCGAGAGGTCCGCCGGGCCAGCCACCGACCGTCCCGAGAGAGGGGGAGCGTGACCGCCGCCCGGAGCCTGCCGCCCGCGCCGCCGCTGCGGACCTGGCAGCGCCGGGCGCTGTCGGCCTACCTGCTGCGCCGGCCCGCCGACTTCCTCGCGGTGGCGACGCCGGGTGCCGGCAAGACCACGTTCGCGCTGCGGGTCGCGGCCGAGCTGCTCGCCGACCGGACCGTCGCGGCGGTCACCGTGGTCACTCCGACCGAGCACCTCAAGACGCAGTGGGCCGCCGCCGCCGCCGCGCTCGGGATCCCCCTGGACCCGACCTTCCGCAACGCCGACGGCGCCACCGCGCGGGACTTCCGGGGCGCGGCGGTGACGTACGCGCAGGTGGCGGCGGCACCGGGGCTGCACCGGGCGCGGACGAGCGCCCGCCGGACGCTCGTGCTGCTGGACGAGGTGCACCACGCCGGCGATGCGCTGTCGTGGGGCGAGGCGGTGCGGGAGTCGTTCGCGCCGGCGGCGCGGCGGCTGGCGCTGACCGGCACCCCGTTCCGGTCGGACGAGAACGCGATCCCGTTCGTGCGGTACGAGCCGGAGCCGGACGGCGCGCTGCGCTCGGTCGCCGACCAGGCGTACGGGTACGGCGAGGCGCTGCGGGACGGCGTGGTCCGGCCGGTGATCTTCCTGGCGTACTCGGGGGAGGCCCGGTGGCGCACCCGGGCCGGCGCGGAGCTGTCCGCGCGGCTGGGCGAGCCGGGCACGGCCGAGCATGTGGCCCGGGCCTGGCGGACCGCGCTGGACCCCACCGGGGACTGGGTGCCGGCGGTGCTCACCGCGGCCGACCAGCGGCTGTCCCAGGTACGGGCCGGCGGAATGCCGGACGCGGGCGGGCTGGTCATCGCGTCCGACCAGGCGGCGGCGCGGGCGTACGCGGGGCGGCTGCGGGAGGTCACCGGCGAGCCGCCGGTGGTGGTGCTGTCCGACGACCGGGGCGCCTCCGCGCGGATCGCCGAGTTCGCGGCGTCGGCCGGCCGTTGGATGGTCGCGGTGCGGATGGTGAGCGAGGGCGTGGACGTGCCGCGGCTGGCCGTCGGCGTCTACGCCACCAGCGCGTCCACGCCGCTGTTCTTCGCGCAGGCGGTCGGGCGCTTCGTGCGGGCGCGGCGGCCGGGGGAGACCGCGTCGGTCTTCCTGCCCTCGGTGCCGCCGCTGCTGCGGCTGGCCGGCGAGCTGGAGACCGTCCGCGACCACGTGCTGGGCCGGCGCCGGTCCGACGGCGACGAGGGCTGGGACGACGACCTGCTCGCCGCCGCCCGGGCCGGCCGGGACGAGCCGGGGGACGAGGACCCGGCCTTCACCGCGCTCGGCGCGTCCGCGCACCTGGACCAGGTCATCTTCGACGGCGCCTCGTTCGGCACCCGAGCGACGCCGGGCACCGCCGAGGAGGAGGAGTACCTGGGGCTGCCGGGGCTGCTCGAGCCCGACCAGGTGGCGCTGCTGCTGCGGCAGCGGCAGGCGAAGCAGGTGGCCGAGGAGAAGCGCCGCGCGCCGGCGCCCCGGCCGGCCCCGGCCGGTCCGGTCCCGGCGCACGAGCGGCGGTCCGCGTTGCGCCGCCAGCTCAACGCGCTGGTCGCCGCGTACCACCACCGCACCGGCCGGCCGCACGGCACCATCCACGGTGAGCTGCGGCGCGCCTGCGGCGGCCCGCCGACCGCGGTGGCCAGCGTCGAGGAGCTCGAGCAGCGGATCGCCGTCCTCCGGTCCTGGTGAGCTCCGGTCCTGGTGAGCTCCGGTCCTGGGGGAGCCGGGCGCGCCTGGTCGTTCCGGCCCCCTGGGTACGGTCGTGGACCGGCGGATCCCGGGCGCTGTAGCATCAGCGACGTAACCGATATCGACGGGTTTAGGTGGATTCTATGGCGGACGGGTTCTCGGTCGAGGTCGGCACGCTGCAGGCGCTGTCCGGCCAGCTCAGCTCGATCGGCGAGCGGGTGTCCGGCGCCCAAGGCGGCCTGGACGGGCTCGGCGACGGCCAGACCGGCGACGGCGAGCTGGCCTCGGCGCTGCACCACTTCCGGGACGGGTGGGACTACTCGCTGAAGAAGATCGGCGAGACCGCCCGGGCGGTGGCGGACAAGGCGACCGTGGCCGCGGCCGGCTACGAGCAGACCGACCGGGCTGTCGCGGACGCGGCCGCGGGCCGGACGTGAGCGCGCCGGCCGTGCCGGTCGGTGTCGACCCGGCTGCGCCCCGGCCGCCGGTCGGCTTCCGGCTGGACGTGCCGGACGGGTTCACCTCGCTCGACCTTGACCCGACCACCTCGGACGCCGCGCTGGAGCGGCTGCTGGACGAGCGGTCCCCGGCGGTCCCGGGTGCGGCCCGGCAGCGGGTCCGGGCCCGGCAGGTGCTGCAGCGGGTGGTCGCCGAGCACCGGTCGGCCGGCGTCTTGCTCGCCTCGTTCCTGGCCGGGACCGGCTCGTCACCGGACGGGATGATCGGCGCCAGCCTCACCCTGGCCTGGCGGCGCTTCGACGGCGGGATCGACCTGGACGGGCTGGAGACCTTCTTCCGCGAGCATGACCCGGCGCCCGGGGAGGACCCGGCGCTGCGGGACGTCCGCCGGCTGCCGCTGCCGTACGGGGAGGCGGTCCGGGTGGTCAACCGGCAGCAGGCGCCGCTCCCGCTGACCTCGCGGCGGCAGGAGGTGGTCGTGGTGCAGCACCTGGTGCCGGCGCCGCCGCCGGCCGCCGAGTGGCTCGGCGTGCTGACGCTGTCCACCCCGGACCTGGCCGGTCAGGAGGACTTCGTCGGCTTCGCCGGCCGGGTGGCGGGGACGCTGGAGTTCCTGGATGCCGACGGCCGGGCGGTTCCGGCACCGGGGCCGCCGACCGGCACGATCGGCTTCGTGCCGGACCGCTGACGCAGCCGCGGCCGGACTGCTGCCGGGAGCGGCCGCGCGCTCAGATCGAGGTGATGACCTCCACCGCGACGGCGCGCAGCGCCTCGTCGTAGCGGCGGGAGTGGTGGCCGCAGAAGAGCAGGTCGTGGCCGGCGGGCAGGACGACCCGGGTGGCGGCGCGGGCGCCGCACCGGTCGCAGCGCTCGGCGGAGGTCAGGACGGCGACGGTGTCCGGGATCAGGGTCGGAGTCATGGCGGGCTCTCCCCTCTCGAACGGCGCCCGTCCCCGACGGGCTGCTGCCTCGTGGTTCCCACGATGAATGCTCTTTGTTCCCTCAGTGTTACAGCCCGACACCGGACACGCGAAGAGGCCGCCTGGGGTGACCCCAGGCGGCCTCGGCCACGGTGCTGGTGCTGCTATGCGCTCACGTCGTCGGCCCTGACCACCTCGACGGCCACCTCGCGGATCCTCGTCTCGTACTGCCGGGCGTGGTGGTCGCAGAAGACCAGGTCGCCGCCGCCCGGGAGGACGACGCGGATCCTGGCCTGCGCGCGGCACCGGTCGCAGCGGTCGCCGGCGGACGGGGGCGCGGGGGAGGTCGTGGGCGTCAGTGTCGGCGTCACGGCGTTCCCTTCGAGTGGTGGGTCACGTCGCAGTCAACTACCCCGGATCCGCGCACGTTCCCCTTTCCGCCGATCGCGAACGCCGAAGCGGCGAATCTCACTCGTTCCAGCCAGGCTGACCGGTCCGCCGGGCGGCGCGGACCTGAGACGAGGCGCCGAAGGTCTGGTCCCCCAGAGCGAGCGGCATCGGTGCCAGGGGGAGCTCGAAGGAAGCATCGATCGGGGCGCCGTCTGCTGACGCGACCCGCTCCGGCACGCGCAACGGGAGGCGTCGAAGCGGGTCGCTGTGCTGGTCATGCCCGGTTGCGCGCGCAACCACGCCACTTTTTCGCCCGAGCTGCTTGTCGGCGGCGCCGGTCTCGCTGACCCTCCTCGGCTGGCGCGGTCACGGCTGCCGGAAGACGTCGTGAGTGCCTACGCGGCGCCAGACGACGTGCGGCTCGCCGGGCTTCTGCTCGCGGCCGCACTCGATGGTGGCGCGACCGTCCGGCGCCCAGGTCAGCTCCCGGACGCCCGGCCAGCCCTGCACTCGCTTGACCCCGCTCCTTTCTGGGCCGGCCGTTCAGTGTCGCGCGTGTTCACGAGACGAACTGCTGCCCACCGTCGATGTCGTAGGTCGCGCCGGTGAGCGCCGTGTTGGTCATGATGTGCACGGCGAGCGCGGCGACGTCGGCGGGGCCGACGACGCGGCCGATCGGGAGCGTCGCCCGCAGCTCGTTGCGGCGCTCCTCCAGTCGGTCTCCGAGCAGCGACGCCGACAGCGGGGTGTCGACGAAGCCGGCGGCGATGAGGTTGACGCGGACCGGGGCGAGCTCGAGCGCGAGGGCCGCCGTGAACGGAGGCAGCACGGCGGTCGCGGCCGAGGCGATCCCGAGGTCGCGACTGATCTTCCGGCCGCCGGTGCCGCCCATCAGCAGCAGCGTGCCCCCTGGCCGCATCTTCCCGGCGGCGCAGCGTGCGACCTCGAGCCCCAGCACCACGTGCGAGCCGAGCGCGTGATGCACCTGGGCTGCGCTCATCTCGAGCAGGGGCACGTAGTCCGGACCGCCGGCCGTGACCAGGACGTGGTCGATCGGATCGGGCAGGCCGTCGAAGAACCGCTTCAGCGCTGCCTCGTCGTTGGCGTCGAAGGCCGCGGTGCGCTGCGCGCCGACTTCTTGCGCCGCCTGCTCGAGCCGGTCGGGGTCGCGACCGGTGAGGATGACCTCGGCACCCTCGGCGCGGGCACGTCGAGCCGTCTCGAGCCCGATGCCTGCGCTGCCGCCGATCAGGACGACGGTCTGTCCGAGCAGTTCCGGTTCGGGCCGGGTGGCAGGTGTCGTTGCGCCGGTCATGACTCCTCCGATCGGTGCTGGGAGCGAGTTGAGACCCACACTCCTCCTCGTCCGGACGGGCCCGCCATTCTGCGTGGTCCGGATCCGCTGTGCCGAGGGCAAGGGCCCCGCCCGCGCGTACGATCATGCGGACCAGCCCTGGCCTGAGAGCATTTTTCCGGCTCCGCTGACTGGGGGCTGGCGCGAGCCCGCGTAGGTCCGTGGCCGGTGACCCCCGCGAGCGCGACCGGTGCACTGATGGGTGTATTTCGTAGTCGAACCACCCGAGGGAGGTCGTCATGGACAATGCGCAGGCCAACAGCGACGCCGCGACGGAGGCGTCCGGCGCCGCGCCCGTCCCGCTGCGGCTCGAGGTCGTGACGTTGCCCGTCTCCGACGTCGATCGGGCGAAGCGCTTCTACCAGAGCCTGGGATGGCGGCTGGACGCGGACTTCACCGCCGGGAACGACATCCGGGGGGTGCAGTTCACCCCGCCCCAGTCGTCGTGCTCGATCCACTTCGGCAAGGGCATCACGGCGGCCGCGCCCGGGTCCGCCGACCGGCTGATTCTCGCGGTCGACGACATCGACGCCGCCCGGAATGACCTCATCGGCCGCGGCGTCGACGTCGGCGAGGTGTACGAAAGTCGCCCTCCGGGCTTCGAGGCGATACCAGGGCGCTCGTACTTCACCTACGCGTCGTTCAAAGACCCGGACGGCAACGGCTGGCTGCTCCAGGAGATCACGACCCGGATCCCCGGGCGGGAATGGGAGGACTGACTTGGACGTCGCTTCCCTGGCAGAGCTGCTGCACGAGACCTCCGAGCAGCACGGCTCGTTCGAGGCGGTCGCCCCACCGCACGACTGGTGGGACTGGTACGCGGCCTACATGGACGCTCGCGAGCAGGGC
>JBJMII010000026.1:0-34764 GCA_045806925.1 Mycobacteriales bacterium
CCGACGTCTCCTGGATGTCGAGGATCAGCGCCTGCACGAGCATGTAGATGCCGGTCATCAGCGGAGCGACGCTCAACAACGATGTAGCGGCGCTGGGCGAGTGGGACTGCAGTGCGTTCACGACGGCGAAGACGCCCCATGCCACCCCCCACAGCACGAGGAAGAAGCCGGTGAACAGGAGCAGGGCGATGGGCGAGAACGACCACAGCACGTACTTGAGGAGAATCCGCTTCCAGAACCCCACGAACAGGAGGCTGCCGATCTGCGGGATGACTCGGGACAGCCGCATGGCGGACACCTCGTCGCCGTACACGGCAGGGATGGGGACGTCCCTGGCCCGGACTCGAAGAATCGAGAGGTTGATCAGCAGGTCGTTCTCGAAGTGATAGCCAATGGCGATCCGATCCAGGGCGAGCCGGCGGAGCACGTCATGCCGGATCGCTGTGTAGCCGTTCTGGGGATCGAGCAGGTGCCAGTAGCCGGAAGCCATCTTCGTCAGAAAGGACAGCACGATGTTGCCTACGATCCGGTAGGCCGGCATGCCGCGGAACGAGTCGCGGCTGAAGAACCGGTTCGCCTTGGTGAAGCCATAACCTTCCTCGACGATCGGATCGAGTAGCGAGGGCAGGTAGTCCGGGTCCATCTGGGCGTCGCCGGCCATCACGACGTCGATGTCGCCACCGATTTCGAGCGCCGACCTGTGGCCGGTGAGGATCGCCCCGCCGACGCCCTTGTTCTGGTCGTGCTGAACGATGATGACCCGTGGATCGCCGACGCTCTCGGCCATCGCGACGGTGGAGTCGGTGCTCTTGTCGTCGACGACGATGATCCGGTCGACGAAGTCCGGCATGGTGGCTATGGTCTTCGCGATCAGCTTCTGCTCGTTGTATGCCGGGACGACCGCCGTTATCAAGTGCTCCTTGTACACCTGCTCACCATGCCTTTTCGATCGACTCGCCGATCTCCAGCGCGAGGCGCAGGGCCTCGAGACCGTCGCCGCTGTCGACCGCGGGCCGGGCGTGGCGCTGCACGGCGTCGAGGAAGTGCTCCAGCTCGGCGCGCAGTGGTTCGCCCGTCCGCTCGAGGAACGGGATCTCGACGACCCCTGACTCGCGGTACCGTGACCCGCCCTCGGAGAGATACTCGTTGTGGGACAGGCGGTGGATCTTGATGTCCTGCCGCAGCAGGTCGGCAACGACGAAGCTGTCGTGTTGGGTCACCTCGATCTGACGCGTCTTGGTCTGGCCCGCGCGGCTGGCGGTCAGTGACACGGTCAGCCCACTCTCGGCCGTCAGCAGGGCACACGCGAGATCGATCTGCCTGCTGTGCACGCTGCGGCCGATCGCGGACATGCTGACGAACGGGCTGCGCGCAAGCATCCGCGCCAGGTCCAGGTCGTGGATCATGAGGTCCAGGACGACGTCCGAAGAGACACGAGGGGTGTACGGTCCCACCCGGGTGAACTCGATGTGCACCGGATCGGACACGATGTCCGGCAGCCCGAGCACCGCGGCATTGAACCTCTCGATGTGTCCGACCATGACGATCCGATCGTTGTTCCGCGCTGCCGCCACCAGGCGGCTCGCATCCGCCACGGTGGTGGCGAGCGGCTTCTCGATCAGGAGGTCGAGCCCTTCGGCGAGCAGCTGACCGCCGATCTCGGCATGGGTCTGGCTGGGAGTTGCCACGATGGCAGCGTCGGCGATCTCGGCGAGGCCGTCGAGCGGCCTCAGGGGAACGCCGATCGATCGGGCCAGCGATCGTCCCTTCGCCTTGTTCGGGTCGACGACCGCCACCACCTCGGCAGAGCGCATGGTGCCGAGCACGCGGGCATGGTTGACGCCCATGACACCAGCCCCGACGATCGCGAGCCGGATCACGAGAGGACCTTCCGCACCCCGAGCACGATGCGCTCGAGGTCGGCGGCGGTCAGCGCCGGGTGCACCGGGAGCGAGAGGACCTGGGAGGCGTAGGCCGCTGCCCGCGGCGTCGGATGGACCATCACCTGCGGGTTCCCGCGATAACAGTCGTAGTCGTGCACCAGCCGGGGGTAATAGACGCCTGTCGTGATGCCGAGCCGAGCCAGGCCGGCCGCTAGTTCGTCCCGTGCGCGTCCGGCCTGCGGGGTGACGCGGATCGTGTACTGGTGGTACACGTGCTCCCGTTGTCCCGGGGCGCTCGGGACGACCAGCCCGGGCACGGCCGCGAGCCCGGCGGACAGCGTCCGGGCGTTCCGCTGTCGCGCGGCGTTGATCTCGTCGAGCCGCCGTATCTGCGGGATCGCCACCGCGGCCTGCAACTCGGACATCCGGTAGTTGTGGCCGATCCGCTCGTAGTGATAGGGCGCCCGCATTCCCTGGTTGCGCAGCAGCCGCACGCGGTCGGCGAGCAGCGCGTCCTCGGTGGTGACCATGCCGCCCTCACCGGCCGTCACGTTCTTCGTGGCGTAGAGCGAGAAGCAACCGACGCCGAAGGAGCCGACCCGGCGCTGATCGATGCGTGCGCCATGTGCCTGTGCGGCATCTTCGATGATCGCCAGATCGTAGCGCCGCGCCACCCCGGCAAGCCCGGTCATGTCAGCCGGCAGGCCGTACAGGTGCACCGGCAGGATCGCCCGGGTCCGGGACGTGACGAGGGCCTCGACGACTGCTGGGTCCAGGCAGAAGTTCTCGTCGACGTCGGCGAAACGCGCGGTGCCACCGGCCTCCAGGATTGCGTTGAGCGTGGCGACGAAGGTGAACGGCGATGTGATGACTTCGTCTCCGGGCTGAATGCCGAGGGCCTCCATCGCCGCCACCAGGGCGGTCGTCCCGTTGTTCACCGCGATCGCATGTGGAACGCCGTGTGCTCTGGCGAACTCCGATTCCAGCCGTTCCACCATCGGCCCCTGGGTCAACCGTCCGGAACGGAGAACCCGCAGAACGAGTGCTTCCTCTTCACCTCCGAGTCGGACAGCGGCGATCGGGATGGTCGCAGCGGTCATTGATCCGCCTCCGGAGAGGGTCCGTGCTGAGCGCACCACCGCGTCACCGGCGGATCGACGTCTCGGACGGTCATGGGGCTCTCCTCGCCGCATCCGACATCATCGAGGTCTCATCCCCGCAGTCGACCTGCGGAATCTTATGACTGAGGCCTATCTCGCAGAGCGTGCGCATCCGGTACTCGATCCTGCCGGGTCCCGCAGCAGGTGCTCCCCGCGTGGTCCGCAAGTGATCGAAGTGCTCTCCGGGCCGGCCCAGCCAAACCGGCGCCACTGACGAACCAGTACAGCGCCGTCGCCCCGGCGAGCCAGGCCGCGGTGTTGAGCGCTGTCAGCGGGACGGCTCCCACTGGGGGTTGCCAGTCGCCGGTGAGCGAGAACGGGTTACCCAGGCCCGCGACGTTGCGCACAAGTGTGAACACGAATCCATACACGTTCGCCCAGACCGCGGCGCAGATGGTCAGCAGGCTGGCCACCAGGCCGAATCGGCCGAGCCGGAAGTCGGCCTGCGCGAGAAGGATCCCGGCAATCGCCACCACGCCGGCGATCAGCGGGAGTGAGTACCGTGGCTGCCAGACCGGACCGGACGTGTTCCAGTTGAGTGCTTCCACGAGGACCGGCAGGGAGATCGTGATCACAACGGCGAGGCCGAGGCTCAGCCGCGGCCGCCATGCGGCGAAGAGCAGCGCGCCGACGATGACGACCAGGGCGGCCGCCGTCCAGACGTAGACGACCTGCGGTGGCAGCTGGGTGTCGAGCCACCCCAGGTTTCCCACCGTTCCGCGCCACATCTTCCCCTGCCTGGTCCAACCGCCCCAGGCGAACTCCAGTCGCTGCTCCAGCGAGTAGTGCGACGGGTTCTTCAGCTGGTTCAGCGTCAACGTCTGGGCGACATGGGTCCATGCGACCGCGGCGACGGACACCACGGCGACCAGGCCGACCCAGCCGAGCACGGCACCCCGGAAGAACGACCTCAGGTGCCGACGTGAAGCGATGGCCAGCCCAACCGCCACGATGACGGCCAGCCAGAGCGGCGAGAGCGCGCGCGTGACCACCAGGGCGCATGCGGAGAGTGCGGTTCGGCGCAGCAGTACGGTGTGGACCCGCTCGGAGACGTCCGCGCCGGTGAGTAGGGCGAATAGGCTCACCCAGCAGGCCAGCGCCGCACAGATCTCCAGCCCGTTCGGGTTCACGCCCGCCCCCATGAACACCACCATCGGCGTGATGGCGAGCAGTGCCGCGGCGCCGCTCAGCCGTGGCCGACGGGTGATCAATGCGGAGGTGACTGCCCAGGCCAGAAACCAGGCGCTCAGGACGGAGCTCGCCACCCGCATCGCGTACGGGGAATGCTCCGGCGAGAAGACGAGGGACGGCCAGCCGACTGCCAGGTAGTACACAGGGTTGTACCTGGCTGCGGTCGAGCCCACGGTGACCGGAGTGCGGTCGCCGTTCAGCGGCGCGGCACACCCGGCCGAGATCCAGGGCATGGCTCCGTAGCAGGCGATGTTGCGCCGGCTGAGCTCCCACTCCCGGGGCACCTGAACCACGCCCCCGGTACCGGCCAGGACAGGCTCGGGCTCGATGTACAGGTGGCCGTGGGCAGTGGCGTACGCCCGGTAGACGTGCTGGAACTCGTCCGGCGAGCCCCACAACGGCGTGGCCAGCGACCACGACCCGAGCGCCACGGCGAACAGCCCGAACGCCACGAGCAGGGGATACCGCCGCAACCCCGGCGGCAACGCCGTCATGGATGGATCCCTCCGCCGCGGCCGCAGGGCCGACCCGTGAGCTGCTACACAGCCGGACCACTTCACCGGAGTGCCGCGCCCTGGTCGTTGCGTGCCCGCCGCACCCTACCTCCGCGGGGTTACCTCACCTCCTACCGCACTCACGATGCGCTGCGCGGGCGCGGGGGACGCCATGGGCGGTGGTAGACCGGCGGCGCGGTCGAGCATGATCGGCCCATGCGTGCTGTCGTCGCTGTTAGGCTGGATCGCCGACGGCACTCTGACGGTCCGCATCGGCGGCACTTCGTACGACAGGTTTCGGTGCGGAACCCACCTCGTGTATAAGCACGGACAGTTCCGCCGTCTCCTCCGGAACTCGATTGCACGCCGTCGGGATAAACCCGTTCAGCCCAGGCACCCGCCCATTCTGACTTCGTTGCGTTACGTTCGACGGAGGACAGCGCTCCGGGCCGGTGTCACATGGGAGGCGCCGGCGGTGCTCTACAGAGGTGGAGGTCGTGGGGCACGGTGGGAGCGCGCCGGCCGCCGCCCTGTCCCCCGACGGACACGGCGCGGCAGCCCGGCGAGCCGAGCGGAAAGACGGGGTGGCCGTGTCGACTCCTCCGAGACGAGGGGCCGTCCGAGCCGACCTCGAAGAGGTCTTCCGCACCGCTTATCCACGGGTCGTCGCCGTTGCGGCCCGGGTGCTCGGTTCCCGGGACGAGGCCGACGACGTGGCCCAGGAGGTGTTCCTGACGTTCGGGCGCTCCTCGGTGCCGGCCGGCGAGGCAGTGGGATGGTTGTCCGTCGCCGCGGCGCACACCGCGCTGAACCACCTACGCTCCGGCCGTCGTCGCGCCTGCCGTGAAGAGGCAGCGGGCGGCGGCGATGCCGTCTCCCCCGATGCCGCCGACGCGGTCGTGACCCTCGACGATCGCCGCCGCGTGCGGGCGGCGCTGGGGCGGCTCCCGCACAGGCAGGCCGTTGCCCTCGTCCTGCGGCACAGCGGCCTCAGCTACGCCGAGGTCGCTGCGGCTCTCGATCTCTCCCCCGGCAGCGTGGGCACCACCGTGCGACGCGCCGAGTCCGCCCTGCGCAAGGAGTTGAACCGGCATGCGCCATCCGACTGACGGCACGCTGCGCCGGCTCCTGGACGAGCCGGCCGGGGTCGCCGACGCCGACCGCGAGCACGTCGCGGGCTGCCCGGTGTGCCTGTCCGGGTTGGCAGCCGCCCAGGAGGACGCGGCGGTCGCCGGCGCGGCGCTGGGCGTCGAGCTCACGGTGGACAGGAACGTGGACGTCGAGACGGGGTGGCGCCGCCTGTCCCGGTCGGTCGCCGTCGAGGGGCGCCGGCGGGGGGCGGCCGCCACCCCCGCCCGCCGGTGGCGTGCGGCGCTGCGCAGCCCGCTGGTCGCCGGTCTCGGCGTGGTCGCCCTCCTGGCCGGGGCCGGTGCCGCGGCCGCCGCGGACTGGCTGCAGATCTTCCGGACCGAGCAGATCGTCCCGGTCACGGTCACCCAGGCCGACCTGGTCAAACTGCCCGACCTCTCCGCGTACGGCAAGGTCGAGGTGTTCGAAGAGGCCGACGTACGCGAGGTCGCCGGCGCCGCCGCCGCCGAGAAGGCCACCGGTCTTCCCGTCCCGCGGGTGAGCGAGCTGCCCGGCGGTGTGACGGGAGAACCCGCGTTCCAGGTCGGCCGCCGGGTGAGCGCGGCGTTCACCTTCTCGGCCGAGAAGGCTGCGCAGGCGGCCGCAGCAGCCGGCGAGACGCTGCCACCACCACCCCCGGGCCTCGACGGCAGCCAGTTCCGACTGCTCGCCGGCCCCGGGCTCGCCGTGGTCTGGTCGGAAGCCCGCGGTGTGCCGGCCCTGGTCGTGGCCCGCGCGGTCGCGCCGACCGCGTACTCCTCGGGCATCCCGTTCGAGACGGCCCGCGACTACCTGCTGTCCCTGCCCGGCCTGCCGGAGGACGTCGCGTCGCAGCTGCGCAGCTTCTCCGGCGACGGGACGATGCTGCCCCTGCCCGTGCCGGCCGGGCTGCTGACGAGCTCCACCGCCGATGTCGGCGGAGTGCCGGCTACAGTGCTCACCTCGCGGGACGGCACGATGGCGGGAGTGGTGTGGGTGGATGACGGCATCGTCAGCGCGGTGGCCGGCTCGCTGAGCGCGGACGAGGTGCTGTCGGTGGCCCGCGGGCTGCGGTAGCGGTGACCGCCGGCTCCACCGCCCGGCAGGGCGGCCCCTCCCTCGACGCCCCCCTTGATGTCGCGACGCGGCTGCTCGCCGAGCTTCCGCCGTCCCCCGCGGTGTGGTGCTCGGACCTGCGCAAGCGGTACGGGCGGCAGACCGCGGTCGACGGCGTCTCCTTCACCGTCGGCCGAGGCGAGGTGGTCGGCCTGCTCGGGCCGAACGGAGCGGGCAAGACCAGCGTCATCAAGATGCTGCTCGGTCTGGTACGCCCCGACGCCGGGCAGGTGCTGCTGCTCGGTCGACCAGCACAGGACCCGGACGCGCGGTCCCGCGTCGGCTACCTGCCGGAGCTCGTCCGGTACCAGCCGTGGCTCACCGCCGCCGAGGTGCTGGCTCTGCACGTCCGGCTCGCGGGCGTCGCGGTGCCAGCCGAGGAACGGCGCGAGTGCCTGGCGGGTGTCGGCCTCGCCGACCGGGCCGGCGACCGGGTGGGCGGCTTCTCCAAGGGCATGCAGCAGCGCCTCGGGCTGGCCGTCGCACTGGTGGCCCGCCCGGAGCTCGTCGTCCTCGACGAGCCGACGAGCGCCCTGGACCCGATCGGCCGGGCCGACGTCCGGGACCTCCTGCTCTCCCTCAAGGCCCGCGGGATCGCCGTCCTGCTCAACTCGCACCTCATCGGCGAGGTGGAGCGGGTCTGCGACCGGGTCGTCATCCTCGACAAGGGCCGGGTCGCCGCCTCCGGGACGCTGCCCGAGCTGCTCGGCCGGCGCCAGCTGCGGCTGCGGCTCGACCGGGTAGGTGCCGAGGCCGAGGAACGGCTGGCTGCCGCCGGTCAGCTCACCCGCAGCGGGGACTCCTTCACCGTCGCGCTGCCGGCAGACCAGGAGGCCGGCACCGTCCCGGACCTGGTGGCCGACCTGGTCGGCCTCGGGGTACGCGTGCACGCCGTCGAGCCCGGGCGGATCAGCCTCGAGGAGCGGCTGCTGGACATCCTCCGCGCCGGTCCGGGCGGTGACCCCCGATGACCGCACGGATCGTGCTCACCGTCGCCGCCCTCACCCTCCAGGAGGCCGCACGTCGACGCGTGCTGCTCGCCCTCGCCGCGATGACGGTCGCGCTGCTGGCGCTCAGCGCCTGGGGGTTCTCCCGGCTGGCCGCGACCGAGTTCGGGGGCAGCGCGCTCACCAGCGGGGAGGCCCGGCTGACGGCCTCGATGGTGCTCAACCTGGTGATGTTCGGCCTGAGCCTGATCGCGGCGCTCGGCACGGCGTTCCTCGCCGGTCCCACCCTGGCCGGCGAAATCGAGTCGGGGATCGCGCTGTCGATCCTGGCGCGCCCGGTCCGTCGCTCGGCTGTGCTGGTGGGCAAGTGGCTGGGGCTGGTGGCCTTCGGCAGTGGCTTCGTGGCGGTGGCCGGACTCGCCCAGTTCCTCATCGTCCGGGCCACCGTGGGCTACTGGCCACCGGAGCCGGTGACCGGTCTGGCGCTGCTCGCGGCGCAGACGACGGTGCTGCTCACCCTGGCCCTGCTGCTGTCCACCGCGATCTCGCCGATGGCGTCGGGCATCGTGGCGGTCGGCCTGTTCGGCTCCACCTGGATCGCGGGCGTGGTCGGCGGGGTCGGCGAAGCCGTCGGCAACGAAGGCGTGGCCCGGGTGGGCACCGTGTCCCGGATGGTGCTACCGACGGACGGGCTGTGGCGCGGGGCCATGCACGCCTTCCAGGACCCGGTCGCGCTGGCGCAGTTCGGCGGCCCCGCGGTCGAGGGCGGCTTCCCGTTCCTCAGCAACGCCTCGCTGACCACCACCTACCTCGCCTGGGCCGGCCTCTGGGTCGCTCTCGTCCTCGGGCTCGCAGGACTCGCCTTCCTGCGCCGCGACCTCTGAGCCCGCCCGAGGGTCGAGCCGTCGCTCCCGGGTGCGCCGCCGGTGCCCCGACTTCTTGGCGTAGCCTCCGATGAGTTCTCAGCACGGGAGAAGTCGAAACCGCCATGACGACGCACATCCTTCAGACCGCCGAGGTCGACATCGCCTATGACCTCCGCGGCCCGCTGCCCACGGCCGACGGACGCCCACCGCTGTTCATGATCGCCCAGCCCATGGACGCCAGCGGCTTCGGCGCGCTGGCGACCCACTTCCCGGACCGCACCGTGGTCACCTATGACCCACGCGGCCTCGGCCGCAGCACCCGCAAAGACGGCCGGATCGACCATGCGCCCACAGTCCAGGCGGACGACGTGCACGCCGTTGTCGAGGCGCTGGGCGTCGGCCCGGTCGAGATGTTCGCGAGCAGTGGCGGCGCGGTGACCGCGCTCGCGCTGGTGGCGGCCTACCCCGACGACGTGACCACCCTGGTTGCGCACGAGCCCCCGCTCATCCCGGTGCTCCCCGACGCCGAGGCCGCCGAACGTGCCCGCGCCGGCGTCCGGGACGCGTACGAAGCCAAGGGGTCGAGTGCCGGGATGGCGGCCTTCATCGCGATGACGTCGTGGCGAGGCGAGTTCACCGACGACTACTTCGCCCAGCCCGCGCCCGATCCCGCCCGGTTCGGGATGCCGACCGCCGACGACGGCTCCCGTGACGACCCGCTGCTCTCCGACCGGTCCTGGGCGGTCAGCAGCTATCGTCTCGACGTCGACGCGCTCGCCGCGGCGCCGACGCGCATCGTGATCGCCGTTGGCGAGGAGTCCCTGGACACCTTCACCGGACGCGCCGCGGTGGCCACCGCCGCACTGCTCGGGCAGCAGGCGACCGTGTTCCCGAGCCACCACGGCGGCTTCCTCGGCGGCGAGTTCGGATACGCCGGCCAACCCGAGGCCTTCGCCCGCAAGCTGCGCGACGTCCTCGACAACCACAACTGACGCCGTGCAGCGTGACTAGCGGACCGCCGAGCCCCAGTCGGTCTCGTCTCGTACACGGCGCTTGAGCAGCTTCCCGCCCGGGTTGCGGGGCAGCGGATCGGACCGGACGACGACGTACTCGGGGATCTTGAAGTCGGCGATCTGCCTGCGCAGGTACGCCAGGACCGCCGGCACGTCGATGCTGCCGCCGGGAGCGGGCACGAGCACCGCGCCTACCTTCTCCCCCATCACCTCGTCGGGCACTGCGACCACCGCCGCCTCGAACACGCCGGGTGCGCCGGCCAGCGCATTCTCGACCTCGACGCAGTACACGTTCTCGCCGCCACGGTTGATCATGTCTTTGGCTCGGTCGACGATGTAGATGCGGCCGTCCGAGTCGATGCGGGCGAGGTCGCCGGTCCGCAGCCAGCCGTCGACGAAGGTGGCCGCGGTGGCCTCGGGATGTACCGGCCGAGCCCCCACACCGTCGGGTCGAGGATGGTCCTGATCCCCTTCGCCGCAAGAGCGCGGAGCTTGGCGACGGCGTCCGCCACCCGGACCCCCTCGTCCCACCACGCCCCGGCACCGTAGTTCTGCACATGCTCGGTCGACAGCACGAACACGTGCTCGTGCGCAGCGTCGACGCCAGGTCCTGCACGTCGACCGGTCCCTTGACTGTCTCGACCGTCGGCACCGGACCTCCCCTCTGCACGCGGCGGGCGGCGCAGCTGTGGCGCAGCGGCAGGTGGATGCAGCCGTCTCGCCGCGCGGCGTCGACAGCCAGGCCTCAGCCAGCTCGATGCCTTGTCGCACGCAGCGCCGCAGCGCGCAAGAGATCGATCCACCACGCAGCGGAACAGAACAGCCGTTTCGGCTGCATCACCGGAGGTAGGAATGATCGGACCGATCCCTCTGTGCTGCTCTCGGAGCTCCGGTGAGCTTCAACCTCGCGACGATACTGCGGGAGTCGGCGAAGTCGCGGCCGGACCACGCGCTGATGTACTTCGCCGACCGCAGGTTCAGCTACGCGGAGGTGGACGAGATCTCCGGCAGGGTGGCGGCCGGCCTGCTCGAGCTGGGTCTGCGGCCGGGCCAGACGGTCGCCGTGCAGCTGCCCAACGTGCCGCAGTTCCTCTTCGCCTACTTCGGCATCCTCAAGGCCGGGCTGGTGATGGTGCCGCTGAACCCGCTGCTGCGGGCACCCGAGGTCGCGTATCACTTGTCTGACAGTGACACGGCGCTGTTGATCACGTTCGACGCGTACTCGACCGAGGCGACAGAGGCCGCGCGGCAGGTCGGCGGCATCCCGGTGTACATGGTCTCCTCCGGCGCAAGCACACTGCCCGAGGGGATCCGGTCATTCGACGAGCTCTACCGGTCCCCGGACAGCACCGAGATCGCGGCGACCAGTGCCGACGACACCGCGGTGCTGCTCTACACCAGCGGCACCACCGGGCGGCCCAAGGGAGCCGAGCTCACCCACTTCCAGATGTACATGGCCTGCGCCGTGGGAGGTGAGGCCTTCGGCTACCGGCCGGAAGACGTGTCGCTCACGGTCCTGCCGCTGTTCCACGTCTTCGGGCTGTCCAGCACGCTGAACGTGGCGATTCGGTACGGCGGGTCGGTCGTGCTGCTGCCCCGGTTCGAGGCGGCCGCGGCGCTCGAGGCCCTGGAGCGGCGGCGGTGCACGGTCATCTGTGGCGTGCCGACCATGTACATCGCGCTGCTGCACGCGGACGTTGCCGGCCGCGACCTCTCCGCCCTGCGGGTCGGGGTTTCCGGGGGAGCATCGATCCCGGGCGAGGTGATCCGGGGGTTCGAGGAGAAGTTTCCCGGGGTGGTGATCCTCGAGGGGTACGGGCTGTCCGAGACGGTTGCGCTCGCGACGTTCAACCGGAGCGCCGAGGACCGGCGGGTGCTCTCGATCGGCAAGCCGATGTGGGGTGTCGACATCCGGATCGTCGACGAGGAGGATCGCGAGCTGCCGCCCGGGCCGGAGCACGTCGGCGAGCTCGTGATGCGCGGGCACAACGTGATGAAGGGCTACTACAAGAACCCGGAGGCGACCGCGGAGGCCCTGCGCGGCGGGTGGTTCCGCACCGGCGACCTGGCGTACCGGGACTCCGACGGCTTCCTCTTCATCGTCGACCGCAAGAAGGACCTCGTGATCCGGGGCGGCTTCAACGTCTACCCCCGGGAGATCGAGGAGGTGCTCCACCAGCACCCGGACGTCACGGAGGCGGCGGTGGTCGGCCGCCCCGACGAGCGGCTCGGGGAGGAGGTCGTCGCGTACGTCACGGTCCGCGCGGGGGCCTCCACCGACCCGGCGGAGCTGATCGAGTTCTGCAAGCAGCGGCTGGCCGCGTACAAGTACCCCCGGGCGGTGCACCTCCTCGACGAGCTACCCCGCAACGCGACCGGGAAGGTGCTCAAGACGGAGCTGCGGACCTGGTGACGGAGGCTTCGCTGCGCATCGAACACGCTGCGCCATACCCCTGCGGCGACGGCAGCCCGCTACGCTCGTCCGCGTCGTCCGCCAGCTCGACGGTGACCTCGAGCACTCCTGGCCCCTCCGGTCGGGTGGACATCCCGCCGAGGCCGCGCAGCAACCCGAGCGCGGCGGCGTTCTCGGCCGCGACGACCGTGGACAGCCGCCGTATGGCTCGGGGTCGCCGATCGAGCAGCGCACGGGAGAGCGCGGCTCCGACGCCGCGACCCTGCCACTCGTCGGCCACCGTGACCGCGAGGTCGGCCGTAGTCGGGTCGGCGCCCTCCTGCACCAGCCTTCCCACGCCGACCAGCTGCTCGACGCCGCCTGCCGGAAAGGCCACGACCACCAGGGCGACATGCCGCTGCCCGTCGACGTCGTGCACGAGCCGGCGGATCATCCTGTCGTCGAGCTCCCTGGTCGCGGTGAGGAAGCGGCGCCGGCGCGACTCCGGCGACAGCGCTCGGAAGCCGACCCGCAGAACTCTCGCGTCGGTGGGCAGCAGCGGCCAGATCCGAGCCGGTGTCCCGTCCCGGAGCACCACCTCCTCGGCCGCGGCGCCTCCGGCCGGTCCGACCCCAACGGGCGCGCCGGCGGGCACCGCATCGGGCGTCTGCACGGTCCTCACTCCCTGCCCAACGCCGAGGTCCCAGCAGGCAGTCCGTGCAGCCGGTCACAACGGGCCAGACACGAGCGCCACCCGGACGGCTCACCGCGACCCTTGCTGACCCGGTCAGTCCACGTGCAGGACGGCCTTGCCGCCGATGCGGCGGTGCAGCAGCGCGGTGAGTGCGGGGCCCGGGTCGCGCCATGAGCCCTCGAGCTCGACCTGGCCGTCGAGTCGTCCGTCGGCGGCGAGCCCGCACAGGCGGGTGAGGTCGTTCGTCCCGCCCCCGTGGGAGGTGAGCTCGTCGAAGAGGTTCAGTGTGTAGATCGTCGCGCCGCGCGCCCGGTCGAACCGTGCCGCTCGGAAGGTGACGGTCTCGTCGTCGCTCTGGGTCGCGATGTTCACCACGACCCCGCGCGGGGCGACGTGCTCGATCGCCAGTCCGAACGTCGCGCCGCCGACGCCGTCGATGATCACGTCGAAGTCGCCGTCGAGTTGCTCGACGACGTCGACGGCGCCCAGTCGGAGCATGAGCTCTCGTGCTGCCGCGGCGTCGCGGACCAGTGCGCTGACGTACGCGCCGCTGGCACGCGCGAGCTGGACCGCGATGCGCCCGACCCCGCCGGTCGCGCCGGTGACCAGCACCCGCTTGCCGAGCAGCAGACCCCCGACCTCCAGCGCTCGCAGCGCCGTCATGCCGGCGGTGGGTAGCGTGGCGGCGTTCGCGTCGGACACCCCGTCCGGGATCGGGGCCAGCATCCTGGTGGGGACCGCGGCCAGCTGCGCCCAAGCGCCGACAACGACTAGGCCGATCGCTCGCGTGCCCGCAGCGGGTCCGGTGCCGTCGGCGGCGGACCGTTCCACCACGCCGGCAACGTCCCAGCCGGTGATCCACCCCTCGGGCAGGTCCGGTAGGCGGGTGACCTCGCCCCGGTTGAGGGAGAACGCGCGCACCCGGAGGAGCGCCTGATCCGGCAGTTGCGTCGGCTCCGCAACCTCGGTCAACACGACATGCGGCGCGGCCGAGGTCGTCGTCAGAGCAAGCACTCACCGGACCCTACGTCATCGGCGAGCATCGGCGATCAGGGTCAGCTGACACGGGCCGCACCGGACCTCTCCCGACTGGCGAGCGCGGCCGGCGCGCTCGGGCGTCTCGGAGCCACGCTCAGGTGTTGGGATCAGGTCCCGGGTCGCCACCCGCGACGCGTACGGTCAACCGCCGCAGGTAGAGGTTCCATCCGCTCGAGTGGTGGTCGCGTTGCTCGTCGCTGGGCAGGTCGTAGTGGCGCAGCACGACCCGGGTGCCGCCGTCCTCCTCGTGGAAGGTCACCACGACCCGGGTGCTGCCGGGCGCGACCGCGAGGTCGTGGGTCCAGCCCCAGGTGAACACCAGCCGGTGCGGCGGCTCGACCTCGACGAACTCGCCGGCCGCCTGCACACCGTCCCGCATGCCGACCCGGTACGCCCCGCCCGGCGCCGGGTCGAGGGTGGCACTGCCGCCCATCCACTGGACGTACCGGGCGGGGTCGGTGAAGTAGGAGAAGACCGTCTCCGGCTGCGCCTCGACGTGCACGCTCACCTCCACGACGCCCGGCTCGGTCATCGGCTGGTCCCCCTCGCGTCCTGCTCGCGCTGCTCGGCCTCGGCGAGGTCCTTGATCCGGCTCAGGCCGGCGCGCCAGTGCTCCTCGACGACGGAGCGCAGCGACCCGAGGGCGGCCTGGTCGGTCCGGTAGAGCCGGCTTCGCCCGTCCCGGCGCTCGACCAGGAAGCCGGCCGTCTTCAAGATCGTCAGGTGCTGGCTGATGGCCGACCACGACACGTCGAACTCCGCCGCGATCTGCCCGGCGGACAGCTCCCGGTCCCAGACCAGCGTGAGGATCCGGAGCCGGCGGGGCGCGGCGAGAACCTGCATCGGCTCCAGCGCCACGTCCACCTCCTCCGTCCGGCCCGGCCCGGGACAGCATCCTTCCGCAGCCGCTGACAGCCTCCGGGGCCCGGTTGACTGCCCTCGTCATTTTAGATACTACTTAATTATCCCGACGTACACCCGCTGGACCGGAGGCACTGATGGACCGCTCGATCACGCTCGCCGTCGACGTCGACGCCGACCCCTCCCGAGTCGCCGAGATCCTGTCGACCACGCAGGGGCAGCAGGCGTTCTGGACCTCCGACTGTGACGTCTCCGCCGACCGCGCCCGCTTCGGCTTCGCCCAGGCGCCGGTCCACCTGCTGGCGGACGTGACCACCGAGCCGGGCAAGCTCGTCCGGATGCACGTGACCTCGGGATTCCCGTTCTGGGAGGGCTCGACCTGGGAGTGGGAGCTCGGGCCGGCCACCCGCGCCGAGTCCGGCACCTCGGTGCTGTTCCGGCACTACGGCTTCGGCGCGGGCTACGCCGAGGTCGACCTCGGCCATACCGCCCAGACCTGGGCGCTCATCCTCGAGCGGCTCCAGCGCTACGTCGCCACCGGCTCGCCGCAGCCGTTCTTCCCGGCCCCGTCGAGCTGAGCCCGCCCATGACGGTGGACGTGACCACCCGGACGGAGATCGACCGCCCGCGCGCCGAGGTCGCCGCGTACGTCGCCGACCCCGCCAACGCCACGGCCTGGTACGAGAACATCACCTCGGTCCGGTGGGAGTCGCCGCCGCCGGCGACGGTGGGATCGCGGATCGCGTTCGTCGCCCGGTTCCTCGGGCGGGAGCTCGCCTACACGTACGAGGTGCGGGAGATCGTCGCGGACGAGCGGTTCGTGATGAGCACCGCGCACGGCCCGTTCCCGATGGAGACGACCTACAGCTGGGAGGACACCTCCGCCGGCGGCACCCGGATGACCCTGCGCAACAGGGGAGAGCCGGCCGGCTTCTCCAGGATCGCCACGCCGATGCTCGCCGCCGCGATGCGCCGGGCGAACCGCAGGGACCTCGCGCGGCTCAAGGAGCTGCTGGAGACCGGCGGCGCGGCCTGATCACCGGACTCGGCGGAGCCGGCGGAAACGCCGGACCGGGCCGAGCAGACACGGCCGGCAGGGACCAGCCGACCGGCCCGGTGCCGGGGGGCGGTCGCCCCAGCCGGCCCGGTGCGCCCCGGCTGGCATCCCGGCGTGTAACACTGCGACTCCTGGAGGGACCGCGGGTCATGAGCACCGTACCGATCGCCGAGCATGCGCTGCTGTCCGACTGCCACTCCGCCGCCCTCGTGACCCGGGCCGGGTCGGTCGACTGGCTCTGCTTCCCGCGTTTCGACAGCCCCTCCGTCTTCGGGCGGATGCTGGACGACGCGGCCGGACACTGGTCCCTGCGGCCGGTGCGGGACGCTCCCGCCATCCGCCGCTACCTCGATCGGTCGATGGTCCTTGAGACGTCGTTCGCCACCGGGTCGGGCACCCTCGTCGTCACCGACGCCCTCGCCCTCGGGCCGGCCGGGAACGCGCACCGGCTCGGCAAGGACGCCCCGCACCTGCTCGTCCGCGCGGTCCGGGCGGACGGCGGCCCGGTGGACGTGCAGCTGGAGTACGCACCGCGGCCGGAGTACGGGCTGGTCCGCCCGCTGCTGTCCGACGTGGACGGTGGCGTGTCCGCCCGGGGCGGGGCCGAGTGGCTGGTCCTCAGCACGCCGGTCGGGGTGTCCGTCGACGGGTCGACCGGGCGGGCCCGCTTCACCCTGGCCGGCGGTGACACCCTCTACTTCGGACTGCACCGCTCGACCCTCGGGGAGAGCCCGGCGCGCGTCTGGAGCCAGCCGGACCTGGCCGCGGCGCTGGACCGGACCCGCGAGTCCTGGCGGGAATGGTGCGACCTGCACCAGTCCTACCAGGGGCCGTGGCAGGACCTGGTGCACACCAGCGGCCGGGTGCTGCAGGCGCTGACGTACTTCCCCAGCGGCGCGATCGTGGCGGCCGCGACGACCTCGCTGCCCGAGGCCGTCGGCGGCGAGCGCAACTGGGACTACCGTTACTCCTGGGTCCGCGACGCCAGCTTCACCATGGAAGCGCTGTGGGTCGCGGCCTGCCCGGACGAGGCGGGCGACTTCTTCGCGTTCATGACGACGGCCGCGGCCGCGTCCGTCAGCTCGGAGCACGCACTGCAGATCATGGTCGGGGTGGGTGGTGAGCACGACCTGTCCGAGCGGGAGCTCGACCACCTCGCCGGCTGGCGGGACAGCCGCCCGGTGCGGGTGGGCAACGGCGCCTGGCGGCAGCAGCAGATCGACGTCTACGGCGAGCTGCTCAGCGCGGCGCACCGGCTGGCCGACCAGATCTCCGGGATGGACGACGATCTGCGCCGCTTCCTGGTCGCGCTCGCCGACGCCGCGGCGGTCCGCTGGCGGGAGACCGACCAGGGCATCTGGGAGGTCCGCGGCGAGCCCCGGCACTTCCTCTACTCAAAGGTCATGTGCTGGGTCGCGCTGGACCGGGCGGTCGCCCTCGCCGACCGGCTGGATGCCCAGGACCGGGTCGACGACTGGAAGCGCGCGCAGGAGGAGATCCGCGAGACGGTGCTGCGGGAGGGCTGGAGCGACACCGCCGGTGCCTTCACCCAGTCGTTCGGCTCCGACGAGCTGGACGCGTCCAACCTCATGCTGGCCATCGTCGGGTTCCTCCCGGCCGACGACCCGCGAATGCTGGCCACCGTCGACGTGATCGCCGCGCGGCTCACCGACGAGCGCGGCCTGGTCTACCGCTACCGGACCGAGGTGGGCGCGAACAGCGACGGGCTGGCCGGCGAGGAGGGCACCTTCCTGCTCTGCACCTTCTGGCTGGCCCATGCGCTCGCCCTGGCCGGGCGCAGCGGCCAGGCCCGGGACGTCTTCGAGCACGCCGCCCGGTACGTCAACGACGTCGGCCTGCTCGCCGAGGAGATCGACCCCGGCACCGGCGAGCTGCTCGGCAACTTCCCGCAGGCGTTCTGCCACATCGGCTTGATCAACGCCGCGTACGCGATTGCAGAGGCCGAGCAGCCGGCGGCGGCGGCGCGGTGACCGTCACGCGCGGCCGCACCGCTGCCGGCGGCGAGCCCGGCCGGCGCCGGAGCGAGGGCGTCGCGCAGCTGACCGGCGCCGCGACCGCCCCGGCCCACCGCCGGAGGGGTGTCCAGAGCGCACTGCTCTCGGCGAGGCTCGCCGACGCGGCAGCCGCCGGCTGCGACGTCGCCGTCGTCACCACCCAGCCGGCGTCCACGTCTCAGCACAACGTGCAGCGTCGGGGCTTCGACCTGCTCCACACCCGCGCCGTGCTGGTCAAGCAGCCCTGAGTCGGCGGGTTCCGCCCGGCCGCGGCCTTCCGGGGAAGGCGGGCACGGTGTCTACTCGGCCGACCCTGTTCCTACCGGCACGTGTGCGCGCGCGGCTGCCGGGTTGCGCATCCGCTGGAGGGATACGCCGATCCCGTACGTGACGAACCGACCCTCGGGAACGATGTCGATCACGCACACCGCGTTGCGGCGTTCGGCCGGCACCAGGGACGCCAGTTCTTTCGGCGCCGTACCGGCGTCCAACGCGCCCGGCGGGTGCACCACTGCGGTCCCGTGGAAGCTGATGGTCGCCGGCGGGACAGGGAAGACCAGTGACAGGAGCCCACCCCGGCGGACCGTAACCGTCACCGCTACCCGTCCGGTGACCGCGATGTGCCTGGCCTTCCAGCTGTCCGGCGCCACGGCTGCATACAGCCGCCGCCCGGCGGTGGCGTAGAGAACCCCGCTCGATCGCGGCTCGCCGCCGGGGGTGACGTAGGCGAGCACCGCGAAGGACGCCCTGGAGATCTGCCGCCAGACCTGGTCAGTGGTGAGCGCCGGCGGCGGCCCGGCGCGCTCTGCGCGGATCCTCCGAACAGCGGGCCGGTCTGGTTCCACCATGGCTGCTCCTCCTCGATCGCCGATCTCCGTCCGGTCACGGACCGCCGACGTCGGCCCGAAGCAGCACGCGGACCACGCCGGCCACCGACTGGGCGGCGCGCCAGGCCACCCTGGACTGCGGCGCGGGGCTGCTCGACACCAGCTGGACGACACCGTCGCGGACGACGGCACGCCAGTCCTCCTCCGGCAGCGCGGCGGCCACCGCGGCCTCGACGTCCGCCGCGATATCGGCGTCCGGTCGCGCCAGCAGCCGCAGCAGGTCCCGACGGCTCACCACACCGACCAGCCGGTCCTCGTCGAGGACCGGGATGCACACGACCCGCTCACCGAGCATCCGCTGCAGGAACAGCGCCGCGTCGGCGGACGGCGGCAGCGTGATCACCTCCCGGGTCATCACCTCCCGCACCACCACCGGCAGCGGCGAATCGTCCGCTGGCACCGGACCCAGCCGGGTCAGCGGGTCCGCCGGCACGTCATGGGCCAGCAGGTCCAGCTCACTGACGATCCCGACCAGCCGGCCGTCGTCGTCCAGCACCGGCGCGGACGCCACGTTGCGGTCCGCCAACGCCGCGGCGGCCGCCTTCAGCGGCGTCTCCGGACGCAACGTCAGGACATCGGTGGTCATGAACGCTCTCGCCCGCATCGCACCCTCCTCGCTCCTGCCCGCCGACGGTACGAGCACCCGGCCACTGGCAGCCACACACGGCGCCCCGGGTTCTGGGTGGGTGTGCAGGTGGTCACGGTGGGGGTCGGAGGAGGTCGGCGGGGGGGCGCCGGCCGGCTTGTGGGGGCACGGTGCCTTGCGGGTGGCCGAGCCGGAGGATGAGCTGGGGCCAGCCGGTCAGGCGGAGTTCGTCGCGTAGTTGTTGGCGCAGGGCGGGTAGTTCGAGGGGTTGGTTGAGGTAGGAGGCGGCGTAGTGGTCGGCGGCGGCGGCGAGCAGGATGTGCATGAGGGCTTGCCCGGCGGCTAGCCAGTCGGCGGGGTGGTCGCCCGGGGTGTGCAGGACGGCGAGGACGGGGTGGGCTTCGACCGGGCCGGCGTGCCGAGGCCGGTCGGTGGCTCGGCCCCCGGCGAAGTCCCGGAGCGGGAACTCCGCGGCGTGCCCGGCGGCGGTGCTGACTCCGAAGGCGGAGGGTGGTACTCCGGCGCCGGCGGAGATGGTGGTGGCCGCAGTCCAGCGGTCCAGCTCGGCCAGGTAGGCCGGGTTGCGCTGTTGCAGCCGTTCGGCGGCGGCGACCAGGGCGGCGACGCCGGCGCGTTCGCCGGGGCCTTCCACCCAGCGCAGCCCGGCGCCTTCGGCCTCGGCGCATTCCCGCCAGGCGACCCGCAGCGGTACCGGCACGTCCTGGCCGGTGAACGGGGTCCGCACGGTGCGCCGGGCGGACACCGCGGCCAGCAGCCGCCGCTCGGTGTCGGTGGCCGGGCGCCGGCCGCGGACCGTCAGCCGGGCGACCAGGTCCGCCTGAGCCGGCTGCGGCGAGGTCTCGGTCGCCACCGCGTAGTCCAGGCTGGACAGCTTCAGCCGCAGCAGGAACACCGCCGCACCCAGACCGAGGTGGGCCTGCCGGCCGGCCGGGTCGGCCACCGGCAGCAGCCGCCCCCGGTCCAGCAGCACCTCCACCCGGTCCGGGCCGACCCGGAACGCCCACGGCTGCGCGTTGTGCAACGACGGCGCCAACCCCCCGACCCGGGCCAGCTCCTCCGCCTGCTCCCGCAGATCCACCTGCACCGCGGCCATTCCCGCACCCCCTCCCCGAACTCCTGCACTATGACCCTCCGGACCCCTCCGGACCCCTCCGGACCCTCCGGACCCTCCGGACCCCTCCGGCGACGGCCGCGCCGGCCGGAGAGTGGTCCCCGGCCGGCGGCACCGGCACCGTTCGACTGATCCGACCGGACCAGCCGTCGGACTGGATCTAGATCAGCCAGCCGTTCCGCCGGACCACCGGCTGCTGCTTCCACCAGCGGCCCAACCCGAAGGTGTCACCGGCGTGCAGCAGCGCCAGCCCGATCAGCACCAGCGCGCCGATGATGTGCTCATCCAGCACCGGGTTGGTCACCGGCGGCAGCACCACCGACCACATCAGCAGGTACAGCAGCGCCCCGGAAACCGCCGCCACCCGCATCCCGACCCCGAGCAGCAACGCCATCCCCAGACCAGCCAGACCGAGCATGAACAGCCAGTCCGCCCAGCCGGCCCCGGCGATGTCCTTGTAGATGCCGGCGAACGGGCCGGTCGCCGAGTTCGCCAGGAACCCCCGGGTCGGTGACCCACCATTCAGCCAGGACCGCGCCGACGGCGTCGCGTACCCCAGCCCGAACAGCTTGTCCACGAACGCCCACAGGAACGTGAACCCCATCACGATCCGCAGCACCCCGAAGACCTGCGCGGCCCACCGCCGCTCCCGCGGGGTCTGCTCCACCGGCGCCTCAGCCAACCCGGCGACCGACTTCCTCTCGAACCCGATGCTCATGACGGCCTCCCGACCTCTATCCCGTGTCACCACCCACCCTGGCCACCCGGCCGCCCGGCCAGCAGAGCCGAAAGTCCCCACCCCACCAGCCAGCCGACCCGACCCGACCCGGCCGGTGCTGCCCGGTCCGGGTCCGAGCGCACCTCCGGGGGTGCTCCCGGGGTGGGGTGATCCGTGCCAGCATGGATCCCGGCAGGTGCCCGGGTGATGGGAAGGCTCCGGTGGAGAACCGTACGGACGGTTCGACTCCCGCTCCGGGGGAGCGGCTGAGCAGTGGGTTGTCCTCGCTGCGGCTGAACGAGCTGTTGCACGAGGTGACCGACCGGCTGACGGAGATCGCGGCCGGCCGGGACCAGCTGCACGGCCTGCTCGACGCGGTCGTCGGGGTCGCCAGCGGGCTGGAGCTCGCGGCCACGCTGCGCCGGATCGTCGAGGCCGCGGTGGCGCTGGTGGACGCCGAGTACGGGGCGTTGGGGGTGATCGGCGCGGACCGGTCGCTGGACCAGTTCGTCTACACCGGGATCGACGAGGCGGCCCGGCAGCGGATCGGTCACCTGCCGGAGGGCCATGGCATCCTCGGGCTGCTGATCGACGACCCGCGGCCGGTGCGGCTGCACCGGCTGGCCGACCACCCGAGGTCGTACGGGTTCCCGCCGAACCACCCGCCGATGAGCACCTTCCTCGGGGTCCCGGTCCGGGTCCGGGACGAGGTCTTCGGCAACCTGTACCTGACCGAGAAGCGCGGCGGCGACTTCACCGCGGACGACGAGGTGGTGGTGCAGGCGCTGGCCGCGGCCGCCGGGGTGGCTATCGAGAACGCGCGGCTGTTCGAGTCGACCCGTCGCCGGCAGCGCTGGCTGGAGGCCTCCAACGAGATCCGCGCCGCGCTGCTGTCCGGCACCGACGCCGATGACGCGCTGCGTCTGGTCGCCGCTCGGGCCCGCGAGCTCGCCGCCGCCGACGCCGTGCTGCTGCTGCTGCCCGACCCGGCCGCCCCCGCCGATCGGCTGGTCGTCACCGTCGCCGACGGCGCCCACGCCGCCGACCTGCGGGGGCTGGCCACCCCGATCGCCGGGTCGGTCACCGGCCGGGTCTACTCCAGCGGGCAGCCGGAGACCGTCGTCGACGTCACCGACAGCGAACCGGTCTTCGCCGACCACGCCGGCTACGGCCCCGGACTGGTGCTGCCGTTGGGCGGCCCGGCCGAAACCGGAGTCCTCCTCGTCGCCAACCAGCTCGGCGCCGCGCCGCTGTCCGCCGAAGCGACCGAACTGACCGCCGCCTTCGCCGGGCAGGCCGCGCTGGCGCTGCGGCTGGCCGAGGCCCAACGCGCCCATGCCCAGCTCGCGCTGTACGCCGACCGCGACCGCATCGCCCGCGACCTGCACGACCAGGTCATCCAGCGGCTGTTCGCCACCGGCATGAGCCTGCAGAGCATCACCCGCCAGGTCCCGTCCGCCGCCCAGGCCAAGCTGCACCGCGCGGTCGACGATCTCGACCACACCATCCGCGAGATCCGCACCACCATCTACGCGCTGCAGGCACCGGCCGGCGAGCCCGCGCCGCTGCGCCAGCAGATCCTCGCCGTGCTCGAAGAAGCCACCAGCGGCTCCGGACTGGAGCTCGACCTGCACGTCACCGGCCCCGTCGACACCGTCGTGCCGCCGCAGGTCGCCGCCCACGCCCTCGCTGTCCTGCGGGAGGCCGCCACCAACGTCGTCCGGCACGCCAAAGCCAGCACCGTCACCGTGACCGTCAGCGCCGGCGACCGGCTGTGCATCCAGGTCACCGACGACGGCACCGGCATCCCCGCCGACGGCCGCCGCAGCGGGCTGACCAACCTCGCCGACCGCGCCACCCAGCTCCACGGCACCCTCACCACCGAACCCGGACCGGTCGGCACCGGCACCCGCCTCACCTGGAACGCCCCACTCCACTGACCGACACCAACTCAGGGCACCAGGGTGGTGGCCGGCTCCGGTGCCGGGTGGTCAGCTGTCCGGTCCGCCGGCCACGGTGAAGACCTCGGACAGGGGACGGCGGGGGGTCTGCTCGGTGACCGGCTCGGCGGGTGGGTAGCCGACGCGCAGCACCATCTGGGGGTGGTCGGCCCAGTCCATCAGGGCCCGGAACCGCTCCCGCACCCCGGGCAGGTCCACCGCCTGCGTCATCGCCGAGCTGGCCAGCCCGAGCCGTACCGCCTCCACCGAGACCCGCAGGTAGGCCTCCCCGGCCCGCAGCCGCTGCTGCGGCCCGTCCGTGCCGCTGAGCAGCACCAGGTACGCCGGCTGCTCATCGACATCGCCGGCCACCTCCAGCTCACCGCGGGCGCCGGCCTCGAAATCCCGTACCGGCACCTCGGTACGCCGCGGCCGGCCCGCGCTCACATGCGGCACCGCCGAGGCCGGCACCCCCTCCCCGGCCGCCGCCGCCCGCGGCCCGACCCAGTGCGCCAACTCCGCCCGGTACGCCGGGTCCTCCGACTCCACCCGATCCGCCCAGGACATCGCCACCGCCAGATCCAGCCGCTGGTCCGCCTGCTGCACCGCGAAGGCGTACACCTGCCCGTCATCCGCGGCCCGCACCAACTCGTCCAGCAACCCCGCCGGCACCGGCTCGGCCCGGAACGGCCGCCGCTCGGTATGCCGCCGCTCCGCCGCCGTCGCCCGCGCCACCATCACCGGCTCCGGATCCGACCGGCCCACCACCCGGATCCGCGCCAGCACCCCACCGGCACCCTCCGGCAGCCGGTCCACCACGGTCATCCACCCCGCCGCGGCCAACCGCAACACCGCCAACGACAACGCCCCACCACACGACAGCAACACCGCCCGCCCGTCCGGATCCGCCGCAGTCAACTGCCGGGACCGATCCGCGAACAGGCTCAACACCTCACCGTCGAGCACCCACCGCCACGGCTGCGTGTTATGGATCGACGGAGCCCGCACCGCGAACCGGACCACGTCCGCCCACTCCCGCACCGACGGACCCTCGGACGCCCCACCCGGCCCAGTCACTTCACCCATACCCCCGATCCTCGACCCTCCTGGCACGCACAGACCAGAGCCCTCCGCCGTGGGTCCGGCGTGCTCGGCACGGCAGCGCGGTGACCTTGGACCCTGCCCGCCCACCGCGCGGACCGCAAGGCTGTCCGCAGCACCCGCGCCTGCCCCGGGCGTCAGGACGAGACGGTACGCAACGATCCCGGCCGGTCGTCCCGCCGATCCGGGACGTACGACCCTGCCCGGGCGACACCGACGCAACGACGCTGAAGGCACGACCGCAACGACTCTTTCCCCCGACGGCACCGGCTCCGCTGTAGTGCTGCCGGGCGGCACCGCGTCGACGGTCGTGCCGATCAGGCGCGGCACCGGCGAGGGTGCCCGCACCATCGGCGTCGTGCTGCTGGACCCGGCCGGGGCCCGGTGGCAGCGGACCGCGGACGTCGAGCGGCTGGTCACGGTCGGCACGGCGGCGGTCGGCCTCGCCGCGGTGGCCGGCTGTGTCGCGGCGGCGGTGCGCAGGCCGACGGCGCGGGTGGACCGGATCACCATGGGACCGGGCGGCTGGGTCAGCTTCAAGGGCGGCCGGAAGCCGCGACCACACGGGCCTCGCCGGCCCTGGTGGGCTGTCGTGCTGCGCGCCCGGCCGCTGAGCAAGTGACCGGCCGTTCCCCCCGGAGATCCTCGCCGCGGTGCTGGTGACGACGGCGGCCGCCGGCTGCTGCGGGCGCCCTGACCACGCCCACCGGACCGGCCCCGTGCCGGTCGGGCGTCAGCCCAGGCCCGCCGCCAGGGCGCCGTATGCCGCAGTGAGGTCCGCCTGCTGGTAGTGGGCGTTGAGCCCGGAAGGGTTGGGCAGCACCCACAGCGTCTACCGGATCAGGCAGAACGGGTGGCCGGCCGGGTCGGTGAAGACCCGGAAGCGCTCTCCACCGGCGTCCAGGCGGGACGCGCCCAACTCCCGGGCCCGGGTCTCGCCGGTGTCGAGATCGTCGACGAGAAGGTCGAGGTGGGCCTGCTGCGGGTGCGCCGGGTCCGGCCAGCGGGGCGGATTGTAGCCGCTGACCTGCTGGAACATCATGTTCCTGCCGGCAGCCGAGATGAGCGCGCCCTCGGGACCGTCGTAGGTCACCTCCATCCCGGTGAGGTCGGCGTAGAAGCGGGCCAGGGCGGATGGGTCGGGAGCGTCGATCGTCACCGCGAACAGGCCCATCACCGGACCGACGCCGTCGGCCTGGCACAGGTCGAACGGGTGACCGGCCGGGTCGGCCAGCGTGATCCAGGTCGGGCCGTCGGCCAGCCGGGTCGCGCCGAGGCGGACCGCCCGCTCGGCCTCCGCCGAGGGACCGTCGGTCTGCAGGTCGAGGTGGAACTGCTGCGGGTGCTCCTGCCCGGGCCACCGCGGCGCGACGTGGTCCGGTGCGTGCTGGAACTCGATCTCCTGGCCGTCCGGAGTCCGCACGCCGAACCGGTCCGAGTCCTCCCGCGCGACATCCCACCCGGTGAGCTCGGCGTAGAACGAACCGACCTTCTCGATGTCCGCCGCGTCGAACACGGCCAGGTCCAGGCGAGCCGTCACGGTCATGCGCACATCCTGCCCCACCCCTCCGACAAGCCAGCCGTCCGACAAGCCAGCCGTCCGACAAGCCAGCCCTCCGACAAGCCAGCCGTCCGACAAGCCAGCCGTCCGACAAGAACGGCGCCACCGCCGCGGCCTGACGCGCAACCCGAAGACCCTGCCTCGGGTGAGGCAGGGTCCGGTCGGTCGGCCGCCGAAAGGCGCGCAAGCACCGTGGCCTGGAGGGCACCGTGCGAAGACGCGCCGGTCAGGCTCCCTCGACGATCGGGTGGATCGCCTCGGCGACCAGTCCGTGCGCCTCCTGGTGCACGGCCTGAGCGGCTTCGACGTCCGGCGCCTCGATCAGGCAGAAGACGCGGCCCTCGGCCTCGTCGACCCAGTACCGCTGGTAGTCCACGCCGTACTTGGCCTGGGTGGTCCGGGGGCAGGTCAGCGGCTCCCTGAACTCCTCTTCGCCGAGGTGCTCCGGCTCTACCTCAGGCAGGGGGACGGCACGCAGCTGACCGGCTGGCTGGCGGCGCTGCGAGATCCCGTCGTCGGCCCTGCCTTGTCGCTCCTGCACGCGAGGCCGGCCCACGACTGGTCCATCGCCGAGCTGTCCCGGGCGGTCGCGACGTCGCGAACCGTCCTGCTGCAGCGCTTCGGGGACCTCCTCGGCCAGCCACCCATCCGGTACCTGACGTCGTGGCGGCTGAGCCTCGCCGCCGGCCTGCTGCGGACGACCGGACTCGGCGTCGGGGAGATCGCCGCCAAGGTCGGCTACGGCTCCGAGGAGGCCTTCAGCCGGGCCTTCAAGCGGGCGCTGGGCACGGCACCAGCGCGTTGGCGGATGGACCCGGCGCATACCGTCACGTGACGGAGTGGATCGTGACCATGTTTCCCCGAGCCATCCCGGTCCATGCGGGCGGTACGGGGCTGTCCACCCCGCACCTGACCCGGGCGCTCGACCGGTCGCTGTCCCGACTCGGCGACTACCCGTACGGCGAGCTCGGGCTCGATCAGCGCAGCCGTGCTCTGGGTGGAGCCGCCTCCGGCTGACCGCCCCGGGCTGTCCCCAGCGTCCGGTGCTGCCGAAACGGGCTGGCGTCCCGCCGCGGCAGCTCCGGCGGCGGGTGCTCGGCCCGGTCGATGGCCCGCTCCAGCAGGTCGACCTCGGCCGCCGGCCGTCCCGACGCGCGTGCCTCGGCTGCCGCGGCCCGCAGCCGGTCGGCGCTGCCGAAGGCGTCCCGGACGAGCCCGTCCAGCGTGCCGTCGAAGGAAGTCTGCTGCCGGTCGATGATGAGAAGGAAGATGCGGGCATCCTCGACCAGCCGGTCACGGACGTCCTGCTCTTTCCTGGCTGCGTCCACGTCACGCTCTCCCGAGACGGCGCTGTCGGACCCCGGTCCGGGGCTGTCCGAGCAGCGGTGCAGGCATCGGCCCGACTGGCCGCTCCCCGCTGCGACGCTACGGCGCGCTCGGCCGCCCGCCATCGGGCAATGTCCTCATGCCGCGTCGCCGGCGTACTCCAGCTTTCCCGCGGCGACCCTCCTAGTCCGGGCTACTCGGCCGCACGCCGCCGCCGCAGCCGGGAGGTCGAGACCGAACGCGAGCCGGCGGGGAGGTGGTCTCACCAGTCCCTGGACGGCGATGACAGCGACCTGCCACGCTGTCGTTGGACCGATGGCGTTCATCCGGTCGGGACCGGCGGCAGTATCACGGGGACTGCGGTCCACTCCCTCTTGATGAGGGCGGGACGGCGTGCCCTCATCAGTGTGCAGGGCGGGGGCTGCCATGGGAGTGCGGGCATCGGCCGGTTCTTCCGTTCACCGGGACGCAGGCGGCCCGGATCCTGCCGCGCCGTCGGAATGGAGGCCGAGCCGGAATGAACCCGCACGGACTGATCGCCTTCCTCGTCGTCCGGCCGCTCAGCGACCTGTTCCTCTGGCTGTGGCGGCTGGAGCGACGGGTCGAGTTCCTCTACCGGCCGACGTTCGACCGGTGGGCCCGCCCGCCGCTGTTCGCGTTCCTGCAAGGCGTGCAGAACCGGCTGCGCGAGGACGAGCACCTTGCCCTCGCCGAGGAGCGCCCGCTGCCGGAGGAGGAGTCGTACGTCCAGTCGATCATCGACGAGCTGAAGGCCTTCACCCGGGAGAACTGGCTGCCCGGGTCGGCGCAGCGGTTCGGCAACACCAAGACCTTCGGTGTCGTGCGCGGCGAGTTCACCGTGCTGCCGGACCTGCCGGACCAGCTGCGGCACGGCCTGTTCGCCGAGCCGGCGACCTATCCGGCCTGGGTCCGCTTCTCCGGGCCGGGGCCGTACGCGCCGCCGGACCTGGAAGACCTCGGCCAGTGCTCGGTGGGCATCAAGGTGATGGGCGTCGAGGGACCCAAGCTGGCCGACGACGAGAGCGCCAGCCAGGATCTGATCCTCGTCTCCCCGGCGAGCTTCGTGACCCCGGACATCCGGGAGAACGCGCGGCTGCAGCGCTGGGTGCGGGCGAAGGCGCCGCTGGGCTACCTCGTCGACCCACCGGGCCGGCACCTGCTGCACCTGGCGATGCAGCTGCTCTACTCGCCCATGCACACCAGCCCGCTGGAGGTGCAGTACTACAGCAACGTGCCGTTCCTGCTCGGCGACGGCCAGGCCGTGCAGTACTCGCTGCGCCCCCGCTCGCGCGCCCGCAGCCGGATCCCCGCCCACCCCGGCGAGAACTACCTGCGCGAGGCGATGGTCCGTACGCTCGCCACCGCGGACTGGAGCTTCGAGTTCATGGTGCAGGTGCAGACCGACCCGCACCGGATGCCGATCGAGGACGCGACCGTGAAATGGCCGGAGCAGCTCTCGCCGTACGTGCCGGTGGCCCGGCTGCGGCTGCCCGCCCAGCGGTTCGACTCCGACTCGCAGCTCGCCTTCGCCGACGTGCTGCGCTACAACCCGTGGCACAGCCTCCCAGCACACCGGCCGCTGGGCAACTCGAACCGGGCCCGCCGCCGGATGTACGCCGAGCTGGCCGACCTCCGACAGGCCATGAACCGGGCGGAGCACGTGGAGCCGACCGGCAAGGAGACCTTCGACTGAGCCCGCCGGCGCCGACGTCCCTGGGACAGCAAGCCGGACAGCAGGACCGGCCGGCGCGTCCGCCGCGCCGTCGGTCCCGGCGTGACGTCAGGCTCGCTGCCAGCGGCTGAACGCGTTGGGGGCGTTCCGCAGCGCGGCCCGCAGCTGCGGGTAGTGCCGCAGCAGGACGGTCCGCATGCTGTTCTCGGCGATCCAGTCCAGCCCTTCGGGCGTGTAGACCGCCGCGGTGAAGTCCGTGGTAAGGAAGCGGTCGCTGTTCAGTCGGCGGGACGCCATGAGGATGAAGATGCGGAACGCGGTGTCGCTGAAGGCGAACCCGCGCGGCAACCGCTCGGCGAACATCCCGACCATGAGGTCGACGTCCTCGATCCCGTCCGGGCCGTAGATGCGCCGCATCTCGGCAACCGCGTCGGCGTCGTCGGTCAGCTCCTCGTACGTCGCCGGCGGACGCAGGTGCAGCAGCCGGCGGAACTCGCAGTACCGCGGCACGCCGAGCTCGCGGTGCCGCAGGATGTCGGTAGCCGCCAGGTCCATCGGCTCGCCGTTGTCCGGGCGGATGAACTCCTGCAGGAACCGCGGGAAGTTGTGCAGCGTGACCACGCCGGGCTGCTCGGTGCCGAGCGAGTAGAGCAGGTCGGCCATCGACACCTTGTCGAGGATGTCCAGGCCGCCGCGGCCGGACAGCTCGCGCAGCGTCCAGGTGCCGTGCGAGGCGTCGTCGCCGGCCGAGCGCAGGTCGTAGTAGTCGCGCATCAACGGGTGCATCCGGTAGACGGCGGTGAACTCCTCGGTCAGCGAGTACGGCACGCCGTAGTCGTTCCACTCCGAGCCGGGGATGCCGCTGACGACCTCGCTGCCGCTGAGCCGGCCGAAGACCCGGTGCAGGCGCTCGCCCTGCAGCCCGAACCAGTTGGCCCGCATCGCGACCTTGGTGGTGGGGTGGGCGATCACCGACGGCGTCCACTCGACGGTGTGGATCTTCGCGATCAGCCCGGCCACGACGAGCCGGGCCCGCTGGAAGGTCTCCTCGTCGCTCCAGCCGGGGTAGCCGGCGCGCAGCCGGTCGCAGACCGCGTTGTGCTCCCGGGTGAACAGGGTCTGCAGCATCAGCAGCCCGACCCAGAAGCCGGGCTCCGCGGCCGGGCCGCTCTCGCCCTCCGGGACCGGCAGCGTGCCGTCGGCGGAGACCCGCAGCTTGCCGTCCTGCCCGGTGCGCACGGCCCGCTGGTAGTCCGCGGTGGTGCCGTAGAGCTGGGAGGCGTCCCACCAGTGCGTGCAGGTGTTGACCGACGTCGGTGGCGTGTCCGGGGCGTCCGCCGGCCGGGTCGGGTCGGGCGCCGTCCGCAGCACCGTCACCGTGGGCCGCGGCCAGGAGTCGTCCGGGGCGAGCTGGATCTCCCACGGATCGCTGTTGCTGCTGGGCCCGTGGCTGAACCAGTCCCGGATCATGAACTGCAGCCAGGCGGACACCAGCGCGTTCACGCCCTCGGCCTCGATCATCCGGTCGTCCCGCCGGGTCATCAGGGCCCGGCTGATCTCCCGCGGGCTCGGCTGCAGGACGTCCGCGTCGGACGGTGCGCGCGCCGCCGCGAGCGGGATGTTGCGGCCGAACCGCGACCCGGCCATGCCGGCTCGCGGGTCGGCCAGGTCGTTGTACGAGCCGTCGATCGTCCGGGTGGTCAGGGCTTCCGGTGGCTCCGGCGGCAGCGGCTGCGGGTTCAGCGCCACCACCGTCGACGGGTCGGCCAGGTTGTCCCGGCGCAGCGTGTCCCGCAGGCCGATGAGGACGCCGAGGCCGAGCGGCCGCCGGAGGTGGTCCCAGCCGACCTTGCGGTCCAGCTGCCCGGCGATCTGGCGCAGCAGCCGCCAGCGCAGCGAGTCGTGGTAGGGGCGGTCCGAGCCGGCAGCGTCGGGCATGGGGGGTTACCTCGCAGTCGGGCTCGGGGCAGTCGGGATCGGGGCAGTCGGGATCGGGGCACTCGGGATCGGGTCGGGGAGCGACGCCAGGTAGCGCAGGGCGCGGATCCCCGGCAGGAAGAAGTAGCCACCGCCGCGGACGTGCACGAACCGCGGCAGCCCGAGGTAGCGGTGCCGGACCGGCAGCGCCGGCTCGCAGAAGGTGGTGCCGGCGTCGCCGCGCGCGCCGACCAGCGGGTCGGCGGACCCGACCAGGCCGTTGAACGACGGGTCGTTGACCCAGCTGTGCTGCACGAACTCGTACTGACGGCGCAGGTTCGCGTTGAGGCAGAGGAAGTGCAGGCCCTGCTCGCCGTCGGCGGCGTAGCCGCGCCCGCGCCGCAGCAGCCGGTGCCGGCGGTTGACCTCACGCGAGCGCTCGGTGCCCGGCCCGGGCTCCAGCGAGTCGCGCGGGTTGGCCCGGCGGATGTGCGCGCCGATCGGGCAGCGCAGGCCGTCCGCGTCCAGCTGGTGGTAGCCGAAGTCGTTGACTTCGGCCAGCGCCGGGTCGTCGTGGTCGGGGCTGAGCGTCAGCGGCGCGCCGCTGCGCCAGCGGCCGACCAGCTTCGCCGCGAACAGCTCCCCGGCCTGGGCGTCCGCCGTGCCGTCCGGACCGCCGGTCGCCCGGTCGACGAAGTCCCGGAACGCCGGCACGTCCTGCCGCAGTTGGCGCAGCACCAGGTACGACCCGTTCCGGCCCAGGTCGGCGGCACCGGATCCGGCCGGGTCGGGCGGCAGCAGCCGGCCCGGGTCCAGCTCCGGCGCCAGCAGCGGGCGCTCGGTGAGCAGGCCGTACTCGTTGGGGTAGCCGAGCACGAACTCGCCGGCGCGCACCGCCTCGCCGCCGGCGGTGGCCCGCGGCAGGCCCTCCATGGTCGGCTGGGACAGCCCGTCCCGGAACCCGAAAGGCTCGGTGTCGGACAGCGGCTCGGTGAGCAGCTGCCGGACCACCGACATCCCGTTCCCGCTCGCGTGCCGGGTGGCCTCGGCGACGGCACCGGACATCGTGTCGGCGTCGGCCGCGTACAGCAGGACCAGCGCGGAGACCGGTTCGCCCGGCCCGCCCCACGCCCACCGCACCGGGTCGTCGTCGCCGACGTCGCCGAGCAGTCGGCTGCGGTACGGCGTGACCATGCCGTCGGCGAACGGCTCGGAGAACCCCGCCGGCAACCGGCCGCCCGGGCTCAGCGCCGCCACCCCGGCCGCGGTGAGCGCGATGTTGAGCGCGGTCCCGGCCGGCGCCCGCTCGGCCGAGGTGACCCCGTCCGCCCAGTCCGCCAGCCCGCGCCGGGCCGCGGGCACGTCGTGGATCCGCAGCAGCAGGTACGTGGCGGCCGGGAGCGTGCCATAGCCCCGGACCAGCAGGCCCTGCATGTCCTCCAGCTCGAGCTGCTCGGTCATCGCCGGCTCACAGCAACCCGAGCCAGCCGGCGGCGTCGGCGTCATCGCCGCTGCGCCGCAGCCCGTCACGGACCAGCGAGTTGTCGTCGACGTTGCGCGCGGACAGAGCCTCGTACGCCGAGTAGAAGACGACCGTGGGCACCTGGTGGCGGCGCAGGTAGCGCTTGTACGCCGTCTCGTCCCGCGCCCCGCCGGACACCAGCCAGCGGGTGCGGGGGTAGCCGCACCCGTTGCTGAAGACGAGGTTCACGCCCCAGCTGAGCCGGTCGATGAAGTCGTCCATGTAGCTCTCCTGGCTGCCGTCGTAGCTGCTGGCGAACACCACTCGCCGCCCGTCGTCCAGCGGCAGCCACCGGGCGAAGTGGATGGTGCGGACGCCGGCGAGGTTGTCCCGGGCGAAGAGGTGGCGGCAGCCCCAGTCCAGCCCGGTCAGCGCGACCCGCATCGTCACCCGCCGGATCGGCCCCGGTTTGACCAGGCCGATCGCGGTGAACGGGTTCTGCGCGGCGAAGTCCTCGTACCGCTCCACCTCGTGCACGTGCTCCGGGTCCGGCAGGTCGGTCTCCGGCCGGTCGGTGCGCTCCTGCAGCCGGATGGCGACCAGCCCGGCCACCGCCACCGGCAGCAGGACCGGCAGCGCCAGCAGCGCCGCCGCGGCCGGCACGACCTTGTGCACGCCGTTCCGCAGCCGGTCGGCGAGGCCCAGCCCGGCCGCCGGTCGCAGCGCCCAGGCGAGGTCACGCCGGGTCCGCACCCGCGCCCGGACCTGGTCACGGACCGCGTCCGCGGACGGCTGCCCGGCCGCCTGGGGCCGGTCGAGCAACGTCTCGACCTCGGTACGCAGCCTGGCCTCGTCCCGGATCTGGGTCACGGTCCGGCCGACCCGGTGCACGTAGTACGCCGCCGGGCGAAGGCAATGTCCGCGCAGCCAGTCCAGCCGATCGCGGTCGGTGGCGAATGCCGGCCAACCGACGCAGTAGCCGAACAGGTCGTCCAGACCGGCGCCCGCTCGCAGCACCAGCCCGCGCAGGTGCCGGTCGACGCTGCCGTCCACATCGGCCATGTAGACCAGCGACGCGGGGATCACCTCGCCGTCGACGTCGGTCGCGTCGTCGAGCACGAACAACCGCGCGAAGTGCACCTCGGGCAGCGCGGCGAACGGCATCCGGTCGTCCTGCGGACCGTGCCGGCGCAGGTCCGCGAGCAGCTTGCGGACCGCCTCGAGCTGCCCCTCGCACACGGTCGCCCGGACGGTCACCGGGACCTGATGGGCCACTGATTTCCCCCCGCTCTGGCTCGGCGTCGCTCTGCCCGGACCGGGCCCAGCGCGCGGCGCGCGCCGGCCGTCATCCGCCTGACTGGTCCCGCAGCGTGAACCACAGCACCCGGCGCCGGGCCAGCCAGACGACGCCGAGATACAGGTGCGGGCCGACCAGCCGCAGCTCGTCCCGCACCAGCCGCGCGACCAGCGACGTCCGCGAGTAGTCGAGGACGATGCACGCCCGCGCGTCGACCCAGCTCGGGCCGGAGCCGACGAGCGCCTTGACCAGCCGCAGGCGCAGCGGCGTGAGCCTGTTCTTCAGCACCCCCCGGCGGCGGTTGACCACCTTGCCCTGCCAGAGCAGCGCGTGGGTCAGCGCGGCGACCGGCGCAGCCAGCGGCGTGCCGGGCAGCGCCACGACGGTCCCGCGCATGGTCCCGTCCGGGACGACGCCCGCCGGGCTGGCGCGGAAGAGTTCGTCCAGTGCGGCGTTGCTCATCGCCAGCACTTCTGACTCGGTGAGCGCAGGCGGCGGTCGCCGGTCCCGCGCGGAGATCTCGGAAGTCGTCATGGTCCCCCGCCCGACGAGAGGCCGTCAGCGGCCCGGTGTGGTTGTCCCCCGCATTTCAGAGCGCCGTTGACACCCGCAGATACGCTTCGCTGGAAGATACCGCGGGGCGGTGTAGGAGGTCGGTCGTCGATGGCATTCGACCCTGCGGTCGCGCGAAAGGTGCTGGCCGGCATCCGGATCTTCAACGGCACGGCCGGACTGCTCGCCCCCGAGTTCCTGCTCCGCCGGCTCGGCACGGACCTCGCGCGGGACCGGTCCGGAATCTACCCGTTCCGGATGTTCGGCATCCGGACCATCCTGATCGGGGCGGACCTGCTCGTGCTGCAGGGCGAGCAGCGCCGCCGGGCTGCCCGGTTCGCCGTGCTCATCCACGCATCGGACACGGTCGCCGCCGCGACCGCGGGCCTGCGCGGCGACCTGCCGCGTAAGGCCGCGGCGGTGACCACGCTGATCTCCGCCGGCAACACCGCACTGGCCGTCCTGGCCAGCAGGGAGTAGTCCGGCGGCGACGCGCGTCGCCTCAGGACCCCGGCTGCACCATCCCGAGCCGGTGGGCGATCGTGGCCGCCTCGACGCGACTGCGCACGCCGAGCTTGCCGAGGATGTTCGAGACGTGGACCGTGGCCGTCTTGGGACTGATGAAGAGGGTCTCGGCGATCTCACGGTTCGTCCGCCCCAGCGCGACCAGAGCCAGCACCTCCTGCTCGCGGGCGGTGAGGCCGAGCCGGTCGAGCGGCGTCGGCGCCGGCGGTGCGGTGGGCGGGGCGGAGGGGTCC
>JBJMII010000027.1:0-9468 GCA_045806925.1 Mycobacteriales bacterium
GCCGCCGCGGCCGGCGGCGCCAGCCCGGCGACCCGGCTACGGGTGGCGCAGCTGCCGGCCGACGCCGGCGGCTGGGCCGCGCTGGCCGGCCCGGGCGGCGCGCCGCCACCGGCCGGTGTCGTGTCGCTGATCCTGGCCGGCCACCCGGTCGACCCGACCGGGCCGGTGGCCGCGCTGCTGGTGGACGACTGGGTGGAGGTGGTGCCGGCCACCCGGCAGGACACCGCGGTGGTGTTCCAGCTCGATGCGCCGGGCGCGTGCGCGCCGCAGGCAGTGCTGCTCGCGGTAGCTGCCGACCCCGGCAGGCGGTGGACCGCGGACGCGGTCGAGCAGGTCGTGCTGGACACCGTCCGGCTGGCCCAGCTCCGGGCCGTCGACCTGGACCTGCCCGGCGCACCGCCGGCCGGCTCGCCGCCGGCCGGGCACTTCCTGCCGGCCCTGCTGCTCGCCCGCAACAGCGGCGGCGACCCGTTCGGCGACACGGTCGCCACCGACCTCCCCCGGTAGGAGGGACCCGCATGCCGTCGGTGACGAGCTGGACCCGGCTGGAGCCGCACCCGACCTCGCCGCTGATGCCGGGGTTCGCCGCCCGGGTGGCCGACCCGCTCTGGCTGCTGGCCCGACAGTGGCAGCTGGGCGAGCTGACCGGCGAGGACGCCGGCTCGCCAGTGCAGGTCGACCTGGCGGCCGACACCGCGCCGCTGACCCGCTACCTGCCCGGGCTGCCGGACGGGTCCGCCGGCGCCCTCCTCGACCCGGCGGTGCCGCTGGAGGCGGTGGTCGAGGCTGAGCTCCCGGCGGCCCCGGCGACGCCGGCGCTGCTCGGCGCGGACGACCGGACCGCCGCGGTGGCCGGCGCGGACCTGCTCGCCCGGCTCGGCGGGCTCGCCGAGCTGCTGCGCGCCGCGCTGACCGACCGGTACCCGCTGCCCGCGCCCGGCCCGGACACCCCGCCGGCCGATCGCCGCCGGGCCGACCTGCTGCGCCGCCGGGTGCCGGACGGCCGGCAGCTGCTGCCCGCGGTGCAGGCGGCCCGGGCGGCCGGGGACGCCTCCACCGCGCTGCCCGGCCTGGATCGCACCGACGCCTCAGCGGTGACCGCGGCCCGCACCGCGGCCGAGGACTGGCTGGTCGCCGCCCAGGCCAGCCGGCTGCCGGCCGGTCAGCCGCCGGCGGCCTGGCGCCCGGAGCGGCTGGACTACGAGTTCGCGGTCGCCGCCCCGGCCGGCGGCGGCGACGAGCGGGTGCTGGTGGCCGGCGGGCACCGCGGCGGCCGGCTGGACTGGTGGTCGCTGGACGTCCAGCAGGGCGCCACGCTCGGCGCCGGCGCGGACGCCGGCCTGGCCACCGTACGGACCTCCGGGCTGCCCGCCCGGGTCGGCGGCGCCGGGCTGCCGGCCGCCCGGTTCTGGGAGCTGGAGTCGGGTGACGTGAACCTCGACGCGGTGTCGGCCGCGCCGGAGGACCTCGGCCGGCTGCTGTTCATGGAGTTCGCCGTCGTCTACGGCAGCGACTTCTTCGCGCTGCCGCTGGAGGTGGCCGTCGGCTCGGTCACCGTGGTGCGCAACCTCACGGTGCGCACCACGTTCGGGGAGACGGTCGGCGTGCCGGCGGCCGGCCAGGCCGACGCGGCCGCCGGCCGGGCGCCGTTCCGGCTGTTCCAGCCGAGCGTCGACGGTGCCCCGGCCGCCGCCGAACCATGGCTGGTCGTGCTGCCCACGGTGCTCGGCGGGCTGGCCGGGCCGCCGATCGAGGAGGTGGTGTTCAGCCGGGACGAGATGGCGAACGTGGCCTGGGCGATCGAGCGGATCGTGCCCGGGGTGGACGGCCGGGGCACCGACCGGGCCGAGGCGCTGCACCGAGCCGCCCCGCAGCCGGCGGTCCAGACCGGCGAGCCCCGCCCGCCGGCCCAGCGCTACCGGCTGGTCACCGCGGTGCCGGCGAACTGGCTGCCGATGCTGCCGGCGACCAGCGGGCCGGCCGGCGCCGGCCGCCCGGTGCTCCGGCTGTCCGGGCCGCAGCCGGCCGGCACGCTGCTCTCCCCCGCCGCGGAGTTGCACGCCGAGCGCCTCGACCGGGCCGGCATCCGGCTCAGCCGCCAGGTCGAGCGGGCCCGCGCCGCCGACGGCCGCCCGCTGGCCTGGGTCTCCCGGCGCACCGCCGCCGGCCGCGGTGCCAGCTCGAGCGGCCTGCGGTTCGACGACCTGGTCGCCGACAGCTGACCGCCGTGCTGCCGGGCCTACCGGAGGAGCTGGCGGGCGACGACCATCCGGTTGATCTGGTTGGTGCCCTCGTAGATCTGGGTGATCTTGGCGTCCCGCATCATCCGCTCGACCGGGAAGTCCTTGGTGTAGCCGTAACCGCCGAAGAGCTGGACGGCGTCCGTGGTGACCGCCATCGCCGCGTCCGAGGCCATCACCTTGGCGGCCGCGGAGACGAAGGTGAGATCCGGGTCGCCACGATCGGCCTTGCCGGCGGCGACGTACACCAGCTGGCGGGCCGCCTCGGTCCGCATCGCCATGTCCGCGAGCATGAACTGGATGCCCTGGAACTCGGCGATCGCCTTGCCGAACTGCTTGCGCTCCTTGACGTACCCGACCGCCGCGTCGATCGCGCCCTGCGCGATGCCGACCGCCTGCGCGCCGATGGTGAGCCGGGTGTGGTCCAGCGTGCGCAGCGCGGTCTGCAAGCCGGTGCCCGGCTCGCCGATGATCCGGTCCGCCGGGATGGCGCAGTCGGAGCAGTAGATCTCGCAGGTCGGCGAGCCCTTGATGCCGAGCTTGCGCTCCTTCGCGCCGACCGAGAACCCCGGGTCGTCCTTGTGCACCACGAAGGCGGAGATCCCCTTCGGCCCGGCGGCCGGGTCGGTCGACGCCATCACCGTGTAGTACGTCGACACGCCGGCGTTGGTGATCCACGACTTGGCGCCGTTGAGCACCCAGGAGTCGCCGTCGCGGACCGCGCGGGTCTTCATCGCCGCCGCGTCGGAGCCGGCCTCCCGCTCGCTCAGCGCGTACGAGAACATCGCCTCGCCGGCGGCGACCGGCGGCAGCACCTGGCGTTTGAGCTCCTCCGAGCCGGACAGCAGCACCGGCATGGTGCCCAGCTTGTTCACCGCCGGGATCAGCGACGAGGAGGCGCAGGCGCGGGCCACCTCCTCGATCACCAGCGCGGTGGCGAGCGAGTCGGCACCGGCCCCGCCGTACTCCTCCGGGATGTGCACGGCGTGCAGGTCGGCCCTGCGCAGCGCGTCGTACACGTCCCAGGGGAACTCGCCGGTCGCGTCCACCTCGGCGGCCCGCGGGGCGATCTTGTCCTCGGCGAGCTGGCGGACCGTATCCCGGAGCAGCACATGCTCCTCGGGCAGTCGATAGGCGTCCACGAAGACTCCCTCCCGGTTCCACCCTACGGGCCCGGCTCGCACCCGAGGTCCCGTACGCTGTCGCGATGACCACCGGCTCCCGACCTCGACTGTCCGTGCTCGGCACGGGCTACCTCGGCGCCACCCACGCCGTCTGCATGGCCGAGCTCGGCTTCGAGGTCGTCGGCCTGGACGTGGACGAGGCCAAGGTGGCGAGGTTGGCCGCCGGCGAGGTGCCGTTCTTCGAGCCCGGGCTGCCCGAGCTGCTGCGCAAGGCGCTGGACAGCGGGCGGCTGCGGTTCACCACGTCGTACGAGGAAGCCGCGGCCTTCGCCGACGTCCACTTCGTCTGCGTGGGGACGCCGCAGCGGAAGGACGGCTACGCGGCGGACCTGACCTACGTCGAGGCCGCGTTCGGCACGCTCGCGCCGCTGCTGCGCCGGCCGGCGCTGGTGGTGGGCAAGTCCACGGTGCCGGCCGGCACCGCCGCCCGGATGGCGGAGCTGGTCACCTCGCTCGCGCCCGGGGACGGCGTCGAGGTCGCGTGGAACCCCGAGTTCCTCCGCGAGGGCTTCGCGGTCGAGGACACGCTGCGCCCGGACCGGCTGGTCTTCGGGGTCGGCTCGGCGCGGGCGGAGCAGACGCTGCGGGCGGCCTTCCAGCCGGTGATCGGCGGCGGCTGCCCGGTGGTGGTGACCGACTTCGCGACCGCGGAGCTGGTCAAGGTCGCGGCGAACTCGTTCCTGGCCACCAAGATCTCGTTCATCAACGCGATGGCCGAGGTGTGCGAGGTCGTGCACGCGGACGTGACCAAGCTGTCCGAGGCGCTCGGGCACGACTCCCGGATCGGCAAGCGCTTCCTGCACGCGGGCCTCGGCTTCGGCGGCGGCTGCCTGCCCAAGGACATCCGCGCGTTCATGGCCCGGGCCGAGGAGCTGGGCGCGCAGGACGCGCTGGCGTTCCTCGAGGAGGTCGACGCGATCAACAAGCGACGCCGGGCCCGCGCGGTGGACCTGGGCCGGGAGCTGCTGGCCGGGGAGTACGCGGGGAAGAAGGTGTGCGTCTGGGGCGCCGCGTTCAAGCCCAACTCCGACGACATCCGGGACTCACCGGCGCTGGACGTGGCGGCGGCGGTGCAGAAGCTCGGCGCGGCGGTGATCGTCTTCGACCCGGAGGCGATGGAGAACGCGAAGCGCGCGTACCCGCAGCTGGCGATGGCCTCGTCCGCGCTGGAGGCGGCGCGCGGCGCGGACCTGCTGCTGCTGCTGACCGAGTGGGCCGAGTTCCGCGAGATGGACCCGGCGAAGCTGGCCGAGGTGGTGGCCTCGCCGCGGATCGTGGACGGGCGCAACGCGCTGGACCCGGCGGCCTGGCGGGCGGCCGGCTGGACCTACCGGGCGCTCGGCCGGCCCTGACCTGCGGTCGTCACAGTCCGCTGACGTCGAGCCCGCGCTCGCGGGCCGCCGCCGCCAGCCGGTCGTCGAAGGTCACCACCGCACTGCGGGTCTGCTCCGCCGCGAGCAGCACGCAGCAGTCCGGCAGCTTGAGCCGGGTGACCGCCCGCACCGTCGCCAGCCGGGCAGCAGCGTCGTGCGCGAGCGGGACCGCCGCCACGTCGAGCCGCCGGAGCGCGGCATCGGCCTGGTCGAGACGGCCGGCCCGGGCCGGACCCAGCAGCACTTCGGCGAGGGTGACCGGGCTGGCCGCGAAGGGCTCGTCGGCGTGCTCCATCAGCAGCGTGGTGGCGCGGTCGTGACGGGCGTCCGACGCGTCGAGGTGCGCGATCGGGACACTCGCGTCCAGCACGATCACTCCGGCCAGTCGTCCCGGATCGCGGCCAGGTAACCCGCCCCGTACGTGCCGGTCAGCGCACCGCTGGTGCCGGCGACGACCGCGCGCCGCTGGTCGGCGAGCTCCCGGCGCTGGGCGGCACCAAGGTGTCGCGGGTTGCCGCGGTCAGCCCGGGAAGAGCGGCCCCCGGTGCACCTTGTGCTGCGCGGCCTGCGCCAGCGGCCGCACCACCAGCAGGTCGACGTTCACGTGCAGCGGCAGCCCCACCGTCAGCACGATGCAGGCCGCGACGTCGTCCGCGGTCAGCGGCCGGTCCACGCCGGCGTAGATCGCGGCCGCCTTCTCGGTGTCCCCACCGAAGCGCTTGACCGAGAACTCCTCGGTCCGCACCATCCCGGCCGCGATCTCGATCACCCGGACCGGCACCCCGGCCAGCTCCAGCCGGAGCGTCTCGGTCAGCGCGTGCTGGCCGTGCTTGGCCGCGCTGTAGCCGCCGCCGCCCTCGTAGTTGACGAAGGCGGCGGTCGAGGTGACGTTGACGACCGTGCCGCCGGCGCCGGCCCGCAGCAGCGGCAGCAGCGCCCGGGTCATCCGCAGCGTGCCCAGCACGTTCACCTCGTACATCCACCGCCAGCCCGCCGGGTCGCCGGCCGCGACGGGATCCAGGCCGACGGCGCCGCCGGCGTTGTTCACCAGCACGTCGCACTCGTGCAGCGCGGCGGCGAAGGCGTCCACCGACGCCTGGTCGGTGACGTCCAGCGGCAGCGGCCGGGCACCGATCTCGGCGGCCAGCTCGGCCAGCCGGTCCTCCCGCCGGGCCGCGACCACCACCGACCAGCCGTCCGCGGCCAGCCGCCGGGCGGTCGCCGCCCCGATGCCGCTGCTCGCTCCGGTCACCACCGCGATCCCGGCCAACTCCGCCTCCCACCCGCCAACCCGTCCGGCCATCCCACCACGCCGCCGGTGGGCATGATGAGAGGCATGGCACCCGCGGACGGCGAGACGATCGAGCGGGTGCTGCGGCACCAGGTCTGGGCAGTGGTCGGGCTGACCGGCAACCCGGCCCGGCCGGCGTACGGGGTGGCGCGCTTCCTGCAGGCCCACGGCCGGACGATCGTGCCGGTCAACCCGCGCGGCGAGGCGGTGCACGGCGAGCCGGGCTACCGGACGCTCGCCGACGTCCCGTTCCCGGTGGACGTGGTGGACGTCTTCCGCCGCTCGGACAAGGCCGGCGCGCACGTGGACGAGGCCGTGCAGGCCGGCGCCAAGGCGGTCTGGCTGCAGCTCGGGGTGATCGACGAGGCCGCGGCGGACCGGGCGGCCGCGGCCGGCCTGGACGTGGTGATGGACCGCTGCCCGGCCATCGAGTGGTCCGCGCACGGCCCGCGCTGACTCCCTCGAAGTGCGCGGCGCGGGGCCGGCCACCGGCTCGCGCCCGACGCGGCCGGCGCCGGTCAGTCGGCGAGCCGGTCCCGCAGGGCGGCATCCCTGGCCCGGGTGGTGTCGGCGAGCCCGGCCTGGTGGGCCACCACCCGGGCCCGCAACGCCGGGTCCGCGGCGGCGAGGATCCGCACGGCGAGCAGCCCGGCGTTGCGGGCTCCCCCGACCGCCACCGTCGCCACCGGGATGCCGGCCGGCATCTGCACGATGGACAGCAGCGAGTCCAGCCCGTCGAGGTGCTTCAGCGGCACGGGTACGCCGACCACCGGCAGCGGGGTCAGGCTGGCCACCATGCCGGGCAGGTGCGCCGCTCCCCCGGCGCCGGCCACGACCACCCGCAGCCCGCGGTCCGCGGCCGCCGTCGCGTACTCGACCATGTCCCGCGGGGTGCGGTGCGCGGAGACGACGCGCACCTCGTACCGGACCTCGAACTCGCGCAGGGCGTCCGCGGCGCCGCTCATCACCGGCCAGTCCGAGTCGCTGCCCATGATGACCGCGACCAGCGCGGTCATGGGAACACACCGGTCGCGAGGCAGGCCGCCGCGGCCACCGCGTCCCGCCGGAGCGCGGGCAGGTCGTCACCCAGCGCCGTCACGTGCCCGATCTTGCGTCCCGGCCGCGGCCGCTTGCCGTAGAGATGCAGCTTCAGCTCCGGCCACCGGGCGGCGAGGTGGTGCACCCGCTCGTCCAGCCCCGGCGTGCCCGCCGGCGGCTCGCCGGCCAGCACGTTCGCCATCGCGACCGCCGGCGCGGCCAGCCCGGTCGCACCCAGCGGGTAGTCCAGCACCGCCCGCAGGTGCTGCTCGAACTGCGACGTCCGGGATCCCTCGATGGTCCAGTGCCCGCTGTTGTGCGGTCGCATGGCCAGCTCGTTCACCAGCAGCGCGCCGTCGGTGCGCTCGAAGAGCTCGACCGCCAGCACGCCGACGACGCCCAGCTCGCCGGCGATGCCGAGGGCGATCTCCGCGGCCCGCTCGGCGCTGCGGTCCGGCAGCCCCGGCGCCGGCGCGAGCACCTCGACGCAGATGCCGTCCCGCTGCACGGTCTGCACCACCGGCCAGGCCGCGCCCTGCCCGTACGGCGAGCGGGCCACCAGCGCGGCCAGCTCCCGGCGCAGCGGCACCCGCTCCTCGGCCAGCAGCGGCACGCCGGAGGCGAGCAGCGGGGCGAGGTCGGCCGGCGAGTCGGCGACCCAGACACCGCGCCCGTCGTACCCGCCGCGGACCGCCTTGACGACCACCGGCCAGCCGGTCCGGGCGGCCAGCCGCTCGACGTCGGCGGCCGAGCCGACCGGGGTCCACCGCGGCACCGGCAGGCCCAGCTGGTCGAGCCGGGTCCGCATCACCTGCTTGTCCTGCGCGTGCAGCAGCGCGTCCGCGGCTGGCAGCACGGTGTGACCGGCGGCCGCCAGCCGGCGCAGGTGCTCGGACGGCACCTGCTCATGGTCGAAGGTGAGCACGTCGCAGGCCTTGGCGAAGCTCTCCAGGTCCCCGTACGAGGTGTGCTCGCCGAGCACGACGTCAGCGGCGACCAGGGCGGCGGCATCGGCCGGGGACGCCGCGAGCACCCGGAGCGACTGGCCGAGCGCGATCGCGGCCTGGTGGGTCATCCGGGCCAGCTGCCCGGCGCCGACCATCCCGACCACGGGCAGGCCGGTGCTCGGGTGCATGCGGCGAGGGTAGCGGCGGAACCGCCTCGACCCCGGGCGGGCCGTCCGGCCCGCCCGCCCCACCGGGCCGAGGACGGTGGCCGGCGGATGCCGGGCCGCCGGCAAGGCGCCCCCTCGGGGGTGGGGGTGCCTCGCCGGGGGGACGGCGGTCGGCGCGTTCGGTGACGCGGTGCAGGGGGCATATCGTCGGACGACAGTTCCCGGCCGATCGGAGCATCCTGGATGTCCGTCCCGCTGCCCCGCGCGGATCTCGGTGGGCTCGACCGGCCGGGCGACGCCGAGCTGATCGCCGCGGTCCGGGACGGCGACACGGAGGCGTACGGGACGCTCTACCGGCGGCACGCCGCCGCGGCGCACCACCTGGCCCGCCAGCTGACCCGCTCGGATGCCGAGCGGGACGACCTGGTGGCCGAGTCCTTCGCCCGGGTGCTGGACACCCTGAAGGCCGGCGGCGGTCCGGACATCGCGTTCCGGGCGTACCTGCTGACCACGCTGCGCAACACTCTGTACGACCGGATCCGCCGGGACCGCCGGCTGGAGCTGTCCGACGACATGACCCGGCACGACCCTGGCGTGCCGTGGGTGGACACGGTCGTCGCCGACCTGGAGGCGTCGCTGGCGGCCCGCGCGTTCGCCCGGCTGCCGGAGCGCTGGCAGACCGTGCTGTGGCACACCGAGGTGGAGCAGGAGACACCGGCCCAGGTGGCGCCGGTGCTCGGCCTGTCGCCGAACGGGGTGGCCGCGCTCGCCTACCGGGCCCGTGAGGGGCTGCGGCAGGCTTACCTGCAGGAGCACCTCGCGGGCGCGGCCGGCGAGCAGTGCCGCCACACGGCCGAGCGGCTCGGCTCGTGGGCCCGCGGCGGGCTGTCCCGGCGGGACCGGCTCCGGGTGGACAGGCACCTGGACGAGTGCGAGCAGTGCCGGCTGCTCGCCGGCGAGCTGGCGGACCTCAACTCCAGCCTGCGCGGGTTGATCGTGCCGGTGGTGCTCGGCAGTGGGGCACTGGCCACGGGCTACCTGGCCTCGTCGGCGCCGCCGGCGGCGGCGAGCGGTGCGGCCGCCGGCGGTGCGGCGGCCGCGGAAGCAACCGGAGTGGCGGGCGCCGGGGCCGGTGGGGCCGCCGGGACGCGGCGGCAGACCCTGAGCCGGGCGGGCCGGCATGGAGGGGCCGGCCGGGCGAGCCGGCATGGTCGGCGTCGAGCCGGCC
>JBJMII010000028.1:0-45440 GCA_045806925.1 Mycobacteriales bacterium
GCCGTGCTCGAACGGGTACGGGAGGCATGGCGGACGGTCTTCGGCTTGACGCCTCGCATCGAGCGGCAGCAGGGCAAGTGTCCTGCGGTGAGCGTGTCGTCGAAGGCGGCCGTCGAGTTCCTGGAGGCGCTCGGCTGCGGAGACCGGGCCTCGGGCAAGCGCATCCCGGACGCGGTGCTGCGGTCGCCTCGCGACATGGTGCTCGGGTTCCTGCAGGGGCTCGCGCTCGACGCGTACGTCACCACGTCCACGGCTCCCAAGTGGGCGATCTGCCTCGACAGTCCCCGCCTGCTGGACGACCTGCAGGCCGTGCTCACGAACCTCGGCGTCGTCCACAGCCGGGTAAGCAAATACGACGCCGTGTACGACAAGAGTTTCGACGAGGTCTACGCCGCCGGCCGCCAGGGACAGCTGATGGTGAGTCTCGTGCCGTTCCTCGAGCCTGAGAAGGCTGCGCGAGCGGCGGCCTACCTCCAGCTGGATCTCGGTGCCGGCACCGCGGACGTCGAGCTTCCCTCCTGGGTTGAGTCCGTGGTCGGCGGCAACCTGCACTTCGTCCCAGTCGCCGCAGCAGGAGAGGCCGGAGAGGCGGAGGTCTATGACCTTTCCGTTCCGGAAACCCATGCCTTCGTCGGCAACGGCATCATGAACCACAACACGGTGAACATGCCGGAGACGGCGACGGTGCAGGACATCGAGGAGATCTACCGGTCCGGCTGGGAGCTCGGACTCAAGGCGCTGGCGATCTACCGGGACAACTGCAAGGTCGGGCAGCCGCTGTCCACCCGGAAGAAGCCGGCCGCGGCGGAGGACGCGCCCGCGCCGGTGGTGGAGTACCGGCCGACCCGCAAGCGGCTGCCGAAGAAGCGGCCATCCCAGACGGTGTCCTTCACCGTCGCCGGCGCGGAGGGCTACGCGACCTCCTCGTCCTACCCGGACGACGGGCTGGGCGAGCTGTTCGTGAAGATGTCCAAGCAGGGCTCGACGCTGGCCGGCGTCATGGATGCCTTCTCCATCGCCATCTCCATCGCCCTGCAGTACGGGGTGCCGCTGGAGACGTACGTGTCGAAGTTCGTCAACATGCGCTTCGACCCGGCCGGCATGACCGACGACCCGGACATCCGTATCGCGTCCTCGGTGATGGACTACCTCTTCCGCCGGCTGGCGCTGGACTACCTGCCGTTCGAGAAGCGGGCCGATCTCGGCATCTTCACCGCCGAGGAGCGGGCCGCGACGGTGGCCGGGTCGTACGGGCCGGGCGGCACGGACGAGTCCGAAGTGGACGTCGAGGCGCTGCGCTCCTCGGCGCCGGTCGAGAAGCACCACGAGACGGTCGAGACCGTGGAGGCCACCGCGCCGAAGCCGGCGCCGGCCGAGGTGCACTCCTCGACCGAGCTGCTGGAGCTGCAGCAGGGCACCGTCGCCGACGCCCCGCTCTGCTTCACCTGCGGCACCAAGATGCGTCCGGCCGGGTCCTGCTACGTCTGCGAGGGTTGCGGCTCCACCTCCGGCTGCAGCTGATGGGGAACAGACAGCCAAACGTCATGGCTACGTCGGCGGCCTTGCCCGCCGATCGCCAGTTCGCCTGCAAGTGCCTCGTTCGGGACACTGGCATGTTGCAGTCGATATGCAAGGTCTTCAAGGGTCTACGCGCGCCGGTATCCGAGTGATCCCCGGCTCTGCCCTGCGCCCACTCCCGGAAATTGCTGAATCAAGGCCTCAATTACGGGATATCGCGCAGAATCTTGCAGAGTCGCCGACAGGGGAGGCGGCCGAAACCCAGTATGACGCGCGATAGTCTCCGCCGGAAGATCGACACCGGCATCGCCGCGAGCCGGTTCGGCATCATCGTGTTGTCGGGCCCATTCTTCGCAAAGGGTTGGCCGCAGTATGAACTTGATGGACTTGTAACCATGGCGGTCTCCGGGAAACAGGTACTTTTGCCGCTTTGGCACGGCATCTCAAAGGATGAGGTGGTGCGGCAAAGCCCTTCGCTCGCCGACAAGGTGGCCATTAGGACATCCGACTGTTCGATCGAGGAGATTGCCGACGAAATCAGCGCGGTTGTGCTGGAAGACCGAGACGAGTAGGCATCTATCAGCCCGGGCCGAGCGCGGCCCAAGGCGAAATTGGACGGCCATTCGCGACGGACCGCTATCGTAATCTGCCAGCTTCGACGGCGGCCAGTTACCCGCCGCGCCTGAATATGTTGCCGCTGGAAAAGGATGTACGAAGGCAGCATGACCAAGCGGCTGGCCGAGATCTCGGACGAGGACATGGAGGCGGCGCGCGAGGCGCTGCAGGCCAGGACGATCCGGGAGACGGTCACCGCCGCCCTCCGAATGGCCGCCGCGCAGGCGGCGCGCCACCGCGAGATCGAGCGGCCCACGTCGGGATCACTCGCCGATCTTGCCCACCCGGTCGCGCGCGGGCGTGACCCATTCTCGGCCGAGCGGGCCGGGGCGGCGGGGTCGTCATCGCACGCCTCGAGATCTGCCCGGCGTCAATGGAGCGCCGGTTGGTCTCGCGGTAGGCGGGGACTGTTGACGCACACCTCGCGCGGCATCCGGCCACTATGCGGCGGCGTCGCTACCATCCGGCGGATGACAGAGGACGGGTACATCGTGCGGCGCACCGTCGAGTTTGGACGGAGGTCCGGGTGAGCGTCCGGCAGCTGCGGCTCGTCGTGGCGGCGGAGGACTACGACGAGGCGGTCGCGTTCTACCGGGACGCTCTCGGCCTGGCCGAGCGGGAGGCGATCTCCGGTCCGGGCGGCGCCCACGTCACGATCCTCGATGCCGGCCGCGCCACTCTGGAGCTGGCGAATCCGGCCCAGCGGCAGTACATCGACGAGGTCGAGGTCGGTCGCCTGGTGGCGCCGCGGCTGCGGGTCGCCTTCGAGGTGGACGACACCCGGGCTCGGACCGGGGAGCTGACCGCGGCCGGGGCGCGGGAGATCGCATCGCCGAGGGTGACGCCGTGGCGGTCGCTGAACTCGCGGCTGGAGACGCCGGCGGAGCTGCAGATCACGCTCTTCCAGGAGCTGGGACCGGAGGCCCGGGCGGCCCGCGGTGGCGCCGCGGACATCTCCGTCCGCGCGGCCACCGCCGGCGACTGGCCGGCCATCTGGCCGTTCCTGCGCGGGATCATCGAGACGGGGGACACCTACACCTGGGACCGGGACACCGGCGAGGCCAGCGCTCGTTCGAAATGGATGCGTGAGCCGCCCGGCCGCACCGTGGTCGCGGTGGACGGGGACGGCACAGTGCTTGGCGCCGCCGAGACCCATCCGAACCAGGGCGGCGCCGGGGCGCACGTCGCCAACGCCGGCTTCATGGTCGACCCGCACCACGCCGGCCGAGGCGTCGGTCGCCGTCTCGCCGAGCACGTGCTCGAGCAGGCGCGGGCCGACGGCTACCGGGCGATGCAGTTCAACGCGGTGGTCGAGACCAACACCGGCGCCGTCGCGCTCTGGCAGTCGCTTGGTTTCTCGATCCTCGCCACCGTCCCCGAGGCCTTCGACCACCCGGTGCACGGCCCGGTCGGCCTGCATGTCATGCACCGCTTCCTCTGAGCGGCTAGAGTCGGGTCTGTCTAGACAGCCCAGGAGGCGCCCGTGAGTGCACACTGGCAGCTGCAGGAGGCGAAGCAGCGCTTCAGCGAGCTGGTGCGCTCGGCCCGATCCGACGGCCCGCAGTTCGTCACGAAGCACGGCGACGAGGTCGCCGTGGTCCTGGACATCCGGGAGTACCGGCGGCTCCAAGGCGGTAGCCGCGATTTCAAGGAGTTCCTCCGGGCCGGTCCGGACCTTGAGGCGCTAGACATCCGCCGGTCCCGCGAAGTGGCCAGACCCATCGACCTGGACGAGGACGAGTGAGCTTTCTGCTGGACACCAACGTGGTCTCGGAGCTCCGCAAGCGTGAGCCGGATGGTGCGGTGACCTCATGGCTCGCCTCGGCGCCGGCCGCCGACCTGTACCTGAGCGTGCTGGTCGTCGGCGAGATCCGGAACGGCATCGAGCGGTTGGCCCGGCGCGACCGGGAGCAGGCGAGCGCGCATGAGAAGTGGCTCGCCGACCTCCTCGACCTTTACCGCGATCGCGTCGCCCCGGTCACCGCCGAGGTGGCCGACACGTGGGGCCGGCTCAACGTCCCCGACCCGCTGCCGGTCGTCGACGGCCTGCTGGCCGCGACCGCTCTCGTGCACGACTGGACGCTGGTCACCCGCAATACGGCCGATGTACGTCGTACCGGCGTGCGCCTCCTCGACCCCTTCGCCGTCGCGCCGCGGTAGCCGGGCCGGGCGGCAGGATCGTTCCTCAGCGACCGGCCGGTGCTCGCGTCGGGTGGTCCGCCGGGCGGCGGGGACCGTTGAGGCAGGCCTTGAGCAGCATCCGGCCATTGTCCCGGCGGGTGCGGCCGGCGGGGCCGGGCCGTGGTGGCAGGCTGTCGGGGTGGATGCGGCGGACTGGGACCGGCGACTGGCCGAGCTGTGGGCGTCGGTCGATGAGCGGACCGGGGACGACTTCGTCGCGACCATGGCCGGACTGGTCGCCGAGCTGCCGCCGGGCGACCCGGTCGGGTTCTTCGAGCGGGCGTCCGCGTACGACTCGACCGGCGACCCGGAGCGGGCCGTGCAGGACTACCGGCGGGCGTTGGCGGCCGGCCTGTCCGGGCCCTGGCGCCGCCGCGCGGTGATCCAGCTGGCCAGCTCGCTGCGCAACCTCGGGCAGGTCGAGGAGAGCGTCGCGCTGCTGACCGCCGAGCGGGACGCCGGCTGCGACGACTTGGACGACGCGGTCCGGGCGTTCCTGGCGCTCGCCCTGTCCAGCGCCGGCCGGGACCGGGAAGCCGCCGCGGTGGCGCTGACCGCGCTCGCGCCGCACCTCACCCGCTACACCCGCTCGCTGGTCGCGTACGCCGAGGAGCTCGGCGCATCCGCCGCCGGGCATCTGGTGCGGCCGGTCGGCCGGGTCGAGTCGCCGCTGACCGACCGGGACGCCGCACCCAACCAGGGCGACGAGGGCGCCCCGGACGCCACCATCGCCTTCCGGCCGGACCTGGCCGAGGCCTACCGGGACATCGGGCCCGGCGCCGAGCTCATCGTGCTGACCTGGCTGGACCGGGCCGACCGCGGCGTGCTGTCCGTCCACCCACGCGGCGACACCAGCCGCCCGATCACCGGCGTCTTCAGCACCCGCTCGCCGGACCGGCCTAACCCGATCGGCCTGCACCGGGTGACCGTGCTCGCGGTCGACGGCGCCCGGCTGCGGGTCGCCGGCCTGGAGGCGCTGGACGGCACACCGGTGCTGGACGTGAAGCCGGTCCTCGGCGCCATTGCCGAACGCTGACTACTGTTCAGGAAGTCTGTACACTTTCCGCCATGGTCCGGCACGAGTTGTCGGTCACTGATGCCACCAAGCGAGGCGTCGCAGGACTCGTGGCCGACGCCGAGCTAGGAGACGACGTGATCATCACCCGCCACCGGAAACCGGTGGCCGCCGTGGTCAGCTTCCAGCGGCTGACCGAGTTGACCGAGTTGGAGAGCGACCTGCGGGACCTGGCTCTCGTGCTGTCCCGGGCGGCTACGGACAGCGGCCGGCGGCCCGGACTGGACGACGTGCTTGCCGCGTTCGGTCACACCCGCGAGTCGCTCGCGGACATTCCCGACGCCGACTAGCGGTGGCCGAGATCGCCTTTCTCGACGCCGCGATCGACGACCTGCGCCGGCTGGGTCCAGACGTGGCGCTCAAGGTGTTGCGCAAGCTGCTGATGCTGGCGGCAGATCCGCTGTCCGGCCGGCCGCTGGGTGGGGAGCTGACCGGCTTCCGCAAACTGGTGGTTGGGCGCACCTGGCGAGTGGTCTACCGGGTCGTGGCCGGTGCGGTGGTCGTGTGCGAGGTCTGGGCTGTGGGTCGCCGCGCCGACAACGAGGTGTACGCGGAGGCGGCGGCGCGGGCCGGCGCAGCGGCGGGCACTCGACCGAGCCTGGCGTCGTTCGCCGAAGTGGTCGGTCGGCTGGGCCGGCTGGTCGCCCGCACCGCCCCGCCGCTGGCAGCTCGCGAGCCGGTGCCCGGCTGGCTCGCAGAGCGGCTCGTCGGCAAGGCCGGTTTCCGGCCGGAGCAGGTCGCGGCGATGGATGCGCAGCAAGCGACCGACGCCTGGACGGAACATCTACTCGGCGGCGCGGCTCGTCGGCACGAGCCGTAAGGGACACGCCGGCGAACGATGCTGCGTGTCTACCCTGCGAGCCCGAAGCGGCGTCGTCCGGCGCTGCGGGAGACTGTCCGGCGTGGCGGGTCTGGGGGAGCTGCGGGCCGGGATGCAGGCCCGAGTGGGAAAATCTGCGCCGGGCTGTCGATCCCGGCGGAGGTCGTTCGTCGGGACGAGCGTCGAGGCCCGACCGGCGGGCCCGGAGCGAGGGGGAGGACGCCACCATGGCGCAGTACGTGGTCCTGATCTACGAGGACGAGAAGGGCTGGTCCGAGGGCGACCCGGCCGAGATCGAGAAGGGTATGCAGGCGCACACCGAGTTCGCGCAGTCCGCGGCGGACAAGCTGCGCGGCGGCCAGGCGCTGCAGCCGACCAGCACGGCCACGACCATCCGCAAGGACGGCGGGGGCGGCTTCACGGTCACGGACGGGCCGTTCGTGGAGAGCAAGGAGGCACTCGGCGGGTTCTACGTCCTCGAGGCCGCCGACCTGGACGAGGCGATCGCGCTCGCCAAGCAGGTGCCGGCGCCGTTCGGCGGGGTGGAGCTGCGCCCGGTCCAGATCTTCGACTGACCGGCGGCCCGGGTGGACGCGACCGCGGTCGCTGCCGCGGTCGCCGCCGCGCACCGTCGCGAGTGGGCCTTCGTGCTCGCCGCGACGGTGCGCGTCACCCGTGACCTCGACCTGGCCGAGGAGTGCGTGCAGGACGCGTACGCGCAGGCGCTCACGACCTGGACCGACCGCGGCGTGCCGGCCAAGCCGGGTGCGTGGCTCACCACGGTGGCCCGCCGCCGGGCGCTGGACCTGCTGCGTCGGGACGCGACGCTGCGCCGGGCGCTGCCGCTGCTGGTCGAGGAGGAGGAGGCGGCCGCGCCGGACCCGGCTGGCGCGTTCCCGGACGACCGGCTGCGGCTGATCTTCACCTGCTGCCACCCGGCGCTGGCCACCGAGGGGCAGGTGGCGCTGACCCTGCGGCTGCTGTGTGGGCTGAGCACCGCGGAGGTGGCCCGCGCCTTCCTGGTCACCGAGCCGACGATGGCGGCCCGGATCACCCGGGCGAAGAAGAAGATCGCCGCCGCCCGAATCCCGTACCGGGTGCCGGCCGCGGACGAGCTGCCGGCTCGCGTCGAGGCTGTGCTGGCCGTGGTGCACCTGCTGTTCACCACCGGGCACACCGCCCCCGAGGGCGCCGACCTGGTCCGCCGTGACCTGGTCGAGCGGGCGCTGGACCTGGCCCGGATGCTGCGCGGGCTGCTGCCCGAGGACGCCGACGTCGCCGCGGTGCTGGCGCTGATCCTGCTCACCGACGCCCGCCGGGACACCCGGGTCGGGCCGGACGGGCGGCTGCTGCTGCTCGCCGAGCAGGACCGCGGCCGCTGGGACCGGGCGGAGATCGCCGAGGGCGTCGCACTCGTGCGGGAGGCGGTGCGCCGCCGGCCGCCGAGCCGGTACGGGTTGCAGGCGGCGATCGCGGCGGTCCACGCCGAGGCGCCGAGCTGGGACGAGACCGACTGGGCGCACGTGGTCGACCTCTATGACGTGCTGGCCGCGGTGTGGCCGTCGCCGGTGGTGGCGCTCAACCGCGGCGTCGCGGTCGGCTTCGCGCGCGGACCGGCGGCCGGGCTGGCCGAGCTGGACCCGTTGGCGGCGGAGCCGCAGCTGGCCGGCTACGGCTACCTGCCGGCCGCGCGGGCCGCGTTCCTGGCCAGGCTGGGTCGGCTGGAGGAGGCGAGGACGGCGTACGAGGAGGCGATCCTGCTGACCGGGAACGCGGTGGAGCGGGACTTCCTGGCTACCCGGCTGGCCGAGCTGGACCCGGGAACGCGGGGGCATGAGCCCAGGCGGAGTGGGTAGGCGCGGTGATGATCCCGTCCCTACCCGAGCCCCGGAGGCACCGATGGCGACCGGTGAGACCGGCTTCGACGACGTGACCTACGACCTCATCTCGGTCCAGTACCACTCGCTCAAGGCGGGCCACGACTACGGCCAGTACGTCCGGGACGCCCGCAACGCCGGCAGGGAGGACATCGCCACGTTCTTCGAGCAGGTCATGGCCGAGGACTCGGCCCGCGCGCACAAGTGTCACGCCTTCCTCCGGGAGCTCGGCGGCACGGACAACACCAGCCCGCAGTTCTGACCGGGGCGCGCCGACCGGTCACCGGAGCTCGTCGGTGAAGTCGCTGTCGACGGCGACCCGGTGGCCGGCAGCGCGGAGGTGGGCGACCAGCCGGGTGACGAAGGCGACCACGTCGAGGTCCGGGACGTCCGGGGCGGCGTCCACCTCGATCATCGTGCGCCAGTCGAGCACCTGGCCGCTCTGGGTCCGGTCCGGGTTGGGCCGGACGTCCGCGGTGAAGCCCGGCACGGTGAAGACGTCGAGGTCGGAGGGCGGGACGTCGAGCAGTCGCCGGACGTCCGCGACCACGGTGGCCGGGTCGGCCGCGTCCACGTACAGGGTGGCCCACCGGTACGGCGGGGTGGCGGCGGTCATCGGACCCGCAGCCAGGGCTCGCCGTCGAAGAGCCCGCCGCGCTCGATGATCGCGAGGTCCACCCTGCGGCCCAGGTCGTCCCGCAGGCCGTCGTGCAGCTCCTTCAGGCCGGCGCGGCGCCAGAAGATCCGGCCCCGCTCGGCGGCGTTGCGCATCGCCTCGGCGTTGCGGACCGGGTCGAAGCACTCCCGGACCAGCTCGGCGTACCGCTCCGGTGCGACCCGGATCCCGAAGTCCACGTCCGAGCCCGCCCCCGCGGAGTGACCCGCCCGGCTGCCCTGCACGACGACGTCGTCGCCGAGGTGCCCCGCCTCCGCCCGGATCCGCGCGGCGGCCCGGGCGAGCTGGCCGCGGCTGATCCCCTCCGGCAGCGTGCGCAGCGCCCGGAAGGCGTGGCCCTTGACCGGCCCCGGCATCGCCCGGTTGGCCGTGCGCAGCAGGGAGCCGACCAGCGGCGCACCCCGGATCGTCCGCGCCACCGGCCCGGCCGGCGCGGCGGTGAGCACCGCGTCCAGGGCGAGCGAACGCCACGAGCCCCGCCCGGTAGCGGCCCGCACCGCGGCATCCAGGCCGAGCGCCAGCCCGGCCGCAGCCCAGGCGACCGGCGCCAGCGGCTGGAAGCCCGGCACCAGGCAGAGCACGGCCAGGGCGCCGGACAGTCCCTTGAGGACGGTCGCGGCCCAGGTGAGCTCGCCGGCGTGGTCGGCGATCCAGCGCCGGACCCGGCCGGTGACGCGCGCCAGCACTCCGGGCTCCGGGTACGGCGGGTCGGTCGCCGCCCGGACCCGCGCCGCTGCCGCCCGGGCCGCCGCCCGGTGCTCGGCGTGCAGCCCGCGTGCCTCCGCCAGGACCCCGACCAGCGAGGCACCCGAGACCCGCAGCTCCTCCGCCCGCCGCTCCAGCTCCGCGACCCGCCGCCGCCGGCCGGCCAGCCCGTCGGCATAGTCGGTCAGCGCCCGGGCCACCGAGCGGTGCGCGGCCGCCGCGCCGTCCAGGTCCCGGGGCAGCTCACCCAGCCGATCCCGGAAGGCGATCGCGGCCGGGCCGCGCCAGGACGGGTCCAGCCGGGCGACCGAGCCCGCGGCGGCCGCCAGCGACCGCCCCGTCGCCTCCGCCTGCCGGGCCGAGCTGAGCAGCGCCTCCGGCGAGCCGGGTGCGGGATCGAAGCCGAGAGCGACAACCATGGCGCCACCCTAACGTCCGGAATGCCCGTGAAACGGCGGGAAAGCGCGCCTGTGGACAACCCGGCCCGGGTAGTGCGGGCCGGTCCGGGTGGCGCGGCGCCGAGATCAGGGATGGGACAGTCAGGCTGGGAAGTGCGGAAGAGTGCTCCCTTCCCGGTCGGTAGTGGTAGCCTGCCGACAAATCAGGCATCGCATAGGGCAGGGCACTCGGGGAGGGCGACATGGAGACGCTCGAGCGCAGCTGGTTCCCCGTCGCCTGGTCCCGGGACCTGGGCCGCAAGCCGCGCGGGTGCACGGTGCTGGACCGCCGGTTCGTGCTGTTCCGCACCCGCGGCGGCGCCCCGGCCGCGCTGGAGAACCGCTGCCCTCACCGCGGCGTCGAGCTGAGCACCGGCCGGGCGGTCGATGGCGGCCTCCGGTGCCGCTACCACGGCTGGCTCTTCGACGGCTCCGGGCGCTGCGTCCAGGTGCCCAGCCAGCTCGGCGTCGAGCGGACGCCCGCGGTCCGGGTGCCGGCCCTGCGCACCCACGAGTCGGGCGGCGCGGTCTGGGTGACGCTGGCCCCCGAGCCCTACCAGCCGGAGCCGGAACCCTGGCAGTTCCCCGACCACCGGGCGTTCCTGGTCGACGAGGAGATCGCCTGCGACTACATCCGGGTGATGGAGAACCTCGTCGACGCCTCGCATGCCGCGTTCCTGCACCGGGGCCTGCTGCGCGGGATGCCGAAGACGGAGGTGCACGCGAGGGTCGAGCAGACCGACCGGGGCGTACACATCAGGACCGACGGGGAGAAGGCGCGCGGCAGCCTGCTCTACCGGTTCGCGGGCCGGCGGGACGCGGACGTGCTGCACACGGAGGAGTTCATCGGGCCGAACGTCGTCAAGCTGGTGTACGTCAGCGGCGCGGCGCACTCCACGTCGCAGTTCGTCGCCGTGCCGGTGTCGGCGACCAGTACCCGGCTCTTCGGCCGCGTCACGGTCCGGGTCCCGGGCCTCACCAGCGCGGTCTTCCCGGTCGTCCGGGCGGCGATCAAACGCATCATCCGGCAGGACGTCCAGATCATGGCGGACATGGCCGCCACCGAGCGGCAGTTCCCGGGGCGGCACACCACCGCGGTGCGGGCGGACACCCCGTCGGTCTGGCTGGTCCGGGCGGCGGAGGACTTCCGGAAGAACGGCCCGCAGGCGCCGGAGCGGCCGCAGTCGACCGCGGTGCGCTACAAGCTCTGAGGCGCGCCCGGAGCCCCGCGCGGCCGGCGGGCCCTACTCCGACCGGCCCTGCTCCGGCCGCCGGGCGCCGGCGACGAAGGCGTCGCCGAACCGGCGCAGCCGGTAGTCCACGAAGCCGGCCGCGGCGAGCGCGCGCGGCAGCGCGCCCAGGTCGGTCCGCCGCACGCCGAGCAGCCGGGCCGCGTGCCGCCCGAGCGGCCGGCCGGACTCGGCGAACGTGCTGGCGGCGAACCTGCCACCGGGCTTGAGCAGGCGGAAGACCTCGCGGAAGGCGGCATCGGGGTCGGCGTACAGGTGCAGCGAGCCGGGGTTGCTCACGCCGTCGAAGCTGCCGTCCCGGAACGGCAGCCGGCGCACGTCCCCGCGGACCCAGCGCAGGTTGGGCGAGCCGGCGCCGTGCCCGGCGGCCCGCTCCAGCATCGCGGTCGAGATGTCCAGCCCGACCACGGTCGCGGCGGGTGCGGTCCCGGCCATCAGCCGGGTGAAGTAGCCGGCGCCGCAGGACAGGTCCAGCCAGCTGCCGGTCGACCCGGCCAGGCCCAGCCAGTCCCGGTAGATCTCGAACTCCTCCGCCGGGGAGGGCACGTGCGCCCCGGGGCCGGCGAAGACCCGGGCGAAGAACGGCCGCATCGCCGTCTCGTACATCCGGACGAACAGCCTGCTCTCCATCAGTCGCTGCGCCGGCGTGGGCGGCGCCGGGTCCGGCCGCCCCGGCTCCCGCAGCATGTCCAGGTAGCCGGGCGACACCGTGCGGGAGCGGCGCCCGCAGCGCTCGCAGGCCAGCTCCTCGTCCGGCCCGACCGGCGCCACCCGCCCGGAGCAGGCCGGGCACTCGAGCAGCTCGACCGGGAACGCCACGCCTCATCACCTCGCAACACCCGATCGGGGTAGCTTCCGCCCTATCAGGGACGAACACTATCCCCGATAGTGTGTCGGACATAGAGTGCTCTGCATCGGACGTACCGGCTGGTAACGCTTCGGTCGACCAAGAAAGGTATGAGCTTGCTCGTCACACAGAGTGACCTCCGTCGGATCATCGCGGACGCCGGTCTCGACGGGCTCATGGACGAGGTGATCGCCGCCCTCGAGGTGGCGCTGGCCGACCCGTCCACCGTCGCGGTCTGCCCGCGCGGCGGCTTCGCCCTGGAGAACGAGCGCACCGGCGTGCTGGAGTGGATGCCGGCGATGCGCCCGTCCGCCACCGCGACGGTGAAGATGGTCGCGTACAACCCGGACAACCCGGAGCACTACCGGCTGCCCACGATCATGGCGAGCACCGCGGTCTACGACAGCCGGACCGGCGCGCTGACCGCCCTGCTCGACGCGACGTTCACGACCGCGCTGCGCACCGGCGCCGCGTCCGCGGTCGCCACCCGGCGGCTGGCCAGGCGGGGCAGCACGGTGGTCGGCCTGGTCGGCTGTGGCGCGCAGGCGGTGGCGCAGCTGCACGGGCTGTCCAGGGTGCTGCCGATCCGCCGGGTCCTGGCGTACGACACCGACCCGCACGTGCTCGCCTCGTTCGCGCGGCGGGTCGCGTTCACCGGCCTGCGGGTGGAGCGCAGCGACCCGCAGACGCTGGCAGCCGCGGCGGACGTGATCTGCACCGCGACCTCGGCCCCGGTCGGGGCGCCGCCGGTCCTGCCGGGCGACCCGGAGCGGCTGCGGCCGGGCACCCACGTCAACGCGGTCGGGTCGGATCTGCCGGGCAAGACGGAGCTGCCGCTCGCGCTGCTGCGCGCTGCGGTCGTCTGCCCGGACTACCTGCCGCAGGCCGCGATCGAGGGCGAGTGCCAGCAGCTGTCCGGCGAGGAGATCGGGCCCAGCCTCGCCGAGCTGGTCGTCGGTGGCGGCGAGGCCTACCGCGACCGGCTGACCGTATTCGACTCCACCGGGTACGCACTCGAGGACCAGGTGGTCACCGAGGTCGTGCTCGCCCACGCCCGCCGGCTCGGGGCGTGGCGCCCGCTGCCGCTGTTCACCGGCACGTCCGACGCCCGCAACCCGTACTGGCTGAGCCAGCCGGACCCGGAGCTCCCCGCGCCGGTCCCCGCACCGGAGGCGCTGACGCCCGCCTGACCGGCGGATCACCCTGTCCCGTCCATCCGTTCGACGAAGGAGTCCCGATGGCGCAGTACATGATCTTTGCCCGGTACGCCCCCGAGGTGCTCAAGAGCCTGCTCGACGACCCGGACGGGCTGGCGGCCCGGGACGAGCACGCCTGGCAGTTCTACGGCTCGGTCGGCGGCAAGGTGCTGCACTGGTGGTTCATCCGGGACGCGGAGTACCACTTCGCCGTCGTCGTCGACTTCCCGGACGCCGAAGCCGCGCACGCCGCGATCATGGTCGGCTACGCCTCCGGTGCGTTCACCGAGGGCAAGCTGCTCGCGCTGGCCACCCAGGAAGAGGCCGTCTCCGCGCTGCGGCGTGCCTGGTCCGCGGGCCGGGTCTTCTACCCGCCGGGCGCCGAGGGCCCGCAGCACGACTGAGCGGCCGGGGAGGAACGCGGCGGGATGGGGACGTGGTGAGCACGCCCGGCCGGATCGTGGTCCCCCGGCCCGGGGTGCCGACGCTGACCGCGCTGCTCCGGCTGCGCGCCGGCGAGGGGCCGGACCGGCCGGCCGTGACCATCCAGGCCGAGGGCGAGGAGGTCACCGCCCGGCTCAGCTACGGCGAGCTGGACCGGCAGGCGCGCGCGGTCGCGGCGCACCTGCAGCGGCTGGGCCTGGCCGGCGAGCGGGCCCTGATGCTCTACCCGTCCGGTCCCGACTTCGTGGTGGCCTTCTTCGGTTGCCTGTATGCCGGGCTGGCGGCCGTGCCGGCGTACCCGCCGCGGTCCGACAAGCACCTCGGCCGGCTGCTCAGCGTCGTCCAGGACGCGGACGCGCGGGTGGCGCTCGCGCCCGCGCAGCTGTGCGACCGGCTCCGGCGGGAAGGCGGCGTGGACCTGTTCCCCGGGGTCACCTGGGTGCCCACCGACCGGGTGGTCTCGGCCGGTGGCGGCGCGGACTGGCAGGACCCGGCGGTGCCGGCCGCCGAGCTCGCGTTCCTGCAGTACACCTCCGGGTCCACCGGCGCCCCCAAGGGCGTCATGCTCAGCCACGCCAACCTGCTGCACAACTCCCGGCTGCTGGCCGGCGCGATGGCGCACACCGACCGCCCGGCGTACCTCTCCTGGCTGCCGCTCTTCCACGACATGGGCCTGATCGGCATGCTCCTGCAGGCCGTCTACTGGCACGCGGAATGCGTGGTCATGCCGCCGGCGGCGTTCCTGCAGGAGCCGATGCGCTGGCTGCGGGCCGTCAGCACGCACCGGGCCACGATCACCGGCGCGCCCAACTTCGCCTACGAGCTGTGCGTGCGCGCGCTGGGCCGGGAGCGGCCGGGCGACCTGGACCTGTCCTGCTTGCGGGTGGCCTACGACGCGGCCGAGCCGGTCCGCGCGGACACGCTGGCCCGGTTCGCCGCAGCGGCGGCGCCGCACGGCTTCCGCCGGGAGTCGCTCTACGTGGCGTACGGGCTAGCGGAGAACACCGTCTTCGTCACCGGCACCGAGCCCGGAGCGGGGACGCGGGTCCGGCACGTCGCGGCGCAGGCGCTCGAGCAGGACCGGGTACGGCCGGCGCCGGCCGGGGCGCCGGGGACCCGCGCGGTGGTGGAGTGCGGCCACCCGCGGGAAGACCAGCTGGTGCGGATCGTGGCGCCGGACACCGGGGTGCCGGTCCCGGCGGACCGGGTGGGCGAGATCTGGCTGGCCAGCCCCAGCGTGGCCGGCGGCTACTGGCGGCGTCCCGAGGAGACCGTTGCCACCTTCGGCGGCACGGTCCCGGGCGAGGAGCCGCGGCGCTGGCTGCGCACCGGCGACCTCGGCTTCCTCACCCCGGACGGCGAGCTGTGCGTGACCGGCCGGTTGAAGGACCTGGTGATCCTGCGCGGCCGCAACCTCTACCCGCAGGACCTGGAGCGCACCGTCGAGGAGGCCCACCCGGCCTTCCGTCCCGGCTGCGGCGCGGCCTTCCCGGTGGACGAGGACGGCCAGGAGCGGCTCGTCGTCGTGCAGGAGGTGCGCGACGGCGACGCCGAGCGGCTGGACGTGGCGGCGGCCGGCGGGGCGGCCGCCGCCGCGCTCGCCGAGGAGCACGACGCGGCGCTGGAGACGCTGGTGCTGATCCCGGCGCGCCGGTTGCCGAAGACCTCCAGCGGCAAGGTGGCGCGCCGGGCCGCCCGCCGCCGGCTGGCGGAGGGCAGCCTGCCGGTGCTGGGGACGTGGCACCGGCCGGCGCCGCGGGTGCCGGGCGCCGGTGGCCCGGCCGCCGGGATGTCCGCGGTCGGGCCTCCGGTGGGCGGCGCGCTGGGTGAGCGGGTGGCCGCGCTGGTCGCGGCCCGGTTGGGGCTGCGGCCGGAGGAGCTGGACCCGGACGAGGAGTTCGCCCGGTACGGGGTGGACTCGGCGACCGCGGTCGAGCTGTCCGGGCGGCTGCAGCGGCTGGTCGGGCGGCGGCTGCCGGCGACCCTGCTCTACGACCGGCCCACGCTGTCCGCGCTGGTCCGGTCGCTGACCGGGGCGCCGGCGGCGGGCCGCCGCGCGCCGTCGCCGGCCGCGGGGCGGGAGCCGGTCGCGATCATCGGCCTCGGCTGCCGGTTTCCCGGTGGTCCCGACCCGGCCGCGTTCTGGGAGCTGCTGTGCCGCGGCGGGGACGCCATCACCGAGGTCCCGCCGGACCGGTGGGACGCCGGCGCGCTCTTCGACCCGGAGCTGCGCCGGCCGGGGACGGCGAGCACGCGGTGGGGTGGCTTCCTCGACGGGATCACCGACTTCGACCCGGAGTTCTTCGGCATCGCCCCGGGCGAGGCGGCCGGGATGGACCCGCAGCAACGGCTGCTGCTGGAGGTGGCCTGGGAGGCGGTCGAGGACGCCGGGATCGCGGCCGGGGACCTGGCCGGCAGCCCGGCCGGGGTCTTCGTCGGGATCAGCAACAGCGACCACGCCCGCCTGCTCGCCGGCGTCCCGGCCGCGCTGGACGTCCACCACGGCACCGGGACGGCGCTGAGCATCGCGGCCAGCCGGCTGTCCTACCTGCTGGACCTGCGCGGGCCCAGCGTGGCGGTGGACACCGCGTGCTCCTCCTCGCTGGTGGCGGTGCACCAGGCGTGCGAGAGCCTGCTCCGCGGCGAGTGCTCGGTCGCGCTGGCCGGCGGCGTCAACGTCATGCTCACCCCGCACCTCGCCGCGGTCTTCTCCCGCGCCCGGATGATGTCGCCGCAGGGCCGGTGCCGGGCGTTCGACGAGGCCGCCGACGGCTACGTCCGGTCCGAGGGCTGCGGGGTGGTGGTGCTCAAGCCGCTGTCCGCCGCGCTGGCCGCCGGCGACCGGGTGCTGGCCGTGGTCCGCGGTTCCGCGGTCAACTCCGACGGCCGCAGCAACGGCCTGACCGCACCGAACGGCGGCGCCCAGCGCGAGGTCGTGGCCGCCGCGCTGGCCGCCGCCGGGGTGCGGCCCGGCGAGGTCGACTACGTGGAGGCGCACGGTACGGGCACACCGCTCGGCGACCCGATCGAGTACGCCGCGCTGGCCGACGTGCTGCGGCCGGGGCGGGACCCGGGCCGGCTGTGCCTGCTCGGGTCGGTGAAGACCAACATCGGCCACCTCGAGTCGGCCGCCGGGGTGGCCGGCCTGGTCAAGGTGGTGCTCGCGCTGCGGCACGAGCTGATCCCGGCCCACCTGCACCTGCGCCGGCTCAACCCGTACATCGACACCGCCGGCTCGCCGCTGGAGATCCCGCGGGAGTGCCGGGCCTGGCCGGCGGGGGAGCGCCCGCGGGTCGCCGGGATCAGCTCCTTCGGCTTCGGCGGCGCGAACGCGCACGTGGTGGTCGCCGAGGCACCGCGGCTGCCGGTGGCCGCGGGGGCAGTGGCCGCGGGGGCAGTGGCCGCGGGGACGGTGGCCGCGGGGACGGTGGCCGCGGGGACGGTGGCCGCGGGGACGGTGACCGCGGGGGCAGCGGGCACCGACCGGTATCCGTACCCGCTGTCGGCGCGCAGCCCCGCCGCCCTGCGCGAGCTCGCCGGCCGGCACGCGGCCAGGCTGGGCGGCCAGGACGCGGAGAGCTTCGCCGACCTGTGCGCGACCGCAGCGACCGGCCGCGACCCCCAGCCGTACCGCCTGGCCGCGGTCGGGGCCGGCCGGGCGGAGGTGCGCGCCGCGCTCGCCGCCTACGCGTCCGCCGGGCGGCCGGTCGCCGGCAGCGTCGCCGGCCGGGCCGGGCACGGCCCGCCGGGACTGGCCCTGCTCTGCTCCGGCCAGGGCGCGCAACACGCCGGGATGGGCGCGGAGCTCTACCGGAGCGAGCCGGTGTTCCGGGACGTCGTGGACCGCTGCGCCGTCGCGCTGGCCCCGCGACTGGAGCAGGACCTGCGTGCGGTGATGTTCGGCGACGACGAGGCCCTGCTCGCCCAGACCCGCTACACCCAGCCGGCGCTGTTCGCGTACGAGCTCGCGATGGCCGAGCTGTGGCGCTCCTGGGGGGTGCGCCCGACGCACCTGGCCGGGCACAGCGTCGGCGAGTACGTCGCGGCCTGCCTGGCCGGCGTCTTCGCGCCGGAGGATGCGCTCGCGCTCGTCGCGACCCGGGCCCGGCTGATGCAGGAGCTGCCCGCGGGCGGCGCGATGGCGGCGGTCCGGGCGGGCGAGGCCGAGGTCGAGGCCGTCCTGGCGGCGCATCCGGGGTCGGTGGCGCTGGCGGCCGTCAACGGGCCCACCGACGTGGTGGTGTCCGGGGCGGCCGGGGCGGTCGAGGAGGTGCTCGCCGAGCTGCGGGCGGCGGGCCGCGCGGGGCGCCGGCTCGCCGTCTCGCACCCGTTCCACTCCCCGCTGGTCGAGCCGATGCTGGCCGACTTCCGCCGGGAGGTCGCCGCGGTGCCGATGCGGCCGCCGCGGCTGCCGGTGGCGTCCAACCTGACCGGCGCGCTCGCCGGGGAGGAGCTGACCGAGCCGGACTACTGGGTGCAGCAGGCCCGCCGGCCGGTGCGGTTCGCCGACGGCGCCCGGGCGCTCGCCGGTGCCGGCTGCCGACTCTTCCTCGAGGTCGGCCCGCGCGCCGCGCTGGCCCCGCTCGCCCGCACTGCCGCCCCGGTGCCGGACGGGCGGTACCCCGTCTCGGCCCGCCCGGGGCGGCCCGCCCGGCACGTCCTGCTCGACGCGCTCGCCGAGCTGTGGACGGCCGGGGCGCCGGTGGACTGGGCGGCCGTGCTGCACCCGCACCCGCGGCGCCGGGCCGGGCTGCCGACGTACCCGTTCCAGCGCCGCCGGCTCTGGCTGCCGGACACCCTGCGGCGGCCGACCGGGGGGCCGTACGCCACCGCGGGACCGGGGGCGGCGGGGCACGGGCACCCGCTGCTCGGCGACCGGCTGCCGGCGCTGGCCGGTGAGCCGCACCTGCACGTCTGGCAGCGGAGGCTGGCCCGCGACCAGGTGCCGGTGCTGGACGACCACCGGATCCAGGGCCAGGTGGTCGCGCCCGGCGTGACGTACCTGGAGACGGCGCTGGCGGCCGCCGGGCAGCTGGCCGGCGAGGTCCGGTACGCGGCGCAGGACGTGCGGTACCTCGGGGTGCTGGCCATCCCGGAGGGTGCGGCGCGGATCGTCCAGGTGACGCTGTCCGGGCAACCCGGCGGCGAGCTCGTCTTCCGGGTGCACAGCCGGCCGGCCGGCGCCACCGACGGGGCCGGGCAAGACCGGCCGGACCGGCCGGACGGCTGGACGCTGCATGCGACCGGGCTGCTGACCCCGACCGGCCGGGACCCGGCGGACCGGCCCGGGCAGCGGCGGCTGGCGGCGGCCGGCGCCGGGGGAGGCGCCCGGTGAGGACCGCCCTGATGTTCTTCGCCAGCGACGACGCCGCGCTGCTCGCCGCGGACCGGTACCGGCTGGTCCTGGAGAGCGCCCGCTTCGGCGACCGGCACGGCTTCTCCAGCGTCTGGGTGCCGGAGCGGCACTTCACCCCGCTCGGCTCGCTCTACCCGAACCCCGCGGTGCTGCACGCGGCGCTCGCCCGGGAGACCGAACGGATCGGGCTGCGCGCGGGCAGCGTGGTGCTGCCGCTGCACGACCCGCTGCGGGTGGCCGAGGAGTGGGCGGTCGTGGACAACCTGTCCGGCGGCCGGGTCGGGCTGTCCTTCGCGGCCGGCTGGAACCCGGACGACTTCGCCTTCTTCCCGGGCCGCTACGCCGAGCGCAACGACGTGCTGGAGCGGGCGATCCCGGTGGTACGGGCGCTGTGGCGCGGCGAGCCGGCGGAGGTGACCAGCGGCACCGGTCGGACCGTGCGGGTGACCACGTACCCGAGGCCGGTCCAGCCGGAGCTGCCGGTGTGGATGACCGCGGCCAGCAACCCGGCCACCTTCGCCAGGGCCGGCCGGCTCGGGCTCAACCTGCTCACCCACCTGCTCGACCAGGGCGTGCCGCGGCTCGCCGAGCAGATCGAGACCTACCGCAAGGCCCGCGCCGACGCCGGCTGGGACCCGGCGACCGGCCAGGTGACGGTCATGCTGCACACCTTCGTCGGTGCGGACGAGCAGGAGGCCAGGGAGCTGGCCCGCCGGCCGTACTGCACGTACCTGAAGTCGAACATCGGCCTGCTCAAGGGCCTGGCGCACAGCCGGGACCGGGACGTCGACGTCACCGGGCTGCCGGAGGCGGAGCTGGACGCGTTCGTGGAGTTCCTCTACGACCGGTTCGCCGGCGAGCGGGCGCTGATCGGCTCCCCGCGCTCCTGCCTGCCGCTGGCCCGGGAGCTGGCGGCGGTCGGCGTGGACGAGGCCGCCTGCCTGCTGGACTTCGGCCCGGCGGTGGACTCGGTGCTGGCCAACCTGACCCACCTCGACCGGCTCCGCCAGCTGGTCGAGAGCGAGGCGCCGGCCCGGCCGGCGACCGACGTGCCGGCGGCGTGGCCGGCCGGGGCCGACCGGGTCGACCCCGCTGGCCCGGTGGATCTCGCTGGCCCGGTGGATCTCGCTGGCCCGGTGGATCTCGCTGGCCCGGTCGACCTCGACGCCGTGCGGGCCCGCTGCCCGACCGAGATCGGCGGGGAGGAGTTCTACCGGGTGCTGGCGGCGGCCGGCGCCGAGTACGGCCCGGCCATGCGCTGCCTGCAGCGGGCCTGGGTGGGCGAGCGCGAGGTGCTCGGCCGGCTGCGGCTGCCGGCGGGTTCGGCCGGCGACGGGTACGGCTTCCACCCCGCGCTGCTCGACAATGCCTTCCTGCTGCTCGGGGCGCTGACGCCGGGCGCGCTGGACGGCACCGCCGCGCTGGCGCTGCCGGTCGGGGTGCGGCGGCTGCGCATCGACCGGCCGCCGACCGACGTCGTGTTCAGCCACGTGGTGCGCACCCCGGAGGCCGAGGAGGCCGGCACGCTGCTCGCGGACGCGCGGATCACCGACCCGTCCGGGCAGCTCCTGGTGCAGGCCGAGGGGCTGCGGATGCAGCTCGTGGAAGGCGGCGCGGCCGGGGTCGGCGGCCTGCTCTACCGGACGCAGTGGCGGGAGCTGCCCGAGGCGGCGCCCGCGCTCGATGCGGGCGGCCGGTGGCTGCTGCTCGACGGCTGGGACGGCCGGCCCGGATACGCCGACCGGGCGGTCGCGGAGCGGCTCGCCGCGGAGCTGACCGCGCGCGGCGGGGAGGTCCTGCGCGCCGGACCGGGTGACCTGGACCGGGTGCTCGCCGAGGCGAGCGCGGCCGGGCCGCTGCGCGGGGTGGTGCTGCTCTGGCCGGTCGCGGGCGGCCCCCCGGACCCGGCCGGTGCCGCGGAGCTCGCCGAGGCCCAGCGGGCCGGGGTGGCGGCGGCGCTCGCCCTGGCCCGCGCCGCGCTGGCGCTGGACGGCGGCGCCCGCACCGGCCGGCTGTGGTTCGTCACCCGCGGCGCGCAGCAGCCGGACGGTACCGCCGGCCCGGTCTCCGGGGTGGCGCACGCTCCGGTGTGGGGATTCGGCCGGGTGCTGGCGGCCGAGCATCCGGACGTGTGGGGCGGGCTGGTCGACCTCGACCCGGCCGACGACGAGCCCGCGCACGCCGCGGCCTGCCTGGTCCGCGCGCTGCTCGGCGACCGGGCCGAGGACCAGGTGGCGCTGCGCGGCGGCCGGCTGCTGGTGCCGCGGCTGGTGCGGGCGCCGGAGTGGGCGGAGCCGGCGGCCGGCGGCCCCCGCCCGGACCCCGACGGGACGTACCTGCTGGTCGGCGGGCTCGGCGACATCGGCCTGGCGATGGCACGGCGGCTGGTCCGCCGCGGCGCCCGTCACCTCGTGCTCGCCGGCCGGACCGCGCCGGTCGACTCGCCCCCGGCCGCGGTGCAGGAGCTGGCCGAGCTCGGCGCGGCGGTGCACGTCCGCGCGCTCGACGTGGCCGACGGGACCGCGGTCGCGGCGCTGCCCGGGGCGCTGGCCGAGGCCGGCCTGCCGCCGGTGGCCGGCGTGGTCCACCTGGCCGGCGTCATCCGCGGCTCCACCATCGCCGGCATGGACCCGGGCACGCTGCGCGAGGTCACCCGGCCGAAGCTGGACGGTGCCTGGAACCTGCACCTCGCCTTCCCGGACGTGCGGCTGTTCCTGCTGGTCTCGGCACTGCCCGCGGTGGTCGGGCCGGTCGGGGCGGGCGCGGCCAACTACGCCGCGGCGAACGCGTTCCTCGACGCGCTGGCGCGGTACCGGCGGCGCCGCGGCCTGGCCGGCTGCGCGCTCGGCTACGGCCCGTGGAACGAGGTGGGCCTCGCGGTCCGCGAGGGCGGGCTGGAGCAGCTGGCGGCCGTCGGGCTGGGCAGCATCAGCCCGGCCGAGGCGCTGGAGGTGCTCGACCGGGTGCTCGAGCGCGAGCCCGAGCAGGTCACCGTCGCCCGGATCGACTGGCCGGCCCTGGTCGCCGCGTTCCCGCAGGCCCGGGGCGTCGGGCAGCTGGCCGAGCTGGCCGGGGCGGGCGCCGGCGACGCCGGCGAGCTGCGGGAGCGGCTGGCCGCCGCCGAGCCGGAGCGGGCGCGCGAGCTGGTCGCCGGGCACGTCCGGCTGCTGCTGGCCCGGGTGCTGCGGACCGAGCCGGCGGCGGTCGAGGCCGACCAGGCGCTCACCGGGATGGGCATGGACTCGCTGATGGCGCTCGACCTGCGCAACCGCATCGACGCCGATCTCGGCGTCGCCGTCCCGCTGGTCCGGCTGCTCGAGGGGCCGACGCTGGCCACGTTCACCGGCATCGTCCTCGACCTCGCCGCGGAGGTCGGTATCGGGGCGGTGGAGGAGCGCGAGGAGTTCACGGTCTGACCGGGCGGACCGGCGAGGGCGGACCGGCAGGGGCGGAGCGGCGAGGGCGGAGCGGCGAGGGCGGACCGGCGAGGGCGGATTGGGACGAGGAGACGGAGCGACGATGGGTCCGACGGCAACGGCGGCGACCGGGAGGGCTCCCGCCGGTGAGGACGGCGGCGCGGCCGGCCTGCCAGCCGGCGGCGGCGCGGGTCCGGCCGGCGGCGGCGCGGCCGCCGGGGTGGCCGAGCTGCTGACCGAGCTGGAGTCGCTCGGGGTCCGGCTGTCCGGGGACGGCACCGACCTGCGGATCTCGGCGCCCAAGGGGGCCGTGGACGCCGGCCTGCGGTCCCGCATCGCGGCGGCCAAGGCCGGGCTGCTCGAGCACGTGCGGGCCCGGGCGGCGGCGAGCGGGCCGATACCCGTGCTGCCCCGCGACGGCCGCGCCTTCCCGGTGGCCCCGAACCAGCAGGCGCTCTGGCTGCTCGACCAGCTGGAGGGCCACCAGCCGACGTACCTGATCAGCGGCAGCGTCCAGCTCGACGGCCCGCTGGACCCGCGCCTGCTGGAGCGCTGCCTCAGCCTGCTGGCGGCCCGGCACGAGGCGCTGCGCACCACGTTCCGGGCGGGCCCGGACGGCCGGCCGGAGCAGGTCGTGCTGCCGCCGGCGCCGGTGCCCGTCCCGCTGGTCGACCTGGCCGGGATCCCGGCCGCCGGCCGGGACGCCGAGATCGACCGGCAGGCCGCGGAGGTCGCGGGCACGCCCTTCGACCTGTCCGCGGGGCGGCTGCTGCGCGGCCGGCTGCTGCGGCTCGGGCCGGACTCGGCCCGGCTGCTGCTGGCGGTGCACCACCTGGTGGCGGACGCCGGGTCGTTCGGCGTGCTGTTCGGCGAGCTGTTCGCGCTCTACTCGGCCGGCGGCGACGAGTCCCGGGCGGGGCTGGCCCCGCTGCCGGTCCAGTACGCCGACGTGGCCGCCTGGCGCCGTACCGCGGTCTCCGCCGCCGACGCCGAGCGGCAGGTCGGGTACTGGCGGGCCCAGCTGGCCGGCGCCCCGCCGCTGCTCGAGCTGCCCACCGACCGGCCCCGGCCGGCGCGGCGGTCGGTGCGCGGCTCGGTCGAGCACTTCGAGCTCCCGGCCGAGCTGGCGGCCGAGGCCGGGCGCGTCGCGCGCGAGCGCGGCGCGACGCCGTACTCGGTGCTGCTGGCGGCCTGGGCGGTGGTGCTCGGCCGGTACGCCGGCGCCGACGAGGTGGTGGTCGGCTCCCCGACGGTCAACCGGGACCGGCCGGAGCTGCTGCCGCTGGTCGGCTTCTTCGTCAACACGCTGCCCTGGCGGATCGACCTGTCCGGCGGGATCTCGTTCGCCGAGCTGGTCGGGCGGGTCCGCCAGGTGCAGCTGGCCGGCCTCGCCCGGCCGGACGTGCCCTTCGAGGAGCTGGTCGCGCGACTGCGGCCGGAGCGGTCGCCGAGCCGGACGCCGGTCTTCCAGGTGATGTTCGTCCAGTACGACACGGCCAGCATGCCGACCGCCGCCGGCCCGCTGGTGGTCACGCCGCGGGAGGTGCACACCGGGACCGCGAAGTTCGACCTCACGCTGCTGGTGCAGGAACGGCCGGAGGGGCCGGCGTGCACGCTGGAGTACGCGACGGACCTCTTCGACGCCCCGACCGCGCGCCGCCTCGCCGGGTCCTGGCGGGAGGTGCTGGCCGCGGCCGTCGCCGAGCCGGAAACCCCGGTCGACCGGCTCCCGCTGCTGGCCCCGGCGCAGGCCCGGGCGCTGGTGGAGGAGTGGAACGCGCCGGCCGCCCGGGGCGGCGCCGACCTGGCCGAGCCGGTGCACCGGATGGTGACCCGGCAGGCGCAACGCACGCCCGGCGCGCCGGCGCTGGTGCTGGACGGGGAGTCGCTGGACTACGCCGGGCTGGAGGCGGCGGCCAACCGGCTGGCCCACCTGCTGCGCCGGCACGGTGTCGGCCCGGACGTCCTGGTCGCGCTGTGCGCCACCCGCTCGACCGGGCTGCTCGTCGCCATGCTGGCGGTGCTGAAGTCGGGCGCGGCGTTCCTCGCGCTGGACCCGTCGCTGCCGGCGGACCGGGTCAGGTTCACCCTCGAGGACTCCAGGGCGCCGCTGCTGCTCACCGAGTCGGCGCTGGCCGGCGGCCTGCCGGTGCCGGACGGCACCGAGGTGCTGCTGCTCGACCGGCTGGACCCGGCGGGCGAGCCCGCGCAGCCGCCGGCCGGCGACCCCGCGCCGGGCGACCTGGCGTACGTGATCTACACCTCCGGCTCCACCGGGCTGCCGAAGGGGGTGGCGATGGAGCACCGGGGGCTGGCGAACATGGTCCGCTGGCAGACCCGGCGCACCCCGTTCGCCGCGGACGACCGGACGCTGCAGTTCGCGCCGCTGACGTTCGACATCTGCCTGCAGGAGAGCTTCGCGACCTGGGCGGCCGGCGGGACGCTCGTGCTGGTCCGCGAGCAGGTCCGCCGGGACGCCGGGGCGCTGCTGCGGCACCTGGTCGAGCAGCGGGTGACCCGGCTCTTCCTGCCGTACGTGGTGCTGCAGCAGATCGCCGAGGTGGCGGCCGCGTACCGGCGGTGGCCCACCGACCTGCGCGACGTCTTCGCCGCCGGCGAGCAGCTGCACGTGACGCCGCAGCTGGCGGAGTTCTTCCGGCAGGTGCCGGCGACGCTGCACAACCACTACGGCCCGACCGAGGCGCACGTCGTCACCGCGTACACGCTCGCCGGGCCGGTGGACGACTGGCCGGCGCTGCCGCCGGTCGGGCGGCCGGTCGACAACGCCCGGATCTACCTGCTGGACCGGCACGGCGCGCCGGTGCCGCCGGGTGTCGCCGGCGAGGTCCACGTCGCCGGCCCGTGCCTGGCCCGGGGCTACCTGCACCGGCCGGGGCTGACCGCGGACCGGTTCGTACCGGACCCGCTGCAGGACCGTCCGGGGGCGCGCCGGTACCGGACCGGCGACCTGGCCCGGCTCCGGCCGGACGGCGAGCTCGACGTTCTCGGCCGGATCGACCAGCAGGTCAAGGTCCGCGGCTTCCGGGTCGAGCTCGGCGAGCTGGAGACCCGGCTGATGAGCCACCCGGACGTGCGGGAGGCGGTGGCGGACGTGCGGGGCGGCAGCGGCGCCGAGCAACGCCTGGTCGCCTGGGTGGTGCCGCGACCGGGCGCGGGCGTGCCGGCCGCGGCGCTGCGGCGGCACTGCCGGGCGGCGCTGCCGCACTACATGGTCCCCACCGTCGTCGTCCCGCTGGAGCGGCTGCCGCTGACCAACGCCGGCAAGATCGAGCGCGGCCGGCTGCCCGAGCCGGACCTCGACGCGCTCGCCGACCAGGCCGGCCACATCGAGCCGGCGACGCCGACGGAGAAGTCGGTGGCGGCCGCGTTCGCGGAGGTGCTCGGCCTGCGCCGGGTCGGCGCGGAGGACGACTTCTTCGACCGCGGCGGCCACTCGCTGGCGGCCACCCGGCTGGCGCTGCGCCTCACCGCCGGGCACGGCGTCGAGGTGCCGGTCCAGCTGGTCTTCGAGCGGCCGACCGTGGCCCGCCTCGCCGACGGCATCGACCTGCTGCTGTGGGCCGGTGCGGCGGCGCCGGCGGAGCCGGGCGGCGACCGGGAGAGCGGGGAGCTGTGACCGGAGTGTCGGAGCGCGAGGGCAGCGCGGGCGTCGCCGGGGTGACCGAACTCCTCGCCGAGGCGCGGGAGCGCGACGTCCGGCTGTGGGTGCAGGACGGCCGGCTGCGCTTCGACGCCCCGCCCGGAGCGCTCGACGACGACCTGCGGGCCAGGCTCCGGCACCGCCGCGACCAGCTCATCGCGGTGCTGGACCGGGGCCGGCGGCGCCGCCCGCCGGTCACCCCGGTGCCGCGGACCGGCCCGCTGCCGCTGTCCTACGGCCAGCAGCGGATGTGGATGCTGGCCGAGATCCTGCCGCCGAGCGGTGCCGCTGCGTACGTGCTGTCCGGCGCGGCGCGGCTGACCGGACCGCTGGACGCCGCCGCGCTGCGGCGAGCCCTGTCCGAGGTGGTGCGGCGGCACGAAGCGCTGCGCACGGTGGTCCGGCTGCGCGACGGCGTCCCGACCGCGGTGGTGCTGCCGGCGGCGCCGGTGGAGCTGGTGCTGCACGACCTCGGCCGGACCGGCGAGCCGGAGCGCAGTGAGCGGGTGCACGCGCTCGCCGCGGAGGCGGCGCGCCGGCCGTTCGAGCTGGCCACCGGACCGCTGCTGCGCTCCGCGCTGGTCCTCGCCGGCCCGCGGGAGGCGTTCCTGCTGCTGTCGCTGCACCACAGCTGTGCGGACGCCTGGTCGCTCGGGGTGCTCTTCCGGGAGCTGGCCGCGGCGTACCAGGCGTTCAGCGCCGGCGCCGAGCCGCGGCTGCCCGAGCTGCCGGTGCAGTATCCGGACTTCGCCGCCTGGCAGCGCCGGCACCTGACGCCGGAGGCGCTGGCCGAGGACGTCGACTACTGGCGCGGCCAGCTCGCCGGCGTGCCGGCGCTGCTGGAGCTGCCCACCGACCGGCCGCGCCCACCGGTCCAGTCCTACCGGGGGGCGGTGCAGCGCTTCCGCTTCGACCGCGAGCTCGCCGACGGCGTGTGGCGGCTGGCCCGGGAGGCCGGCGCGACCCCGTTCATGGTGCTGCTCGCGGCCTGGGTGGTGGTGCTCTCCCGGCTGGCCGACAGCACCGACGTGCCGGTGGGTACGCCGGTGGCCGGCCGGCACTCGCCGGAGGTCGAGCCGCTCATCGGCTTCCTCGTCAACACGCTGGTGCTGCGCGTCGACGCCGGCGGTGACCCGACCTTCCGGGAGCTGCTGGACCGGGTCCGCGCGGTCACCCTGGCCGGGCTGGCGCACCAGGAGATGCCGTTCGAGCAGCTGGTCGAGCTGCTGCAGCCGGAGCGGGCGCTCAGCCACAGCCCGCTGTTCCAGCACATGTTCATCCTGCAGAACGCCTCCGGCGAGACGCTCACGCTGCCGGGCCTGTCCGTCGCGCTGGAGGAGGTGCACACCGGGACGGCGAAGTTCGACCTGACGCTGCTGGCGGAGGAGGACGCGGGCGGGCTGCGCGGCAGCCTGGAGTACGCCACCGACCTCTTCGACGCCGGCACCGCCCGCCGCCACCTGGAGCACTGGCAGAGCGTGCTGTCGGCCGCCGTAGCGGACCCGGGGACGCGGGTCTCCCGGCTGCCGCTGCTGCCCGCCGGGCAGCGCGAGCAGCTGCTCACCGGCTTCAACGACACCGCCGTCGACGTCCCGCCGGTGACGCTCGACGACCTGCTGCGCGCGCAGGTCGCGCGCACGCCGGACCGGACGGCGCTGGTCAGCGGGGAGAGCCGGCTGTCGTACGCGGAGCTCGACGCGGCGGTGCAGGCGACCGCCCGGGGGCTGCGGCGCCGGGGCGTCGCGCCCGGCGTCCTGGTCGGGCTCGCGCTGCCGCGCTGCACCGAGCTGGTCGTCGCGCTGCTGGCGGTGCTGCGGGCCGGCGGCGCGTACCTGCCGCTGGACCTGGCCGCGCCGGCCGACCGCAACGCCGGCATCCTCGCCGACGCCGGCGCGCCCTGGCTGCTCACCGCGGCCGGGCGGCCGCCGGCGCTGCCGGTACCGGACGGCACCCGGCTGCTGCCGTTCGGCCAGCTCGACGGCTCCGCCGCCGACCCGCCGGTCGAGCGTCCGGCCGGACCGGCGGACCCCGCGTACGTCATCTACACCTCCGGTTCCACCGGGCGGCCCAAGGGTGTCGTGGTCGAGCACCGCAACGTGGTGAACTTCTGCGCGGGCATGGACGCGCTGCTCCCGCAGGAGCGGGCCGGGCGCTGGCTCGCGCTGACCACGGCGTCGTTCGACATCTCGGTGCTCGAGCTGGTCTGGACGCTCACCCGCGGCCTGACGGTGGTGCTGCAGCCGGCTCCCGGCGCCGGGGGCCCGCGCGGCGGCCGGACCGCCGAGCTGAGCCTCTTCTACTTCTCCAGCGCGGCCGGCACCGAGGGCAGCTCGGCGCCGGGGGCGTACCGGCTGCTGCTGGCGGGTGCCCGCTTCGCCGACCGGTCCGGCTTCAGCGCGGTGTGGACCCCGGAGCGGCACTTCCACGCCTTCGGCGGGCTGTTCCCCAACCCGTCGCTCACCGCGGCGGCGGTAGCGGCGGTCACCGAGCGGGTCGGCGTCCGCGCGGGCAGCGTGGTGCTGCCGCTGCACGACCCGGTCCGGGTGGCCGAGGAGTGGGCGGTGGTGGACAACCTGTCCGGCGGCCGGGTGGGGATCTCGTTCGCCTCCGGCTGGCAGGCCGACGACTTCGTGCTGGCGCCGGACCGGTACGACGACCGCAAGCAGGTCCTGCTCGACGGCATCGAGACCGTGCGGGCGCTGTGGCGGGGCGGCACGGTCGAGCGGCCGAACGGGCGGGGCAGGCCGACCGCGGTGCGCACGCTGCCGCGGCCGGTGCAGCCGGAGCTGCCGGTCTGGGTGACCGCGGCGGGCAGCCCGGCGACGTTCCGGGCGGCCGGCAGCAGCGGCGCCAACCTGCTCACCCACCTGCTCGGCCAGGACCTCGACCAGCTCGCCGAGAAGATCGGGCTGTACCGGACGGCCCGGGCCGCGGCCGGGCACCCGGGTCCGGGCACCGTCACGCTGATGCTGCACACCTTCGTCGGCGACGACCCGGACGCCGTGCGGGCGACCGTGCGCGGGCCGTTCCGCGGCTACCTGGCCTCCTCGCTCGACCTGATCGGCAACCTGGCCCGGACCCTCGGGCTCGGTGACGACGTGTCCCGGCTCGACCCGGCCGACCTGGACGCCCTGCTAGAGCACGCGGTCGACCGCTACTACGGCACCGCCGGGCTGTTCGGCACGCCGGAGCAGTGCGCGGCCATGCTCGACCGGGTCGTCGCGACCGGCGTGGACGAGGTCGCCTGCCTGATCGACTTCGGCGTCCCCGAGGACCTGGTGCTGGGCTCGCTGCCGCTGCTGGCCCGCGCCCGGGACCTGCACGCCTCCGGGGCGGTCCGGGCACCCGCCGAGGAGGACGTGCCGGTGCCCGAGCTGATCGCGCGGCACGGCGTCACCGCGCTGCAGTGCACGCCCTCCCAGGCGGCGATGATCCTGCTGCAGCCGGGCGGCGAGCAGGCGCTGGCCCGGCTGCGCCTGCTGCTGGTCGGCGGCGAGGAGCTGCCGCCCGCGCTGGCCGGCCGGCTGTGCGCGGTGGTCCCCGGGCAGGTGCGCAACATGTACGGTCCGACCGAGACCACGATCTGGTCCACCAGCCACCGGGTCGACCCCGGCGGGGAGCCGCTGCTCGGCCGGCCGATCGCGAACACCACGGTCTACGTCCTGGACCGGCACGGCGAGCCCGTCCCGGTCGGCGTCCCCGGTGAGCTGCACATCGGCGGCGCCGGGGTGGCCCGGGGCTACCTGGGCCGCCCGGAGCTGACCGCCGAGCGGTTCGGGCCGGACCCGTTCGGCCGGCGTCCCGGGGCGAGGACGTACCGGACCGGCGACCTGGTCCGCTGGCGCCCGGGCGGGGAGCTGGAGTTCCTCGGCCGGACCGACCACCAGGTCAAGGTGCGGGGGCACCGGGTGGAGCTGGGCGAGGTCGAGGTCACGCTGGCGGCGCACGAGCAGGTCGCCCAGGCCGCGGCCAGCACCGTCGGTGCCGGCGCCGAGCGCCGGCTGGCCGCGTACGCGGTGCCGGTGCCCGGCGCCACCCCGGACCCCGGGCAGCTGCGCCGCTTCCTCGCCGCCCGGCTGCCGGCCTACATGGTGCCGGCGCACCTGCAGCTGCTCGACCGGCTGCCGTACACCCCGAACGGCAAGGTGGACCGCCGCGCGCTGCCCCGCCCGGAGGGCGGGACCGGGGCCGCCGCGGTCGAGCCGCGGGACACCCTCGAGATGCAGCTCGCCGCGCTGTGGGCCGAGGTGCTGGAGGTCCGGCGGGTCGGCGTGCACGACGACTTCTTCGACCTCGGCGGCCACTCGGTGCTGGCGGTGACGCTGCTGGCGCGGGTGGAGCGGCGGTTCGGCCGGCGGCTGCCGCTGGCCTCCCTCTTCGGCGCGCCGACGGTGGCGGAGATGGCGCGGCTGCTGCGGCAGGACAGCGCGACCACCCGGTCGGTCGTGGTGCCACTGCGGCCGGACGGCGACGTGCCGCTGGTGATCCTGCCCGGCGCCGGCGGCAACCTGGTCTACCTGCACCAGCTGGTGGCGCACCTGCCGGCCGGGATCTCGGTGCACGGCCTGCAGCCGGTCTTCGCCGAGGGCACGCCGGCCCGGCTGGAGACGCTGGTCGAGGACATGGCCGAGCAGTACCTGCCGGCGCTGCGGGAGCTGCAGCCGGCCGGGCCGTACCACCTGGTCGGCCACTCGTTCGGCGGCTACGTCGCGTTCGAGCTGGCGCAGCGGTTGCGGGCGGCGGGCGCGGAGGTGGGGCTGCTCGGCATCCTGGACACCGCCGCGCCGCTGCCCGGCCGGCCGCCGCTCGGCCCCGACTGGGACTCCGCGGTCTGGATCGAGACCGTCGGGCGGATGTTCGAGCGGCTCTTCGGCCGCCCGATCGGGCTGCGCGCCGCGGACCTCGCCGGGCTGGACGAGCGCGGCCAGGTGGCCGCGCTGCGGACCCGGCTGGGCGAGCTGGACCTGCTGCCGCCGGAGGTGGACCAGACGCAGTTCGAGGGCTTCGTGCGCACCTACCGGGCCGACCAGCAGTCGGTCTACGTCCCGGCGGAGCGGTACGACGGACCGCTGGTCTTCTTCCGGGCCGAGCGGCTGCACCCGGACAGCCAGCCGGCGCCGGAGCTGGCCTGGACGCTGGCGGATCCGGCCCGGGCCTGGGGCCGCTTCTGCGCCCGCCCGGTCCAGGTGCATGAGATCCCCGGCGACCACCTGTCCGCGCTGACCCGACCGCACGTGGCCACGCTCGCCGAGCTGCTGGGCGGCGCACTGCTGGGCCGCCCCGCCGGGGTCCGCTAGGACGGTGCTGATCTAGCGCCCCTGGACCGGCGCCCTCCTAGAGGTCGAAGAGGGCGACCGCGTCGCCGACCAGGCTGCCCAGGTGGACGGTGCCGTGCCGTTCGCGGACGCCGGTGACGAAGTGGAAGCGGTGGCCCGGCGCCTGCAGGTCGTGCACGACCTCGCCGTCGGGGGAGACCGCGTAGGCCCAAACCGTCCGCTGCGGACGCGGCTGGAACCGTTCCGGCAGGGCCCACACCGCCTTGCGCAGCGCCGGCCGGAGCGGGAACAGCCGGTCCAGGGTGTGGTCGCGGGGGCTGCCCATTGCGACCCAGAACAGGCCGTCGGTGCCGGTGGAGACGTTGTCCGGGAACCCGGGCAGGTTGTCGGCCAGGACGTCGGTCGAGCCGGCCCGCGGGCCGGAGACCCAGTACCGGGTCAGCCGGTACGCCCCGGTCTCGGCGACGACCACGAACGAGCCGTCCGGCGCCAGCGCCACCCCGTTGGCGAACTGCAGCCCGTCCAGCAGCACGGTCACCTCCTCGCCCAGGCCGCGGCGCAGCAGCCGGCCGGTGCCGGAGTGCTCCAGCAGCTCGGCCTTCCAGTGGTCGATGCCGAACCGCCGGGACGAGTCGCTGAAGTAGACGGTGCCGTCCGGGGCGACCGCCGCGTTGTTGCAGAACCGCATCGGCTCGCCGTCCAGCTCGGCCACCAGCGTGCCGACCTCGCCGGACGCGACGTCCACGCGGAGCAGCCCGCGGCGGGCGTCGCAGACGAGCAGGCCGCCGTCCGGCAGCCACTCCAGGCCCAGCGGCCGGCCGCCGGTGTCGGCGAGCACCTCGACCCGGCGGCCGTCCGGCGCCAGCCGCAGCACCCGCCCGTCCGCGACACCGGTCAGCACCCGGCCCTCGGCGTCGACGAGCACGTCCTCCGGGCCGCGCCCGAGCACGTCCAGCAGCCGCAACGTCGGCAGCGGCCGGGCGCCGCGCGGGCGCCGGGACCGGGCGGGCGCGGCCGGAGGCCGCCAGCTGACCGGGGAGATCGGTGGCCTCGCCATGGGACCCCATCCTGCCCCCTGCCGTACCGGGCCGCTCCCCCCGGCTGCGGATGAACGGTCAGCACGGAGGACCCGACGACGCAGGAGGCCTGACGGCAACGCCCCGCCGGGCCGGATGACCGGACCCCGGGGGACCATGGGCGGGTGACCCTGGTACGCCCCGTCGGTCTCGGGCTGGCCTCGCGCGGTGACCTGCGCGACGCCGTCCGGCACGCCGAGCGGGCCCGCGCGGCCGGCTGCGAGTCCGTCTGGTTCCACGAGAGCTACTTCGAGCGGGACGCGGTGACGTACGCGACCGCGGTGGCCGCGGCCGTGCCGGACATCCGGGTCGCGCTCGGCGCGCTGAGCACGTACGCCCGGCCGGCGGCGCTGACCGCGATGACGGTCAGCGCCCTGGACGACCTGGCGCCGGGGCGGGTCACCGTCGCGCTCGGGTCCGCGCTGCCGCTGCGGCTCGCGCAGATGGGCATCCGGTACGACCCGGACGAGGCGATCGCGGCGGCGGAGGCGCAGCTCGGGCAGCTGCGGGCGCTGTGGCGGGGGGAGCGTCTCCCGACAGCGGGTCCGGTGCCCGACCTGGAGCCGATGTTCCCGCCGGTGCACCGGGTGCCGCTGTGGGTCGCGGGCTACCGGCGGGCGTTCCACCAGCTGGCCGGGCGGGCCGCTGACGGCTACCTGGCCCGGCCGGCGGAGTCGGTGCCGGCGGTGGCGCTGGCCGCGCAGCGGATCGCCGACGCAGCCGCCGTGGCCGGGCGGTCGGCCGCGGACGTGGCGATCGGCGGCTACCTGCTCGCGCTGGTGGACTCCAGCCGGCGGGCGGCGCTGGACCGGGCGAAACGGGAACCTTTCGTCATCTACATGCTGTCCGTGCAGTCGGACACGGCGATGCGGCGGGTCGGGCTGGAGCCGGAGCTGCGGCACCGGATCGCGGCGGCGTGGCGGGCGGAGGACTACCACGGCGCGGCCGGGCTCGTCCCGGACGAGCTGGTGGACGCGTTCCTGCTGTGCGGGACCGCGGCGGAGGTGGCGGACCGGGTCGAGGCGTACCTCGCTGCCGGGCTGACGCTGCCGATCCTGCAGCCGGTGCTGCAGACGGACGCGCAGGTGTCCGCGGTGCTGGAGGCGGCGGTGCGGTACGGGTCCGTGGGCACGGCGGCGGGTGGTCGGGAGCGTCCATCCGGTGGCGGCCGGGAGGCGGACCGGGTGCCGCTCGGGCGGCGGCTGCGGGCGCTGGTCGAGATCACCCGCCCGTTCAGCCTCACCGCCTCCATCGTGCCGGTGTGCGCCGGCGGCGCCCTCGCCCTGCTGCACGGGAAGATGTCCTGGCCGCTGTTCGGGCTGGCCCTGCTCGCCGGCATCCTGCTGCAGGTCGGCACCAACGTCGTCAACGAGGTGTACGACGTCCGCAAGGGCGTCGACTCGATCACCTCACCGCGGGCCAGCCAGGCGCTGGTCACCGGGCGGGTCACCGAGCGGGACGCCTTCCTGCTCGCCGGCACCGCCTTCGCGCTGTGCGCCGCGCTCGGGCTGGTCATGGTCGCCGTGCGCGGCTGGCCGCTCGCCGTGATCGGCGTGATCGGCCTGGTCGGCGGGTGGGGCTACACCGCGCCGCCGCTGCAGTACAAGTACCGCGCGCTCGGGCTGCCGCTGGTCTTCCTGCTGATGGGCCCGCTGATGGTGCTGGGCGCGTACTACGCGGTCACCGGCGACTGGTCGCTGGACGCGGCGGTGGCGAGCGTGCCCATCGGCCTGCTGGTCGCCGCGATCCTGCACGGCAACGAGTGGCGGGACATCGGCGAGGACGCCCGTGCCGGCATCCGGACGATCTCGATCAGCGCCGGCCGTGGAGTCGCGCACTGGCTCTACGTGGTGCTGCTGGTCGGGGCGTACGTGACGCTCGCGCTGGGGGTGGCCTTCGACCTGCTTCCGCGGCTGTCGCTGCTCGCGGTCCTGTCCATGCCGTTGCTGGTGCAGGCGCTGCGGGCGTCCGAGCTGGGCGCCACCGGGCAGCAGCGGGAGATCGCGATGATCGACCGGAACACCGCCCGGCTGCACGCGGCCTTCGGCACCCTGTTCGTGCTTGGCCTCGCCGCCGCCGCCTGACTCGGTGCGACTTCGTGTCGCCGGGGCGACACGAAGTCGCACCAGCCCGTACCGCCGACGACAAGGGAGATCCGTGAAGCTGCCCGAGCGACCACACCCGACCCTGACCGTGGCCAGTGTCGCCGTGGCGTACGGCGCCTTCGCGGCGGTGTTCCGCGGGCCGAGGTCGCGGTTCTGGCAACGGATGACCCGGACCGGGCTCGGGCTCGGTGCGCTGGCGCTGGCCACCGAGGGCGAGCTGCGCCGGGCGAGGCCGCGGCCGAAGGACGTGGCCACCGGTGTCGCGATCGCGGCGGCGCTCTACGGCGTCTTCCAGGTCGGCGACCGGGCCGCGCGGCGGGTCATGCCGTCCGGGGCCGAGGACATCGGCGACGTGTACGAGCTGCGCAGGCTGCGGCCGAAGGGGGAGATCGCGGCCCGGCTGACGGCCGTGATCGGGCCGGCGGAGGAGCTCTACTGGCGCGGGATGCTGCAGACCGAGCTGACCCGCCGGCTCGGACCGGTCCGCGGCGCGGCGGCCGCGGCGGCGATCTACGGCGGCGCGCATGTGGTGACCGGCAACCCGACGCTGGTCGGCGCGGCCACCGTCGCCGGCACCGGCTGGTCGGCACTCGCCGCGCTCGGCGTGCCGATGCCGGCGCTGGTGGTCAGCCACCTGGTCTGGGACGTCTGGATCTTCCTGGTGCGGCCCACCCAGCCGCTCTCCGGCTGAGCGGGCACCCGGGGGGCGCCGGCACGTCCGCCCGCGCCGCGAGTCCCGCGCCGGGCTCGCGACCCGGGGGTCAGCCGGTCGGGGTCAGCACCACCACCGGGATCTCGCGGTCCGTCTTGCGCTGGTAGTCGTCGTACGCCGGCCAGACGGCGGCCATGTCCCGCCACAGCCGGGCCCGCTCCTCGCCGGTGGCGGTCCGCGCCCGCGCGTCGAGCTCCTCGCTGCCGACCTGCACGTGCACCCGGGGGTCGGCGTCCAGGTTGAGGTACCAGGCCGGGTGCTCGGGGAGGCCGCCCTGGGAGGCGACCACGACGTACGAGTCGCCGTCCCGCCCGTAGATGAGCGCGGTGCGGCGCAGCAGGCCGGACTTGCGGCCCCGGGTGGTCAGCAGCAGGGTCGGGACCCCCGGCTTCCACTCGTGGCCGTCGGCGCCGCCGGTCCGCACGTACCGCTGGATGTGCTCGTTGACCCACCCCCGCGGGCTGTCGACCACCCGCTGGCCGTCGGTCACCGGTCCTCCTCGTGGGGCTCGTGGTCCGCTCACACCGCGCAGCTGTCGTCCGTGCAGGTCTGCCCGGCCCCGGCGCCGGCAACCACGGTCAGCGGGTGCGCCTCGGTCCACGCCCTCCGCAGCACCTGGAGCAGGACGTCGGCCGGCTGCGCGCCCGAGACGCCGTAGCGCCGGTCGAGCACGAAGAACGGCACGCCCTGGATGCCGAGCGCGCGAGCCTCGGCCTCGTCGGCGCGGACCGCCGCCGTGTACTCCTCGGAGTCGAGCATCCGGGCGGTCTCGTCCGCGTCCAGACCGGCGTCGGCGGCGAGCCGGGCCAGCGTGCGGCGGTCGGCGATCGGCTCGCCCTCGGCGAAGTACGCGAGCAGGAGGCGCTCCTTGACCGCCGGCTGCACCCCGCGGTCGGCGGCGAGGTGCAGGACCCGGTGCGCGTCCAGGGTGTTGCCGGGGCGGGCCAGGTCGTACCGGAAGTCGAGGCCCTCGGCGGCGCCGGCGTCGGTGACCCGCTGCTCCATGGCCCGGGCCTGCGCCAGCGACACGCCGTACTTGTCGGCGAGCCGGCGGGTGGAGCTGACGTCGATCGAGCCCGGCGCGGCCGGGTCGAGCTCGAAGCTGCGCCACACCACCTCGACCTCGTCCCGGTGCTCGAAGCGGCCGAGCGCGGACTCGAACCGCCGCTTGCCGATCGCGCACCAGGGGCAGACCACGTCCGACCAGATCTCGACGCGCACCCGCGCTCCCTTCCCTCGCCATCCCCAACTCCCCGCTCCCGCTGGCTCTTCCGGCCCCGGGCGGGATCCGGGGTCACGGCCGGGACGGGAGGGCGGGCGGGCGCCGGGACGGCCGGGTGGCGGGGTCCGGTGGGCGGGCCGGCGGCTCGCGCTCCAGGGCCTCCAGGACCATCCGGACGGCGGTGTCCAGCTGCGGGTCGCGCCCGGCGGCCCAGTCCTGCGGCGGGATCGGCACCTCGACGTCCGGGTCGACGCCGTAGTTTTCGACGCCCCAGCCGCTCCCGGTGAACCAGAACGAGTACCGCGGCTGGGTGACCGACGTCCCGTCGACCAGTGTGTAGCGCCCGTCGATGCCGATCACGCCGCCCCAGGTGCGCATCCCGACCACCGGCCCGAGCCGGAGCTGCTTGAAGCCGGCCGTAACGATGTCGCCGTCCGAGCCGGCGTGCTCGTTGGCAACCGCGACCATCGGCCCGCGCGGCGCGTTGGACGGGTAGGTGATCGCCGGGCCGTGCCGGGTGGTGTCCCAGCCCTGCACCCGGCGGGCGAGCTTCTCCAGGACCAGCTCGGAGACGTGCCCTCCGTTGTTGTCCCGGACGTCCACCACCAGCCCGTCCCGGGCGACCTCGAGGACCAGGTCGCGGTGCAGCTGGGCCCAGCCGTTCGCCACCATGTCCGGAATGTGCAGGTAGCCCACCCGGCCGCCGGACGCCTCGTGCACCGCGGCCCGCCGGTCGGCCACCCAGGCCTGGTAGCGCAGGGCGCGCTCGTCGTCCAGCGGCACCACGACCACCCGGCGCACCCCGCCGCCGTCCGCCGGCTGCACCGTCAGCTCGACCGGCACCCCGGCGGCGCCGGCCAGCAGCGGCGCCGGCCCGAGCTGCGGGTCCACCGGCCGGCCGTCGACGGCGAGGATCGCGTCGCCGGCCCGCACCGCCACCCCGGGCGAGCTGAGCGGCGGGCGCGCCCCGCGCACCGACGACTCGCCGGGCAGCACCCGGCGGACCAGCCAGCGCTCCCCGTCCCGCCCCAGGTCGGCACCGAGGTGGCCGAGCGCCCGGCCGGGCGGCACCGGCCGCGGCGGGGGCGTCTCGTACGCGTGCGAGCTGCCGAGCTCGCCGACCACCTCCCAGAGCAGCTCGGACAGGTCGTCCCGGGTGGCGACCCGGTCCAGCACCGGCCGGTAGCGCTCCAGCACGCCGGCCCAGTCCACGCCGGCCATGTCGGCGATCCAGAAGTGGTCCCGCATCAGCCGGCCGGCCTCGTCGTACATCTGCCTCCACTGCGCCGCCGGGTCGACCTGCACCCGCAGCCGGCGCAGGTCGACCTCGACGACCGCGTCCCGGTCGCCCTCCTCGTCGGGGTCGACTCGGCGGTCCGCCGGCACCACCCGCAGCGACTTGTCGTCGCGCAGCAGCAGCCGCCTGCCGTCCCCGCTGACCCGGAACGCGTCGATCTCCTCGGCCAGCGTGACCGACCGCCGCTTGGTCAGGTCGTAGCGCACCAGCCGGGGCCGCTGCCGCTCGCCGTCGCCGCTCGGCCGGTCCTCGCCGAGCAGGCCGTGCTGCGGGTCCTCCAGCCAGACCAGCCCGCCGTGCACCGCGCGCAGCGTCCGGGCCCGGGCGGTCGCCACCGGCACCGCGATCACCCGCTGCTCGATCGCCTCGGCGTCGAGGATCACCGGCTGCGGCGGCGCGTCGTCCTCGCCGTCCCCGTCGCCGCCGCCGCCGCCCGGCCCGCCGGAGCCACCCGTCGCGGCCGGCCGCCCGCCCGGCTCCGGGTGGAACGGCGACGGCGTGGTCGCCGCGAGCGGCACCAGATAGGGCCGGGTGGCGCCCAGGAACGACAGGTCGAAGACGAGCTCGTCGTACACCGGGTCGAAGGTCCGGGTGGACAGGAAGGCCAGGTGCAGCCCGTCGGTGGTGAAGACCGGGTTGGTGTCCCGGAAGCGCAGCGGGGTGACCTCCACGGTGGCCGGCTCGGCTCCGTCCGGCACCCGGGCCGCGCGGATCTGGGACAACCCCTCCGCGCCCGGGTGGGACCAGGCCAGCCAGGCCGAGTCGGGGGAGAAGGCCAGCCCGGAGGCGTCGTCGTGGCCGGTCCGGGCGATCTCCCGCGGCTCGCCGCCGGCCACGTCGACCACCAGCACCCGGCCGTCGTGGCTGGCCACCGCGAGCGACTTGCCGTCCGGCGAGGCCACCAGCTCCAGCACCCGGCCGAGCTGCCCGGCGGCCATCCGCCGCGGCGGGGCGCTGCCGTCCGCCGGGCCGACCTCGATCGCATCGTCGCCGGCCGCGTCGGTCACCCAAGCCACCTCCGGCACCGCCGCCTCGGCGGAGCGCGGCGGGCCGAGCACCCGCGGCAGCCGGGCCCGCACGCCCGGCGTGTCGGCCAGCGCCGGCGCCGGCCCGTCCCGGCTGGTCAGCCAATGCACCGTGCCGAGCACCTCCAGGGCGCTGGCCCGCCCGGTCCGGTCCACGGCCATGTCGCCCAGCCAGTCCCGGGCCTGCACCGGGTGCGGCTGCCGCCCGGTCCGCGGGCCGGCCAGGCCGATCTCCAGCCGGCGCGGCCGGGACGCCGGGTCGAGGTCGTCGAGCAGCCACAGCTCACCGAGCCGCTGGTAGACCGCGCGGGTGCCGTCGGTGCGCAGCGCCCGCGCGTAGCTGTCCCCGTGGTCGCTGTGCCGGCGCAGGTCGGTGCCGTCCGGGAGCGCCGAGTAGACGTTGCCCCAGCCCTCGTGGTCGGACAGGAACAGCACCCGGTCGCCGACCCAGTCCGGGTCCTCCAGCTGCCCGTCCAGCTCGCCCAGGAACCGGCTGAACGACCCCGACCCGTCCGGGTCGATCCACAGCTTGGGCGCGGTGCCGCCCCGGTAGCGCTTCCAGGTGGCGCCGGCCCGCCGCTGGTCGACACCGAGCACCGTCCCGCCGCCGGGCCGGGTCGACACCGCGCTGACCGGCCCGTGCGGCAGCCTCTCCGGCTGCCCGCCGGCCAGCGGCAGCGCCCACGCCCACACCCGGCTCCGGAACGGCTCGCCGACCGCGGTGCTGGCCACCACCCGGCCGTCCGGCAGCCAGCCGCCGACCTTGGTGAACGGGTCGCCCCAGAAGCTCAGCCGCCGGGCCGGGCCGCCGTCGACGGGCACCACATGCACCTCCGGCGCGCCGTCGCGGGTGCTCGTGCAGGCCACGGTCGCCCCGTCCGGGGACAGCCGCGCGCCCGCGACCGGCACCGAGTCCGCGGTCAGCCGCCAGGCCCGGCCGCCGTCCGCGGACGCCAGCCAGACGTCGTCCTCGGCGACGAACGCGACCCGCTCGCCGCGAATGCTCGGAAAGCGCAGGTAGGCCGTCTCGGCACTGGATGGGCTCACGGGCCACAACTTAACCGGCGGGTACGACGGAACCGCACCGGTTCCGGGCCCGGCCGGGCGCCGGGCTCAGCTCACCTCGTCGGTCGGCGGCCAGGGCACGCCGATCGGGTTCGGCCAGGGCACCCCGCCGGCGTCGACCACCCGCTGGGCCAGCCGGTGCAAGGCGGCCAGCAGCTGGTCGCAGCGCCGCCCGCCGAGCGCCTCGTACGGCCCGAACGCCAGCCGGTCGGTGTGCTCCTCGATCTCCCGCCGCGCGGACCGCCCGGCGGAGGTCAGCTCGCCGCCCGTGGTGACCCAGCCCCGGACGGCGAGCGCGTCCACCGCCTCCGCCCACTCGTCCTCGCTCCACCGCCGGTTCTGCCGCAGCACGCCCGCCGGCGCCCGGCCCGCAGCCGCGGCCATGACCTGCGACTGGCACGGCTCGACGCCGGCCGCGACCAGCGCCGTCACGTGCCCGTCGCCGCGGTGCTCCCGCAGCACCGTCACCGCCTGCCACAGCGCCAGGTGCGGCTCGGTCGGCGGGGTCAGCGCCGCGTTCGCGGCGGCCAGCGCCCGGCCCGCCACCGACACCGCCGAGACGGCCGCGGCGGCCAGCACCGCGGCCTCGCGCACGGTCGGACCGCCCACGCCGTCCTCGCCCTCGCCGAGCATCCGCCGGTACGCCGCGTCGACCGCGGCCACCCGGGCCGCCAGCAGCCGCTCGGGGCTGGCCGCGCGCCAGGCGTCCGGGATCGCCCGGGCCACCATCGCCGGGTGGAAGCCGTAGAAGAGCGCGGTCACCACGGCCGCCGGAACCGGTCCGAGCGGCGCGGCCCGGCAGCCGAAGTAGCTCATCCAGCCGCCGCGCAGCCCCAGCGCGTCGGTCGCGGCCCGGGTCTCCGGCGCGAAGTAGGTCACCGCGTGCAGCGGTTCGACCCGCTGCCAGGCCCGGCGGGCGACGACGCTGTCCACGGGTCTCCTTCCGAGGCTGAGCCCGATCCACGAGCCCGATCCACGAGCCCGATCCACGAGCCCGATCCACGAGCCCGATCCGAGGGACCGCCGGCCGCGGCCCGGCACATGCTGGCCCGGACCGCCGGGACGGCGCAATTCCCCCGCGTCCGCGTGCGTCGGCCCCGGCGTGCGGGTACGGCCCGGATCATGAAGACGACCTGGAAGGCGCCGAAGGGAGCCGGGCACGGCACGCTCGACGCCGAGGACCGCAAGCAGCTGCCGGACAGCGCGTACGCGTTCCCGGACCAGCGCAAGGAGCCGCTGACCGACGCGCGGCACGTGCGGACCGCGCTCGCCCGCTTCGACCAGGTGCAGGACGTCACCGACCGGGACCGGGACCTGGCCTTCGCGAACATCCGGAAGGCGGCGGAGCACTTCGACGTCGAGGTGGCCGAGACCGACTGGCGGCAGCTGGGCCGCAAGCCGCACACCCGCAACCCGGCGCACTGACGTCGCCAGCGGTCCGCAGCGGTCGCCGGTGCCCGCCGGCGCCTGCCGGGTCACCTCCCCGGTCGGCGCGGCCGGACCGGCCGCAGCAGGCTCGGCCGGCGCCGCCGGCCGACCGGGTCCGGGTGGTGCGCCGGCACCCGCCGCGCGCCGTCGGCGGGGCGGTCCGGTGCCCCGCCGGCATCGCCGACGCTGACCACGCTGCGGGTGGACAGCCCGGCCAGGTAGTACGCCTCCGGCAGGCTGGCCGGCCCGGCCAGGACGACCACGTCGAAGTCGGTCCGCGGCAGCCGCCGCAGGTAGGCCGAGCGGGTGGTGGTGGCGACCACCCGGCAGTGCCGGCGCAGCGCCTGGGCGATGTCGGCGCGCCCGGAGACCAGCTCCTTGCGGGCCTGGGCCAGCTGCTCCATCCGCTCGGCCGGGGTCCGGTCGCCGGCGCCGAGCACCTCCTCGGCGTGCGGCACCGGGCCGTCGCCGGCCAGCTCGAGCGCGATCCGCTCCGCGGTCCGCCGGGCGGTGCGCTGCTGCGCCCGCAGCTCGTGCTGCCGGACCAGCAGCGCGTCCGGGTCGAGGCCGCGCTGCCGCCGGCCGAGCCGGGCGCCGACCGTACGCTCCAGCAGGTCGTCGATCTGGGCGGCGTCCCGGCCCAGCTCGTCGGCTCGCAGCTCGGCCTCGTCGAAACGCAGCCGGCCCTCCAACCGGTCCAGCTCGGCCAGCCGGCTGGCCAGCCGGGCCCGCAGGTCCGCGGCGATCACCTTCGCGTCCACGTACGGCCCCCAGCGGTCGCGGACCGCGCCGGGCGCCAGCGGGCCGACCCGCTGCACCAGGCCGGAGCGCAGCCGGCCGGCCCGGGCCAGCCGGTCGCACAGTGCACCGACGGTCCGGTCGACGGCGTTCCCGGCGGTCGCCACGAAGAGCACCCGCGCGTCCAGCTCGACCAGCCGGTCCAGCAGCCGCGCCAGCAGTGCCCCGGTGTCCGCGCCGGGGGGCGACTGCACCGCGGCCCACCGCTGCCGCAGCGCGGAGGACAGCAGGTCACCGGCCCGGTCGTCGAGCCGCCAGCCGGAGGTGGACTCGGCCGCGGACGCGATCCGGTCCCGCAGCCGGCCGCCCGGCGCGCCGAGCACCAGCTCGGCCTGGTCGAACCGGTACGCCGGCGGCTCGGGAGTGTTGCCGGCCAGCGCGTCGAGCCGGTCGAGCAGGCCCCGCAGCGGGGCCAGGTTGTCCACCAGCAGCCGACCGCGGAGCACCCGTGGGCCGAGGTCGAGATCGGTCTCCAGCACGCAGCTCCCGTCCGCGACCGGGCCGAGCCGGCCGCCGGTGGCCCGCTGGCCGGCGGACAGCCGGATCGGCGCGTCCTCGACCAGCCGGACGTCCGCCGGCGGGTCCACCCGGTAGAGGCAGCCGCCCGGTCCGCGCGCCATCCGGGTGGCGTCCACGGCGAAGCCGACGCGGCCGCCGTCGGCCCCGGCGGCGGCGATCATCTCCTCCACCACGGCGCGCATCCTGACGAGGGTCCGCTGCTGGTCCGGCGTGCTCATCGCTCACCTCCGACCCCGTGGCGTCCGCCAAAGCGTAGTCAACAGAACACGAATTGCGACAGCGTGGGCCAGGCGCACCCCGCTCACCGGCCGTCCAGCAGCCCGATCAGCCAGGACGGCCCGACCGCCCGCGCGCCGACCTGGTCCAGCCGGGCGCGCAGGCCACGGTCCGCGGTGATCACCACCACGGTCGCCCGCTGCACGGCTCTCGCCGCCACCTCGACCAGCGTGTCGTCCCCGGAGCCGGGAGCGGCCACCACCTCGGCCGGTCCGGGCAGCTCGCCGGCGCCGTCCAGGACGGCCCGGGCGGCGCCCTCGACGACGACCGTGACCTGGGGGAGCACCAGGTCGAGGGGCCCGGCGCCGACACCCGGCGGCAGCGCCCGCGGCGAGAGGCTCGCCAGCGGCGTCAGCGCGGCCAGCAGCTGGCGGGTGGCGCCGGCCCGGTCGCGCCACCAGCCGTCACCGGCGCCACGGGCCCCGACCACGTTGGCGGCGTCGACCACGAGCGCCAGCGGGGGCGGAGCGGCGTGCAGCCGCGGCCAGACCGCCGCGAAGCCGGGATGCAACGGCAGCGCCGACACCGCGTCGGCGTCCACCCACCGGACGTCCTCGCTCTCGCCGCCGGTCGGCCGCGGGTGCACCCGGGCGAGCGGCTCGCCGAGGACGGTGCGGTACGACCAGCCGCCGTGGTCGTCCACCAGCACCCCGGTCGGCCGTACCGCGGCCGGGTCGATGCCGGCCTCCTCGCCGGTCTCCCGCAGCGCCGCCGCGACCGCGGTCTCGCCACTGTCGCGCGCGCCGCCCGGCACGCCCCAGGTGCCGCCCTGGTGGCTCCACCAGGCGCGGTGCTGCAGGACGACCCGGTCCCGGCCGCCGGCGCGGTCGCGCAGCAGCAGGCCGGCGGCGCCGTGCCGGCCCCAGTGCCGGTGGCCCGCCGAGCAGTGCACCCAGCCGTCGCCGTCCCCTCGCACCCTGCCCAGCCTGCCAGCCGCGGCGGCCCGCCGGGGCGCCGGGTCAGCCCGGCCGGCGCCGCCAGCCGCCCAGCAGCAGGGCCACCACGATGCCGGTGAGCAGGCCGCCGACGTGTGCCTGCCAGCTGATGCCCGGCACCGCGAACGAGATGACCAGGTTCAGCCCGATCAGCATGGCCACCCCACGGGCGTCCGCGCCGACCCGGTTGCGCAGCACCACCAGCGCCCCGAAGAGCCCGAAGACCGCGCCGGACGCGCCGACGCCGAGCGTGTCCGGCGGGCTGAGCAGCATCGCCAGCAGCGAGCCGCCGAGCGCGGAGGCGAGGTAGATCGTCAGGAACCGCGCGGTGCCGAGCACCCGCTCCAGCGGAGCGCCGACGATGTAGAGGGCGAGCATGTTGGACGCCAGGTGCAGCAGGCTGCCGTGCAGGAAGGCCGAGGTGACCAGCCGCTCGTACTGGCCGGCGTCGACGGCGAGCGGCAGCAGGCCGTACCGGTAGGTCAGCGTCGGGTCGACCACCTGCAGCAGGTAGACCAGCACGTTGACGGCGACCAGGCCGAGGGTGACCGGGGTGGTGCCGGCGCGCCCGACCGGCGCCCGGCGCGGGGCGGGGCGCGGCGGGGTCGGGGTGGCGCCCGGCAGCCGGCCGTACCAGGCGTCGCCGGGCGCCCACGGCGCGGCAGGGTCAGGGCCGCGCCGGGCGTAGGGGTCGGGCATGCCGGCGTCCGGGTCCGGGGTGCCGGCGTGCCCGGGCGGCCCGGCCGGCGTCGTGCCGGGCCCGTACCGCCGCTGGTCCGGCGCCGGCGGCGGCCACCCGCCGGTCTCCGCGTACCGCTCCGAGCCGTCGCCGTCCGGCCACGACCCCGCTCGTCCCTCGGTCACCCGTCCTCCCCGTCGGCGGCTCGCTCGTCGCCCGCCGCTGTGACCAACGCCCGGCAGGCCCGAAGGACTCCCGTTCCGCCCAGAACGCAGCGTGCCCCGCCTACCATTGACCGATCGCGCCATGGACCGATCGCGGCCGGGGGAGCCGCGGACCCCGAGCCGCCGTACGGAGGAGATCCCGCGTTGCCCCAGCCGGACCCCCGGCGGCCGCGCCCGCTGCCGCCCGCCGACGTCGAGGCGCTGGCCGCCGCGGTCCAGGCCGGCGAGCCGTTCGCCCGGATCGAGCTGGCGCACGCGACCGCCGCCGCGCTGGTCGACGCCGGCCGCGGCGACGGCGGCCCGGCCACCTCCCGCCTGGTCGACCTGGCCGAGACCGTCGGCCTGGACACGCTGTCCGACCTGTGGCGCGACGCGCCGCCGGACTCGCTGCCGGGCGCGCTCTGGGCGCTCTACCTGCTGCGCACCTGGACCGAGCGGCAGGGCGACGCGCTGGCCCGGATGTACCGGGCCGGACGGGGGTACGCGCCGGTCGACGAGGTGGTGGCCGGGGTGGCCGACGACGCGGACCCGGCCGCGGTCCGGGCGCTGGCCGAGGCCGTGCTGACCGGGGCGTACCAGGGGGACTTCGACGTCGCGCTGGAGCGGGCCGCGTCGTTCTTCCGGGTGGTGGCGACCGGGCGGCGGGAGCTGGCCGCGTCGCCCGAGGACGGCGGCGAGCTCGAGCTGGCCGACCGCAACGAGCGGTGCGCGGACGCGCTGCAGCGGGCC
>JBJMII010000029.1:0-17204 GCA_045806925.1 Mycobacteriales bacterium
CCCACGGGCTGGCCGGTCGGCCCCCGGTTGGCGGCCCGCGCCGGGCCGCTCGGCGCCCGGAGCAGGCTGGCCGCCGCCGGGCCGAGGCGGGCCGGGCTGACCGGACACCCGCGCCGCCGCCGCCAACGGCGTCACCGGTGTGATCGTCCGCGCGTGGAACTCCTCCGCGCTCAGCTGCTCGGCCGCCGGGTCGTCCGGCTGCAGCGACCGGGCGGCCAGCTGGAAGGTCCAGCTCGCCGAGTGCTCGGCCGTGTGCCGCCAGCTCAGCCGGACGGTCCACTTCCCGTCCTCGCGCCGCCACGCGTCCCACCGCAGCGTCGCCGCGTCCGTGCCGCGGCCGACCAGGCGCTCCTCGACGAGCTCGGCCAGCGTCTCCGGCCGCTTCGGGTGCGGCCGCGTCACCCGCGCCTGGGCGACCACCCGCTCCCGCTCCTGCAGCATCGGGGAGGCGAACCGGAGCACCCGGTCCAGCGGCATCCCGGACGCCGCCGCGACCTCCTCGGCGGACTCGCCGGCCCGGACCCGGGCCTGGATCTCCCGCGGTCGCAGCGGGTTGTCCATCTCGATCTCGATCTGGCCGAGCCGGGTCAGGTCACCCCGGCAGGCCGCGCGGACCCGCTCGTCGAGCGGCAACCGGAACGCCTCACCGGTGGGCGCCTCCAGCAGGAGGCTGGCCCCGTCCTCGGCGACGCCGACGAGCCGCAGCTGCCGCATCCGCACCGCCTCCGCGCCGTCGACAAATCCCCGTGCGCCCGAGGCTACGGGCGAGTCCCGACCTCCTCCGGCACCGACACGCGCGTCAGGACGAGGCTGTCAGAGCACCGTCGCGGTCCATCACATCAGCAAGGACGCGCGGAGCGGGCCGGACCTATGCCAGCCGCTCGACCACGTGGTCGATGCAGGCGGTCAGCGCCTCCACGTCGTCCGGTTCGACGGCCGGGAACATGCCGACCCGCAGCTGGTTGCGGCCGAGCTTCCGGTACGGCTCGGTGTCCACGATCCCGTTCGCCCGCAGCACCGTCGCGACCGCCGCCGCGTCCACCGGGTCGGCGAGGTCGACCGTCCCGACGACGAGCGAGCGCAGCGCCGGGTCGGTGACGAAGGGCGTCGCGTACGGCGACTTCTCCGCCCAGGTGTAGAGCCGCGACGACGAGTCCGAGGTGCGGGCGACCGCCCAGTCCAGCCCGCCGTTGCCGAGGATCCACTCGACTTGGTCGGCGAGCAGCCACAGCGTCGCGACGGCGGGGGTGTTGTACGTCTGGTCCTTGCCGGCGTTGTCCACCGCGGTGGCCAGGTCGAGCGACGGCGGGACCCACCGGCCGGACGCGGCGACCGAGGCGACCCGGGCCAGCGCGGCGGGGGAGAAGAGCCCGATCCACAGGCCGCCGTCGGAGCCGAAGTTCTTCTGCGGGGCGAAGTAGTAGACGTCCGCCTCGCTGACGTCGACCGGCAGGCCGCCGGCCGCCGAGGTGGCGTCGACGAGCACGAGGGCGCCGTCGTCGGCCCCGGCCGGCCGGCGCACCGGCGCCATCGCCCCGGTGGAGGTCTCGTTGTGCGGCCACGCGTACGCGTCCACGCCGGTCTCCGGCCGGGGCGCCGGCACGCTGCCGGGCGGGGCCTGGACGACCACGGGCTCGCCGAGGAACGGAGCCCCGGCCGCCACGTCCGCGAACTTCGAGGAGAACTCGCCGAAGACCAGGTGCTCGGACCGCTCCCGGACCAGCCCGTACGCCGCGGCGTCCCAGAAGGCGGTGGCCCCGCCGTTGCCGAGCACCACCTCGTACCCGTCCGGGAGGCAGAACAACGACGACAGGCCCTGCCGGACCCGCCGGACCAGGCCGCGCACCGGCGCCTGCCGGTGTGACGTGCCCATCAGCGCGGCCCCGGGGCCGGCCAGCGAGGCGAGCGCCTCCGGCCGCACCTTGGACGGGCCGCAGCCGAAGCGGCCGTCGCGGGGCTTGATCTGCTCGGGCAGCACGATGCGATGACTGGTCACGGTCCCAGTGTGGCAACCGGCGCCGGACGGGATGCGCCCCGCCCGCCGGGGCTACCCGGCCGCGGTGTCGATGCCGCTCTTGAACTGGTCCGGCATCTCGGCGAAACCCTCGACCTCCTCGGGCTTGCGCGGGCCCGGCCCCTGGTAGCGGGCGGACGGCCGGACCAGCTTGTTCAGCCGCTTCTGCTCCATGATGTGCGCGCTCCAGCCGGCGGTCCGGGCGCAGGTGAACATCGACGTGAACATGTGCGGCGGGACCTCGGCGAAGTCCAGCACCACCGCCGACCAGAACTCCACGTTCGTCCGGAGTGGACGGTCCGGGTAGCGGGCGGTGAGCTCCTCGATGGCCGCCTTCTCCAGCACCTCGGCCACCTCCACCCGGCGGGAGCCGAGCTCCTTGGCGGTCCGCCGCAGCGTCCGGGCCCGCGGGTCCTCGGCCCGGTAGACCCGGTGCCCGAAGCCCATCAGCCGCTCCTTGCGGTCCAGCAGGCCCTTGACGTAGCCGACCGGGTCGCCGGACTGCTCCACCTCGTCGAGCATCTTCAGCACCCGGGAGGGCGCGCCGCCGTGCAGCGGGCCGGACAGCGCCCCGATCGCCGAGGAGATCGCCGCGGCCACGTCGGCGCCGGTGGAGGCGACGATCCGGGCGGTGAAGGTGGAGGCGTTGAGGCCGTGCTCGGCGGCCGACACGAAGTACGCGTCGACCGCCTTCACGTGCGCCGGGTCCGGCTCGCCGCGCCAGCGGATCATGAACCGCTCGACGATGGTCTTGGCCTTGTCGATCTCCCGCTGCGGCACCGCGGGGAGGCCGAGCCCGCGCGCGGACTGGGCGACGAAGGACATCGCGGTCACGGAGATCCGGGCCAGGTCGTCCCGGGCCTGCTCCTCGTCGATGTCGATGAGCTGCTCCAGCCCCCAGTGCGGCGCCATCATCGCGATGGCGCTCTGCACGTCCACCCGGATGTCCCCGGAGTGCACCGGGATCGGGAACGGCTCAGCCGGCGGCAGGCCGGGGTTGAACTTCCCGTCGACCAGCAGCCCCCACACGTTCCCGAACGCGATCCGCCCGACCAGGTCCTCGATGTCGACCCCGCGGTAGCGCAGCGCGCTGCCTTCCCGGTCCGGCTCGGCGATGTCGGTCTCGAAGGCGACGACGCCCTCCAGGCCCGGCTTGAAGTCCTCCGGCATGGGGTGTCTCCCAGCTAGTCGGCGGTGCCGGGGCACCGGGGTGATCGGGTCGTGTCGTGCCATCTTGCCTACCATCCGGTCACCCGCGCGACACCGGTGGGCGACTGCTCGGGTCGCGAGAGAGGATGGTCGGGTGCCCGATCCCGTCCCGGTGGCCGGCCTGCGCCGGTCGTACGCCCGGGGTCGGCTGGAGGAGGCCGACCTCGCCGCCGACTGGGTGACCCAGTTCACCCGGTGGTTCGCCGAGGCCGTCGCGTCCGGCCAGCTGACCGAGCCGAATGCGATGGTCGTCGCGACCGCCACCCCGGACGGGCGGCCCAGCCTGCGCACCGTGCTGCTGCGCGGGGTGGACGAGCGCGGCTTCGTCTTCTACACCAACTACGGGTCCCGCAAGGGCCGGGAGCTGGCTGCCAACCCGAGCGTCGCGCTGCTCTTCTCCTGGGTGCCGCTGGAGCGGCAGGTGGTGGTGACCGGCACCGCGGCCCGGGTGCCCCGGTCGGAGACCGAGGCGTACTTCGCCGGCCGGCCGCGGGAGAGCCGGCTGGCGTCCTGGGCGAGCCCGCAGTCCTCGGTGATCGAGTCGCGCGCGGTGCTCGACGATGCGCTCGCCGAGCTGGACCGGCGGTGGCCGGACGGGGTGGAGATCCCGGCCCCGGGGCACTGGGGCGGGCTGCGGGTGGCGCCGGCGACGGTGGAGTTCTGGCAGGGCCGGCCGGCCCGGCTGCACGACCGGCTGCGCTACCGCCGGGACGGCGCCGGCTGGGTCGTCGAGCGGCTGGCTCCGTGACCGAGCGGCTGTCCCGCCGGTCGGCCGGCCGACCGTCCCGGGCGAAGGACCGCGGCCGGTGAGCGGCCGCCTGCGCCGGATCGCCATCGACACCACCCCGCTGCGCCAGCCGGCGTACCGGCGGTTGTTCGTCGGGCAGGGCGTCTCGTTCATCGGCTTCCAGGTCACCGCGGTGGCGGTGCCGGTCCAGGTGTACGAGATCAGCCGGTCGTCGTTCTGGGTCGGCATCCTCGGCGTGGTCGGGCTGGTGCCGCTGGTCGTCTTCGGGCTGTGGGGCGGCGCGGTCGCCGACGCGGTCGACCGGCGCCGGCTGCTGCTCGCCGCGTCCGCGCTGACCTGGCTGGTCACGCTCGCGCTGCTGGCCCAGGCGCTGGTCGGGCTGGACAGCCTGGCGCTGCTGCTGGTGCTGGTCGCGGTGCAGTCGGCGGCGTTCGCGCTGACCTCGCCGACCCGCAACGCGATCCTGCCCCGGCTGCTGGACCGCGCCCTGGTCCCGGCAGCGAACACGCTGAACTTCACCGTCACCAACGTCGGCACGGTCGCCGGCCCGCTGCTCGCCGGCGTGGTCATCGCGCGCTGGGGCGGCTTCCCGGCCGCGTACGCGATCGATGCGGTCCTCTTCACCGTCGCCCTCTACGCCGCCTTCCGGCTGCCGCCGCTGCCGCCGATCGCCGAGGCCGACCGGCTCACCCGACCGGGGCTGCGCTCGGTGGTGGAGGGGCTGCGGTTCATCGCCGTCCAGCCGGTGCTGCTGATGTCCTTCGTGGTGGACATCATCGCGATGGTCTTCGCGATGCCGCGGGCGCTCTTCCCGGAGGTGGCGGAGACCCGGTTCGGCGGCGAGCAGGCGGTCGGCTGGCTCTTCGCCGCGATCGCGCTCGGGGCGGTGCTCGGCGGCCTGTCGTCCGGCTGGATCGGCCGGGTCCGCCGCCAGGGCGTCGCGCTGACCGGCGCGATCGTCGCCTGGGGCGCCGCGGTGGCGCTGTCCGGGCTGGCGCGGACGCTGTGGCTGACCGTCGCGCTGCTCGCGGTCGCCGGCGCCGCGGACCTGGTCTCGGCGGTCTTCCGGCAGACGATCCTGCAGGTCTACGCGCCGGACGAGATGCGCGGGCGGCTGCAGGGCGTCTTCATCGTGGTGGTCGCGGGCGGGCCGCGGCTGGGCGACCTGCGCGCCGGCGCCACCGCCGCGATCGCGGGCGCGACCTTCTCCTGGGTCGCCGGCGGCCTGGCCTGCATGGTCGTGGTGGTGCTCGCCGCGCTGTCGGTGCCCGCCTTCCTGCGTTACGACGCATCGGCCGCCCGGCCGCAGGTCAGCGCCTGATCGTGCTCGCGATCGTGTCAAGGTCGAAGGAAGCCCAGCAGGCAGCCTTGAGCTCGTGCCCCTTGCCTTGCCAGGCAGCGTTGATCACCTTCAGGCCCTTCTCCTGTACACGCTCCACAGCCGGCACGAAGTCGGCGTCGCTACTGACAAGCACCGCGACGTCGAACGCGTCCTGCCAGGCGAGGGAGAGCAGGTCGGTGACGATGGCCGCGTCGACGCCTTTCTCCGGCCTGCCCACGTAGCGTTCATTTGCAGTGCGGGCACTTCTCCGTCTCCTGTCCACAGGCGCGACAGTGGATCGATCGAGGTCTCGGCCTGCGTTCGCGGATGGTAACCCGCCAACTTGGCAGCCGGTTGATGAAGGTCTCAAGCCAGCCGCGGAGCTTCGCGTCCGCGGTCGGATCTACCGACGCATAAAGCAGCGTCTCCTCAAGCTCAAGCGGCTCGGAGAGACCGACGCTGGCCAGCACACCGCCTGCGGCAGAGAGTGTGGCCAGCGGGAGAGCCTTCCAGTCACAAAGCGTTCCGGCCGAACGCTCGTTCCAGCTCAACTGGAAGTTCCAATAATCAATGAAGAGTCTGGTGCGCCTCCCGCCTGTCGTCCCGGTGAAGCTGGTCACCGTGGCCGCCTCCAGATATTAGTAAGGAACTCAACAAAAGAATACGGAGAGCCGCCTCAACGACTCTCCGGGGACGAAATTCGCGCCGCCGCGAAGGCGACACGGGGTTGTGATGAGACAACGATAGCCCGGCGTGGGCTCAGGATCAAGCCAGCGCTTCGGCGCCGATCTTGAGGTCGGCGACCAGCGCGTCGTACGCCGCCGCCCGCGCGTCGTCCTGCGCCCGCAGCACCGCGGACGGGTGTGTGGTCGCCATGATCCACGCCGACTGCACCGCGGCGTCCTCGGCCTCGCCGAAGAGCGAGCCGTCGCCGCCGACGGACGGCGGCGGGTCCAGCGGCATCAGCTGACCCCGCTGCTTGGTGATCCGGAAGCCGCTGCCGAGCATCGCCTTCGCCGCGGTCGCGCCGAGGCAGACCACCAGCTCCGGGTCGATCAGCCCGAGCTCGGCGTCCAGCCACGGGCGGCAGGCCGCCACGTGCTCCGTCCCCGGCGTCTGGTGCAGCCGTCGCTTCCCGCTCTGGGTGAAGCGGAAATGCTTCACCGCGTTCGTCACGTACGTCAGGGTGCGGTCGATGCCCGCGTCCACCAGCGCGCGGTCGAGCAGCCGGCCGGCCGGGCCGACGAAGGGTTCGCCCTTGCGGTCCTCGACGTCGCCGGGCTGCTCGCCGACGAGGACCACCCGGGCGTCCGCGGGGCCGAGGCCGAAGACCGTCTGGGTGGCCGGCTCCCACAGTGGGCAGGCGCGGCAGCCACGGGCCGCCGCACGCAGGCCCTCCAGGCCGACGCCGGTCGGCGGGGAGGCGAGGCTGAACTCCTGGGTGGCCATGACCATGAAGTGTCTCTCCCGGAGGCCGCCCGCCAAACGTCAGGGGCCAGGCGTCGACGTACTCCCACGGCTGCCTGCCGATCGCCCACCGCCGGGGTCGAGGAAAGTCCAGCCGGGTGGTGGAGCTTCTGCTCGGCACGCTGCGGCGCCGGCAGCTGCTGGCCGGCAAGGTGATCGGCACCGCCGCACGACGGCCGTCCGGGGAACCGCAGGTCGGACCATCGCCCGGAACCCCAGGCGGCGCCCGCGCGTCCCATCCGCATGCGTCGAGCGCTGCTGAGCCTGCCTGCGGTCGTGGCCGTGCTGCTGCTGTCCGGCTGTGCCGACCCGACCCCGGTCGAGCCCGGCGGCGGCGCGACTCCCGCGACCGCCGCGCCGACGACTCCCCCGGTCACCCCGCGTCCCACCAAGCCGGCCGACCCGAGCGGCAGCGGCCGCCCGGTCACCCTCGACGGCGTCGTGGACAGCGGCGTCGAACCCGGCTGCAAGGTGCTGACCGCGGCCGGCGGGACGTACCTCCTGCTCGGCGGGGACGTCCCGGTCGGCGTGCCGGTCCGGGTGACCGGCGTCCTGCAGCCGGGTGTTTTGACCACCTGCCAGCAGGGGACCCCGATCCGGGTGACCAGAGTGCAGCGCCGCTGACCGCGGCGTCTCGATACAGTCGCCGCCGACGGCGAGGGGAGCAGCGAGCTGATGAGCGTGGATCCGGGCGGCAGCGACCCGCAGGACCCGGTGATGGACTTCGACGAGGAGTCGACCCTCGACGAGAACGAGGTGCTCGACCCCATCGACGAGGGCGACCTGACCAACGACCCGGACGCGTCGATCTACGACACCAGCTGGGTGCCGGACGACCGGCCGTCGCGGCGCACCGACTTCGGCAACACGCTGTCCGAGATGCGCGAGGGCGAGGCGCTGGACCGGCGGCTGGCCGAGGACGAACCGGACGTGCTGGAGCGCGAGCTGGGCGACCCGGTGGACCAGATCCTCGGCCGGCGTGCCGAGGACGACCCCAACTGGGAGGAGAGCGACGACGCCCGGACGGCGACCGAGGCGGACCTCGACGACCCGGAGGTCGAGCGGCTGATCGAGGAGGCGGGCGGCGACACCGATGTGCCGGCCCCCGAGTACGCCGAGCAGGACCCGCGGGCCGGCCGGCTGGTCGAGCCGGACGAGGGGTCGGCGCCGGACACCGAGAAGGACCTGATCGCGTACGACGCGGGCATCGCCGGGGCCGGCGCCTCCGCCGAGGAGGCGGCCGTGCACGTCGTCGTCGACGTGCCCGGCGGCACCGAGTAGCGGTCGTCCCCGGGGGAGAAACCGGGGGTTACCCCGACCCCGAACGGGGTGGTCGCCGGATGTGCCGGCCACGCCTGGCGGCGAAGGCTGGGCGCATGCCGCTCGCCGATCTCGCCGGGCCCGCCGTGTGGACCTCCCTGCTGCTCGCGCTGGCTGTCGCGGTCGACGCGGTGCTGCCGCTGGTGCCGTCCGAGGTGGCCCTGGTCGGGGCCGGCGCGATGGTCGCGACCGGCGCGGCCGCGCCGGTGCCGGTGCTGCTCGCCGCCTGGCTCGGCGCGCTGGCCGGCGACTGCTGCGCGTACGGGCTGGGCCGGCGGGCCGGCCGCTTCGGGGTGGGCCGGCTGCTCCGGCACCGCCGGGGCCGTGGCTCGGTCGTCTGGGCCACCCGGCAGCTCGACCGGCGGACGGTGCCGGTGCTGGTCGCCGGCCGCTTCCTGCCCGGCGGGCGAACGGTGACCACGCTGACCGCCGGTTTCCTCCGGGTGCCGATGCGGCGCTTCGGGCCGGCGGTCGCCCTCGGCGGGGCGCTGTGGGCCGGCTACGTGACCACGCTGGGCTATCTCGGCAGCCGCGGCGCCGCGGAGCAGCCGTGGGCGGGCGCGCTGGCCGGCCTGCTGCTGGCCACCGCATCCGGGCTCACCGTCGAGGGCGTCCGCCGGCTGCGCACCCGGCCGGAGCCGGCTCCAGGGGCTCCAGGGGCTCCAGAGGCTTCGGACGCTTCGGGCGCTCAGCCGCGCGAGCCGGTCCCGGTCCGGGAGACCTCCAGCGCCACGTGCAGCTGATAGCGGTCCGCCCGGTAGGTCGACACCACGAACTCCACCGGCCGGTCCCCGGCGAACGACCGCCGCTGCAGCAGCAGCACCGCGGCCGCGCCGGCGGGCAGGTCGAGCAGCGCGGCGTCGGTCGGGTCGGCGATGCCGGCCTCGATGGTCTGCTCGCCGCGGTCCAGCAGCACCCCGTACGTCGAGGCCAGCAGGTCGTAGAGGGACCGGCCGGCGAGCGACTCGTCCGCCAGCCCGGGGGCCACCGCCTCCGGCACGTGCGAGCGCTCCACCGCCATCGGGATGCCGTCCGCGGTGCGCAGCCGCTCAATCACGTGCACCGGGTCGCCGGGCCCGACCTGCAGCGCGCGGGCCAGGTGGACCGACGCGCCGTCGGTACGCCGGTCCAGGTCCCGGGAACCGGGCTCCAGGCCGCGGGCCCGCATGTCCTCGGTGAACGAGGTGAGCCGCAGCGGCATCTCGATCTTCGGCCGGGCCACGAACGTGCCCTTGCCCTGCACCCGGTACAGCCGGCCCTCGGACACCAGGTGGTCGACCGCCTGCCGCACCGTCATCCGGGACAGCCCGAACCGGGCGGACAGCTCCCGCTCGGACGGGATCGACTGGTCGGCGCCGAGCTCGGTCTCGACCAGGTCCAGCAGGATCTCGCGGAGCTGGCTGTACTTGGGCACCGGGCTGCGGTGGTCGATGCCGATGCCGTCGCCCCTGCCGGCCCGGCGTGCAGAGGCCATTGCGCCCTGTTCCCTCCCGCAGCTACAGTCGCCGCAACTGGTATGGACCGGTCTAGTCCGGAAGTGGACCAGACCGTGGAGGACAGTGTCAATGGTCCCCGCCCGGGGGAGGTCTCATGCGCGTGCTCAGCGCGCCGCGTGTCGTCGCCGACGGCGTGCCGCTCGGTCCCGGCTGCGTGGCGGTCCGGGACGGTCTCGTCGTCGGCGTCGCCGCGGGGGAGACGTACGGCGGGCTCCGCCCGGACGTGGTGCTGCCGACCGGCGTGCTGGTCCCCGGACTGGTGGACATCCAGGTCAACGGGTGCTTCGGGGTGGACTTCGTGGCGGCCGACCCGGCCGGCTGGGCCGAGGCCGCCCGGCGGCTGCCGGAGACCGGGGTGACCGCCTTCCTGCCCACGTTCATCACCGCCCCGGTCCCCGATCTGGTCGACGCGCTCCGCCGGGCCGCCGCGCTGCCGCCGCTGGCCGGCGCCCGGATGCTGGGCGTGCACGTGGAGGGCCCCTTCCTGTCGCCGCGCCGGCACGGCGCGCACGACCCGGCCCTGCTGCGGCATCCCACCCCGGAGGCGGTCGACGCGCTGCTCGCCGCCGCGCCGGAGCTGCTGCGGATCCACACCCTGGCGCCGGAGCTGCCCGGAGCGCTGGACGCGATCCGCCGGCTGGTCGCCGCCGGCGTGCTGGTCAGCATCGGGCACAGCGACGCGACCGCCGCGCAGGCCGAGGCCGCCGCGGACGCCGGCGCCCGGCTGGTCACCCACCTGTTCAACGCGATGCGACCGCTGCACCACCGGGAGCCGGGCCTCGTCGGCCAGGCGCTGGCCGACCCGCGGCTGGCCTGCGGCCTGATCGCCGACCTGCACCACGTGGCCGCGCCGGTGTGCCGGCTGGCCTTCTCCGCCGCGGCCGGGCGGGTGGTGCTGGTCACCGACGCGGTGGCGGCCGCCGGGATGCCGCCGGGCACGTACGACCTGGGCGGCCAGCAGGTCTCGGTCGACCCGCTCGGGCTGCCGCGGCGGGCGGACGGCACGCTGGCCGGCTCGGGGCTGCGGCTGGACGCGGCGCTGGCCAACGTGGTGACCGCCGGGGTGGACCTGCGCTCCGCGGTGGACGCGGCGACCCGGCTGCCGGCCGACCTGGTCGGCCGGCCGGACCTCGGCCGGGTCGCGCCCGGTGCGGTGGCGGACCTGGTCTGGCTGGGCGACGACCTGTCGACACGCGCGACCTGGGTCGGCGGGGAGCTCGCGTACGGCGCCGGCCCCGACGGCGATCCGGCGATGCCCGCAGACGGCGTGGCGGTGGACGGTGCGGCGGCGGGCGGCGTGGCGGTGGACGGTGCGGCGGGGGGCGGCGTGGCGGTGGACGGTGCGGCCGCGGACCGGGCGTCCCGCCTGGCCGCGCGTCCGGTGCGGCCATGACCACCGCCACCCCGGCGCCGCCGGGGTCCGGCACCTGGATGGCCGCCGAGATCCGCGAGCAGCCGGCAGCGCTGCGCCGCACCCTGGCCGCGCTGCTCCCGCAGGTGCCCGAGGTCGCCGCGCTCGCCGACCGCACCCGGCAGGTGCTCTTCGTGGCCCGCGGCTCGTCCGACGCGGCCGCGCACTACGGCCGCTACCTCTGCGAGGTCGGCACCGGCCGGCTGGCCACCCCGGCGTCGCCGTCGGTCGCCACCCTCTACCGCCGCCGGCTGGACCTGGACGGCGTGCTCGCCGTCGCGCTGTCCCAGTCGGGCCGGACCGGGGAGATCGTCGAGACGCTCGGCTGGGCCCGGGACTGCGGCGCCACCACCGTCGCGATCACCAATGACGGCGGCAGCCCGCTGGCCGCGGCCGCGCAGCTCGCGCTGGTCACCGAGGCCGGGGTGGAGCGGGCCCTGCCGGCGACCAAGACGTACACCGCCCAGCTGGCCGCCCTGGTGGTGCTCGCGCTGGGACTCGGCGCGGACCCCGCGCTGCGGCGCGCGCTGCCCGGCGTGCCGGACGCGGTGGAGGCTGCCCTGGACACCGCCGACGCGGCGGCCGGGCTCGCCGCGCGGCTGTCCGATGTGGACGGATTGGTCGTGTCCGGCCGCGGGTTCGCCTCGTCCACAGCGTGGGAGCTGTCCCTCAAGATCCGGGAGACCTGTGGGATCGACGCGAGTGGACTGTCCTATGCGGACCTGCTGCACGGCCCGATCGCGGTGCTCGGCAGCCGCACGCCGGCGCTGCTGGTCGCCGCCGCCGACGGCCCGGTGCTGCCCGGTGTGCTCGCCCTCGCCGAGCGGCTCACGGCGGCCGGCGCGCCGGTCTACGGCATCGGTGGCGGGCCGGCGCTCGCTGCCGCCTGCACGCAGTCGCTGCCTGGCCCGGACCTGCCGGAGGCGCTCGCGCCGCTGGCGCTGGTGGTGCCCGGCCAGCTGACCGCGGAGGCCCTGTCCCGCCGGCTCGGGCTGAACCCGGACGCACCCGGCGGGCTGGCCAAGGTGACCCAGACGGACGGGGGACCGGCGTGACCACCACCGAGGGACCGATCGGGGTCGACTGCCCGACGGAGGGCCGCAATCCGGCCACAGTGGACATCGACCGGCAACCCACGGCGGAGGTGCTGCGGCTCGTACTCGCCGAGGACGCCACCGTGCCCGCCGCGGTCGCCGCCGCGCTGCCCGAGCTGACCCGCGCGACCGACCTCGTCGTGGTTGCGCTTCGCGCGGGTGGCCACGTGCACGTCGTCGGCGCCGGCAGCTCCGGCCGGCTGGCGGCCCTGGACGCGGCCGAGCTCGGCCCGACGTACGGGCTGGAGGCCGGCCGGTGGACGGCGCACGTGGCCGCCTTCGACGGCACCCAGGACGGCGAGGACGACGCCGCCGCCGGCACCGCGGTCGGCGCCCTCGCCGGACCGGGCGACGTGCTGGTCGGCGTCACCGCGAGCGGCCGCACACCGTACGCGGTCGCGGCACTGCGCACCGCTGCCGCCCGCGGGGCGTCCACGGTCCTGCTGAGCGGGAACCCCGGCGCGGCCGCGGGGTCCGAAGTGGACGTGCACGTCCCCGTCCACACCGGACCCGAAGTGGTCACCGGCTCGACCCGGATGAAAGCCGGCACCGCGCAGAAACTGGTGCTGAACGCGCTGTCCACCGCCGCGATGGTCCGCAGTGGACGGACCTGGTCCAACCTGATGGTCGGCGCGGTCGCCACCAACGGCAAGCTGCGCGCCCGGCTCGCCGCCGCGGTGGCCGCGGCGACCGGCGAGGACGCGGACAGCTGCGCGGCCGCGGTCCGGGACGCCGACGGCGACGGGCGGGTCGCGCTGCTGTCCCTGCTCGCGGGCGTGCCGGCGCCAGTCGCGCGGGACGCCCTCGTTGTTACCGCTGGTCACCTGCGCGATGCGTTGAGCACTCTCGCAGCCCCCCAGATTAGGCCGTTCGAGTGATCTGTGGCTCGGTTCGCGTCACAGTCGGTCAGGCGAAGCTTGACTCACGCCGTACAGGCCGTAGTCTTCCCACGGCTTACCGGTCGTCTGTCACCCAGCCGAGGGAGGCACCGGTACGTCACCGCCTAATCGCGGCCCGGAGGTTCCCGAGGTCGCGAACCGGGGACCCAATCTTCCCTGGGGTGAATCGGCGGCCGGGTCAGGACCCCTCCCCGGACCGGCCGCCGTAGGGCGACTTCCACGCCCGAACCCGTCAGCTAACCCGGTCGGCGGAACTGGAAGACAAGGAGTGCCGCCTCGGTGGCGATGCCGAGACCCACTTCCCCCCTGGTCAAGTCCCTGTCCGTCACCGGTGCGGTCGCCCTCGCGGTGGGGCTGTCCGCGACCAGCGGCCAGGCCGTGCCCGGTCCGCCGGCCCCTCCGGCGCCGACCACCTCCGCGCAGGCCATGACGCAGCTGCGCGCGTTCAACGAGCAGTTCGAGAAGGTCACGGAGCAGTACAACGACGCTCGGATCCTGCTCGCCAGGCGCACGGCCGAGTCCAGGGTCGCGGCACGGCGGGCGAAGGCCGTCGCGCAGACGGCCAGCACCTATCGGAGCCAGGTCAGGCGGCTGGTGCGGTCGGAGTCCCGGTCCGACCCGTTCGGGACGTTCGGGGCGATGCTGTCGAGCGAGTCGCCGGGTGACTTCGCGGCGCAGGCCAGCATCATCGACGTCGTCGCCTCCCGGCGCGCCGCCGTGCTGACCGAGGCGGCGAAGGCGAGTGCAGCGGCGGCCAAGGCGGACAGCGACGCCAGGGCGGCGACGGCCGCCGCGGCGAAGCTGACCCGCGAGCTGGCCGCCAAACGCTCCGACCTGTCCCGGCGGGCGGCGCAGAGCAAGGCGCTGTTCGAGCGGCTGTCCGCCGCGGAGCGCCGCGCGTTCCTCGCCACGCAGCCGCACGTTCAGACCCGGGCGAGCCGGACCGAGACGCGACCCCAGACCCAGACCCAGTCACCCCCGGTGTCGGCGGCGCCGGTCAGCGTCCCGGCCAGCGGCCGGGCCGGGGTCGCGGTGGCGGCGGCCAGGTCAAGGCTCGGCAGCCCGTACGGGTGGGGTGCGTCGGGTCCGTACAGCTTCGACTGCTCGGGCCTGACCATGTACGCGTGGGGACGGGCGGGAGTCGCGCTGCCGCACTCGTCCGGCATGCAGATGGGCTCCGGCCCGCGGGTCTCGCTGTCCGCCCTGCAGCCGGGGGACCTGGTCTTCTACGGGTCGCCGGTGCACCACGTCGCCTTGTACGCCGGCGGCGGGCAGATCATCCACGCGCCGCAGGCCGGCGACGTGGTGCGGTACGCCAGCGTCTACATGATGTCGCCGGTGGGTGCGGTCCGACCGGGTTAGGTCACGGGTCAGGTCACGGAGCCAGCGAGGGCCCGGCAGCGGTGCGCCGGGCCCTCGGGGCGTCCCGACCGGCCCGCGGCGGTCGGGGGAACCCGGTGCAGCCCGGGCCAGGTACGCGTTTCCCGGCGCAGCCGGAGGGGGTAGGCCGACCGACATGACCGAGCCCGACGACCTGCCCCCGATCACCGAGGCGATGACCGCCGCCGACGCGGCCCGCGCGGCCGAGGAGGCGCTGCGGCAGGCCGCCCACGCCAGCTGGTCCGGCGTGAGCACCGCCGCGGACGTCTACACGGTCTTCGGCGCCGTGGGCTACTCGCTGGAGCTCGTCCCGGAACTGCTCGACCAGCTCACCGCCTGGCTGGAGAAGCACCAAGGCGAGCTGGACGTGTCCGAGGCGGACACCACCGCGGCGGCGAAGATCACCGAGGTGCGCGCCGCGGTCGCCGCGGCGGCGGAGGCGATCGACACCGGCCGGGCCCGACTGGCCAGTGCGCAGGCCGCGCTGGCGCCGATCTTCGGCCCGGTCGCCCGCACGCCTTAGCGCACCGGGCGCTCGTCGCCAGCGGCCGTACCGGCGCCTCCGGCCGGCCCGCCGCACCAGTCGGCTCCGCGCCCGCCTAGGTCCGTCCACAGGCGACCGTCCAGGGTGGTCGGTGGCGCTACCAGCGGCATCCGGTACGCGGCCGGGAGCCGGTCCGTGACGGCGCCGGGGGCCGTATCGCCGAGCAGTGCAAGTCCGGAGGGGTGGGACCCGGCCCGCCGGCCCCACCCCTCCGCGCTGCCCTGGTCAGAGTGACGCGAGCACCTTGTCGAGCTGCACCAAGCTGTCGTTCATCCCGCTCTCCATGCCGGAGGCGAGCATGCCGTCCCGATCCTCGACGGTCTGGAAGACCGATGACCCGGTCAGCTTGGTGGTGCCGTCGCCCTGGTCGGTGAGCACCGTCGTCTCCAGCAGGACGTGCCCCGGCGTCCCCTCGAACTCGAAGGTCTGCACGATCCGCTCGCCCGGCACCAGGTCGTGGAACACCCCGTGGAAGCCGAACTCGGTGCCGTCCTCGCTCGTGCTGACGTAGCGCCAGACGCCGCCCGGCCTCGCCTCGAGCTTGTCGATGGTCATCTCGTAGTTGCCGCCCCACCAGCGGCGGATGAGGTCCGCCTCGGTGTACGCCCGGTAGACGAGGTCCGGGGTGGCCTGCAAGACCCGTTCGTACGACAGCTCGTGGGAACCCGGGGTCGCGGTCACGGTGGTCATCGTTCCGTCTCCTTCTGCTCTCGTTGCAGCTCCTGGAGGACTTGGTCGAGCCGGTCGAACCGCTCCCGGACCGCGCGCCGATAACCCTCGATCCAGTCCGCGGTGGACGCCAGCGGCTCCTCGCGCAGGCGGCACGGCCGCCTCTGGGCGTCCCGGCCCCGGGTGATCAGTCCGGCGCGTTCGAGCACCTTGAGGTGCTTGGAGACCGCCTGCGGGGTGATGGACAGCGGGCCGGCAAGCTCGCTGAGCGTCGCCTCGCCGGCCGCCAGCCGGCCCAGGATCGCCCGGCGCACCGGGTCGGCGAGCGCCGCGAACGTGCTGCTGAGCTCGTCCGCGTCCATATCAACTCCTCGGTTTATCAACCGACTGGTTGAACTATGGCCCTCGCTCCAACCCCTGTCAAGAGGCGAAGCGGCAGTTGCTTTCCGGGCGGGGGCGGCTGTGGCGTGATCGACTCGGCGGCGCGTGAGAGACTGACCCTCGCCGGCACCGCCGGCCCGCCCTCGTAGCTCAGGGGATAGAGCACCGCTCTCCTAAAGCGGGTGTCGCAGGTTCGAATCCTGCCGGGGGCACAACCTCTGACCAGCACTTTCCTTACTCCACCCGCTCGCGCGCTGTGGATCGTGGTGCGGCTCGTGGTGCGAGTTGCTCTAGTCTTGTCCCATGGCAGGCTCCACTGCCGGCGCTGACCGGCGCTTCCGAGGACGGATCGAGACGCTCCCCAGCGGTGCGCTCCGAGTGGTCGTGTACGGCGGGATCGACCCGATCTCGAAGAAGCGGCACTACCTGAAGGAGACCGTCCCGGCGGGACCGCGGGCGGCGGCCGCCGCGGAGAAGGTCCGTACTCGGCTCCTGAAGCAGGTCGACGACCGACAGGCGCCGCGCACCCACGCGACGGTCAACCAGCTGCTCGACCGCTACCTGGAGATGCTGAGTGTCGAGCCGACCACCCGCGACCGGTACGAGAGCGTGATCCGCACCCACATCCGCCCGCTGCTCGGACAGCTGCCCGTAGCTCGCCTCGACGGCGAGGTCTTGGACAGCTTCTTCGCCACCCTCCGCCGCTGCCGGGCGCACTGCAATGGCCGCAGCCGGGCGGTCGAGCACCGCACCGCCCGCGAGCACGACTGCGACGCGCGGTGCGGACCTCATCAGTGCCGCCCGCTGGCCAACGGCACCCTCCGCAAGATCCACAGCATCCTCAACGACGCCTGCAAGCGCGCCGTCCGGTGGCAGTGGCTCGGGTCCAACCCGGTAGAGAAGTCGCAGCCTCCGCCAACCACTCAGCCTGATCCGACCCCGCCGACCGTCGAGCAGGCCGCCCGGATCTCGGCGGCCGCCTGGAAGGACCCGGCGTGGGGCGTCCTCGTCTGGCTCGCGATGGTCGCCGGCGCTCGGCGCGGCGAGCTGTGCGCCCTGCGGTGGGCGCACGTCGACCTCGACGCCGGCATCCTCACCATCCGCTGCAGCGTCGCCCAGAGCGGCACCCAGACCTGGGAGAAGGACACCAAGACCCACCAGCGCCGCCGGATCAACCTCGACGAGACGACCGTCGCGCTGCTGCGAGCCTTCCGGTCGCATGTCGCAGCCGAGCTCGCCCAGCTCGGCGTC
>JBJMII010000030.1:0-8565 GCA_045806925.1 Mycobacteriales bacterium
GCCATACCGAGCTCACGAAGTCGCGCACCGCTACGGATCGCGCGACCCGTGCGGTCTCCGCGTCCGACGGTGCGCCGCCGGCCTGCTCGCGCTGCCTGCGGACGTCCTCCGCGACAAGCAGGTGCAGGCTTTCGCGGGCGGCATCGTAATGGACGTCCCCCCGCCGCAGGTCGTCCACGTAGCGCCGCAGCCGCTCCGGCGGGATCCGGTAGCGACGGGTGCCGACCACCACGACGACGCTGTCCTCGGGCCGCCGGACGGACCGGACCACCGCCCGGCGCAGCACCTCGGCCATCCGGGCGTCGCCCTTGAGCGCGGCCACCTCGGCCGGATCGACGGTGCGCACCGGGACCGGCGCGAGCAGCTCTTCGACCGTCGACTGGGTCACCCCGATCTCCCCGAGGGCAGGGAGCACCTCGCCGATGTAGCCGAGGAAGGCACGGTTGGGGCCGACGACCAGTACACCCGAGCGGCGGAGCCGCTCCGGATAGGTGTAGAGCAGGTAGGCGGCCCGGTGCAGGCCGACCGCGGTCTTGCCGGTGCCGGGAGCGCCCTGGATGCAGATGCTGTCCTCGAGCCCGGCGCGGACGAGGTCGTCCTGGTCCGGCTGGATGGTCGCCACGATGTCCCGCATCGGGCCGACCCGCGGGCGCTCGATCTCGTCGAGCAGGATGCGGCTCTCCGCGGCCGCCACCTGGCCGGCTGCGGCGGCGGTGAGCCGCTCGTCCTCGTACGAAGTGAGCACGCCGGCGGAGAATCCGAAGCGGCGGCGCCGGCGTACGCCCATCGGGTCGGCCGGAGTCGCCCGGTAGAACGAGCGCGACATCGGTGCGCGCCAGTCGATCACCAGCGGGTCACCGGCGTCATCGCGAACGTGCCGACGGCCGACGTGGAAGGTCTCACCCCGTGGGTGCTCCGCATCCCCGGCGCGGTCGATGCGGCCGAAGAAGGGTGGTACGGACGGGTCGTCCGCGAGGGCCCGCAGCCGGCGCGCCCGGGCGGCACCGAGGGCCTCGCTGGCGAAGGCGTCGACGCCGACGTCGCCGGCCTGACGGGCTCTCGCCCGCATGCCCGCCAGGCAGTCCCGCGACCGCACCAGGTGCGCCCGCTCGGCGGTGAGCACCGGGTCGCCCCCCGATTCGGGGCTGTCCGCACCGGAGCCGCGGCCGGCGCCCATGGATGCCGGAGGGGGACCGACTGGTGCTTCGCCCTGGCGCCCAGCACCCGCCCGAGATGGCCCGGGCTGCGCCGGGTCGGCCTGTTCGAGCGCCGGAAGCGGCGCGGCCGACGGTGCCGGGCGGGATCGACTCGTTCCGGGCGTCGGTGTCGGTGGCTGGTCAGGGTGGTCCGGATGGCCAGTGCTGGGCGGAGACACTGCGGTCCTCCGTGGTCGGCGCGCGGGCTGGCCGACGGCAGCGACCGCCGGCCGGGGTCCATCCCACTGCCCAAGGCGCGGCCGTCCGCTGCCCGGAGGAGCGGCGGCCGGCGCCCGGCTACGACGGGGTGCGCGGCGGTCGCGCACGAGCGGTCCAGAGTAGTCCCGCACTCCGGAGTGGTCGACCGGGTTACGGCCGGCCGGAGCGGACCGGTTCGCGGAGAGGAGCTGGTGGCCTCCGCGGCGGATCGGGCGGCGGTCGCCGACGATGGGAGGCGCGCGGCGGTCGACGCCGGCGGGCGAGGAGTTGCGTCCGTCACGGCAGCCGCTCCACAAGAGGCGCGACCGGCCGGTTTGACGTGATCACCGGGAGGTGGTGGCGTTGTCGACCATGACCGACCTCCTGGTGATCACCAACGCGGCAGCGGGCGGCGCGCAGCAGGAAGCGGTGACGGCGGCAGTGGAGACGCTGCGCCAGCATGCCGACGTCGAGGTGGCCGCGACGACCAACCCGGAGGACTGCGATGCGGCCGTCGCACGCCGAGGTGGTCGGCGGGTGGTGGTGTGCGGTGGGGACGGCAGCGTGCACTTCATCGTCACCGCGCTGCACCGCGCCGGCGAGCTGAGCGATCCGATCGGGCTGATCCCGCTCGGCACCGGCAACGACCTCGCCCGCGCCCTCGGGCTGCCACTCGACCCGGCGGAGGCGGCGCGGGTGGTGCTCGACGGGAGTCCGCACCGGCTCGACCTGCTGGTGGACGACGACGGCGGCCTGGTGATCAATGCCGTCCACCTCGGGGTCGGCGCGGAGGCGGCCCGGGCGGCGGCGTCACTGAAGCCGCGACTCGGTCGCTTCGCCTACGTCGTCGGAGGACTGAGCGCCGGGGCGACGGCGGCCGGCTGGCAGGTGGCGGTGCGGGTGGACGGCCGGCTCCTGAGCGATGGTGAGCGGAAGGTGCTGCAAGTCGGGATCGGGCTCGGCCGGTCCGTGGGAGGCGGGTCGCCGCTGACGCCGCACAGCGTGCTGGACGACCAGCTCGCCGACGTGGTGGTGTCGCAGGCGGTCGGCCCGCTGGCGCGGCTCGGCTACGGACTGCGCCTGCGGCGCGGGTCGCACGTCGACCGGCCCGACGTGCACACCGCGCGCGGCAAGCAGGTCGAGGCGGAGGGTGAGCCGTTCCACTACAACGCCGACGGGGAGCTCCACGGGCCGGTCGAGCGTCGCATCTGGACGATCCACCCCGAGGGCTGGCGTCTGGTCATCCCCCGGCCCGCCGGCGACGGCCAGCCGCCGACCGGCACCGGCTGAGCACGACCGTCCCCGACCGGACGCCTGCCCCGGGTGGCCGAGGAGCAGCCGATCGGGAGTCAGGCTGAGGGTCAGAAGAAGCGGCGGAGCGGGGTGGTGGCGAACTCGAGGACCTTCTGCCGGCGACTGCGGTTGCGCCAGCGCGTCAGGTCGATCTGCTCGCTGCGCTCCAGGTCGGCGTCGAAGTGCTCCTCCAGGACGCCGGCGACCTCGGTGTCCAGCGCGACGAGCAGGACCTCCTCGTCGTGGTCGAGAGAGCGGCGGTTGAAGTTGGACGAGCCGACGACGGCCGCCCTGCCGTCCACGGTCATGATCTTGGCGTGCATCATCGTGGGCTGGAAGTTCCACACCCGCACCCCGCAGGTCACCAGCTGGTCGTAGGCCGCTTCGCTGGCAAGCTGGCAGACGCGCTTGTCCGCGTGCGGCCCGGGCAGCAGGACGTCGACCGCCACTCCGCGCTTCGCAGCAGCACACAGCCGGTCGAGGAAGAAGTCGTCCGGCGCGAAGTACGCGGTGGCCAGCCGGAGCCGCTCCTGCGCCGTGTCGAGCATCAACCGGAACGTCGTCTGCAGGTCGTCCCAGCCGAGCGACGCCGAGCCACGCACCACCTGGGCGACGGTGGAGCCGGCCTGCTGCTGCTGCGGAAAGCGGTCGCTGTCGTCGTAGAGGTCGTGGCCACTCTCGGCCCAGTTCTGCGCGAAGGCCGCGGTCAGGCCGTCGACGACCGGGCCACGCACCTCGACATGCGTGTCGCGCCACTCGCCCTCGGTGCGCGCGTCGCCGCACCACTCCTCGGCGATGCCGACGCCGCCGGTGAAGCCGAGCTCCTCGTCCACCACGAGGACCTTGCGATGGCAGCGATGGTTCTGCTTCAGCGGCGAGTTGAGCCAAGGCTTGCGGAACCACTCGACGTGCACGCCCGCCTCGTCCATCCGGTCGACGAGGCCCTTCTCGATCTGCAGGCCGCCGACCGCGTCGATCAGCAGCCGGACGCGGACCCCGCGGCGAGCCGCCGCAGACAGCGCCTCGGCGAATCGTTTGGCGATGTCGCCCTTCCAGTAGACGTACGTCATCAAGTCGACGCTGCGCTGCCCCTCGTCGATGGCGGCCAGCATCGCCGGGAAGATACGGTCACCGTTGCGCAGAACTGTGAGCTGGTTGCCCTCGGTGAAGGCCCCGCCGGTCAGGCACTCCAGGATCCGGCGGAGACGGTGCTGGCGCTCGTCCAGCTCCGGTGCCTGCTGCTCGCGGGTGGCATCGGTGGTGCTCGTGTCGGTCACTGCAGTCCCTTCCCGCCTGGCCGCTTCTCGACCCGGGCTCCGGCCCCGCCGGGATCTTCATCCCCACCGTGGCGGGCGGCCACGCCTTCGGACGTGCCGACGACCACCCGAACCGGGTCAGTGCTCACCCTCCGTCAGGTGCGGTAACCGCTCGTGATAGCCGGCTGGGCCGACCGTGCCGGTGTCGCCGAGCAGCAGGGCGGCGTGGGTCAGCTTGGCCGCTTCCTCGAGGTTGAGCACCCGGCGCAAGGCCATCTCGACCGAGTCGGCCACGACCGAGCAGCCGTGGTTCGCCAGCACCACGCAGTCGCACCGCCCGTCGGCCAGCAGGGCGGCGGCCTCGATGGCGAGCTCGGGCGTGCCTGGGTGCCGGTACGGCGCGACGCGCACCTCCCGGACGTACGCGATGTGGTCGGTGGTGATCAGCCGGATCGGGTGGCCGAGGGCGGTGAGCAGCACGGACAGCTGCGGGTGCACGTGCACGACGGCGGTGACGTCCGGCCGGGCACGGTAGCACTCGACGTGCAGGGCGACCTCGGTGCTCGGTCCCGGAGCGCCGCCGAGCACGGCGCCGTCGGCAAGTCGGACGAGGGAGAAGTCGGCCGGCACCAGCCGGTCGAGCCAGCTGCCGCGGGCGGTGACAGCGACGACGTCACCGCCGGTGAGGCGGGCGGAGAGGTTGCCGCCGGAGCCGAGCACGAGACCGGCCGAGACCAGCGATCGGCCGAGTGAGCAGAGCTCGGCGACCAGAGCGGCCCACTCCGGCTCATCAGGGTTCGGCACACCGGACGGACCGGCGCCGGACCCGGCACCGGGGCTCCGGCCGGACCCGACGGGCGGCCCCTGCTGGGCCGGCGGCGCCGGGTCACCGGCGGCATGCTCAGGCATGGGCGATCCGGGTGGCGGCGGCCTGCACCCGGCGGCGGGCCTCCGCCTGGTCGACGGTGGTGCAGGCGCCGTCCGCGACCACCTGCCGGCCGGCGACCCAGACGTCGCGCACCGCCGCCCGGGACGCCGACCAGACCGCGTGCGCGACGAGGTCCGTTGGGTCGAGCACCGGCACGAAGCCGGAGTCGTCCAGGTCGAGCCGCACGATGTCCGCCCACCGGCCCGGCACCAGCGCGCCGAGGTCCGGCCGGCCGAGCGCCGCCGCGCCGCCGCAGGTCGCCAGCTGCAGCACCTCCACCGCCGGCAGCACGGTCGGGTCGTGCTCGAGCTGCCGGGCCGTGAGCGCGGCCAGCCGCATCTCCTCCCACAGATCCAGGTCGTTGTTGCTGGCCGGCCCGTCGGTGCCCAACCCGACCCGGACGCCGGCGCGCAGCAGCTCGCAGACGCGGGCCGTGCCGGACGCGAGCTTGGCGTTGCTGCCCGGGCAGTGCGCCACCGCGACGCCCCGGTCGGCGAGCAGCGAGACGTCGTCCCGGGACAACCAGACCCCGTGCGCGGCGAGCACCCGCTCGACGTCGAAGACGCCGAGGTCGTCGAGCACCCGCGGCACCGACGCCCCGCCGTGCCGGGCGGACACCTCGTCGCCCTCGTGCTCGGTCTCGGCCAGGTGGACGTGCACCGGCGCGCCGGTCGCCCGCGCGGCCTCACCGACCGCCCGCAGCGCGTCGTCCGGCAGCGCGTACGCCGAGTGCGGGCCGAAGCCCACCTCGATGCGCGGGTGGTCGGCGTACCGGGACCGCAGCTCGGCGATCCACTCGATCCGCTCCGGCCAGCTGCCGAACCGCTCCCAGCCGGGCGCGACCACCACCCCCGGCGTCACCAGGCAGCGGCTGCCGGCCGCGTCGACGGCCGCCGCCAGCATGTCGTCGTGGAAGTACATCTCGACCGTGGTGGTGACGCCGTACCGCAGCAGCTCCGAGCAGGCGAGCGCCATCCCCCAGTAGACGTCCTCGGCACCGACCCTCGCCTCCCGCGGCCAGATCACCTCGCGCAGCCAGCGGTCCAGCGGCAGCCCCTCGCCCTGCCCGCGCAGCAGCGTCATCGGAGAGTGGCAGTGCGCGTTGACCAGGCCGGGCAGCAGCAGGCCGCCGACCCGGCGCACCTCCGGCGGGTCGGCATCCGGGGTGGACGCCACCGCGCCGGCGACCGGTCCGACCCAGGTGATCCGCCCGTCCGCGTCGACGTCGACCGCACCCGGGCGGTGGATGGTCCCGGTGCCGTCGCAGGGCAGCACCGCGTCCGCGACGAGTCGGGTCCCGCTGGTCAAGGAGTGTCTCCTTCGGACGGTCGGATGGTGCGACGCTCGGTGACCACCGCCGTGACGAGGTCGTGCGGGGTGACGTCGAAGGCCGGGTTGTAGGCGGGACCGGGCGCCACCTCCGCCGGGTCGCGCTCCTCGATCTCGATGGCGTCCCCGACCGGCGTACTGACGTCCACACTGGACTCCGGTGCGGCGACGACGAACGGGACGCCGGCTCGCGCGGCGGCCAGTGCCAGCGGGTAGGTGCCGACCTTGTTGGCCACGTCCCCGTTCGCGGCGATCCGGTCGGCACCGACCACCACGCCGTCCACCAGCCGCCGGGCGATCAGCGACGGGGCCGCGCCGTCCACCACGACCCGGTGGTCGACACCGAGCGCGGCCAGCTCGTACGCGGTCAGCCGGGCGCCCTGCAGCAGCGGCCGGGTCTCACCGGCGTAGACCCGCTCCACCCGGCCGCGCTCGTGCAGCACGGTGACCACACCGAGCGCCGTTCCGCACTCGACGGCCGCCAGCCAGCCGGTGTTGCAGTGTGTGAGCAGCCGCAGCGGGCCCGGGATCAGCGAGCCGAGCAGGTCGGCGCCGCGCTCGCCGATGGCACGGCTGCTCGCCGCCTCCTCGTCGAGCACCGCCCGGGCCTCGGCCAGCACCGCGTCCGGGCCGTCCGGCAGCCGGGCCAGCGCCCGGTCGACGCCGCGGGCGAGGTTCACCGCGGTCGGCCGGGCCGAGCGGAGCCGGGCGGCGGCAGCCGCGACGTCGCCACCCGAACGGGCGGCGAGCGCGACGCCGAGCGCACCGGCCGCCCCGATCGACGGGGCACCGCGGACCGCGAGCCGCCGGATCGCGGCGACCAGCTCGTCCGGGTCGGTGATGCGCAGCCACCGCTCCGCACCGGGCAGCAGCGTCTGGTCGACCAGCACAACCGCGCCGTCCTGCCAGTCGAGGGACCGCACCATAGGTCCAGTCTCGCCGATAACGCCCAGGGGTACCCGGCCGGCGCGGTGACCCACGGCGTCCGCACCGCCGCAGCCGCCGGCTGCCGGACCGTGCTGCTGACGAACGCGGCCGGCGGCATCCGCCCGGGGCTCGCCGTCGGCGAGCCGGTGCTGGTCGCAGACCAGCTCGACCTGACGGCCCGCACCGGGACGGTTGCCGCGCCCGGCTCCCCGTACGCCCCGCCGTTGCGCGACCTGGCACGCCGAGTCGACTCGGCGCTCGCCGAGGGCGTCTACGCCGGCCTGCCCGGGCCGCACTTCGAGACACCCGCCGAGATCCGGGCGCTCCGGCTGCTCGGCGCCGACCTGGTCGGCATGTCCACCGTGCATGAAGCGGCCGCGGCTCACGCCGCCGGAGCGGGCGTGCTCGGCGTCTCACTGGTCTCCAACCTGGCGGCCGGGGTGTCGCCGACCCCGCTGTCCGCACAGGAGGTGCTGGCGGCCGGCCGGGCGGCGCTGCCGCGGCTGTCCGCGCTGCTCGCCGGCGTGCTGGACCTGCTCCGCTAGCGCTTCCGCGGCACCCGGCCGAGCAGGTGGAACTCCGGGTTGGGCCGCAGCGCCATGAGGTGTGCCAGCCGGTTGGACTGGGCGAACAGCGCGGCGATCGCGCCGATGTCCCAGACGTCGTCGGTGTCGAAGCCGTGCTGGCCGAGCTGCTGCAGGTGCGAGTCCTCGACGGCGGCCGGCTCGGTGGCCACCAGCAGCGCGAAGTCGAGCATCGCCCGCTGCCGGGGGCTGATGTCGGCCTGCCGGTAGTTGGTGGCCACCTGGTCGGCGACCAGCGGGTCGCGGGCCCGGATCCGCAGGATCGCGCCGTGCGCCACCACGCAGTAGGTGCAGTCGTTCGCGGCGCTGGTCGCGACGACGATCATCTCCCGGTCCGCCTTGCTCAGCCCAGGGGTCTCCTTGTCCATGAGCGCGTCGTGGTACGCGACGAACGCGCGGAACTCGGCCGGGCGGCGGGCGAGGGCGAGGAAGACGTTGGGTACGAAGCCGGTGCGCTCGCCGACCTGCTCGATCCGCCCCCGCACGTCATCGGGCAGCTCGTCCAGCGGCGGCACCCCGAACCTGCTGATCGGTCTCACCCGGCCACCCTCGCACAGGCCACCCTCGCACAGGACGCTGGAGCCCTTTGCACTGCTCGAACACGGGGCGCAGCAATACTCAACCCGGGCAGCGCAGACTCGTCCGTGCGAAGCCCGCTCCGGAAGGACGACCGATGATCCTCAGCAAGAGAGTCACGCTGGCCCTCGCGGGGGTCGCCGCCGCAGCCGCGCTCGGCACCGCCGGCGTCGCCGCCGCCACCGCCCCCGACCCGAGCGGCACCCCGGCCGCGCCGACGGCCTCCTCGGCGCCCGACGCGGGCACCAAGAGCCCGGCCGCCAAGACCCGGGCCGAGC
>JBJMII010000031.1:0-10201 GCA_045806925.1 Mycobacteriales bacterium
CCCGGCCGGCGGCGAGGTGCTGCTCGGCGGGACGCCGCTGACCACCGTACGGTTCGACTCCCTGCGCTCGCGGGTCGTGATGGTCCCGCAGGACGGGTTCCTCTTCGACGCGACCGTGGCCGAGAACATCCGCTTCGCCCGGCCCGCGATCACCGGCGACGAGCTCGAGTCGGCGTTCACCGAGCTGGGCCTGGCCGACTGGCTGGCCGGGCTGCCGGCCGGGGTGCGCACCCCGGTCGGCGAGCGGGGCGAGGCGCTGTCGGTCGGCGAGCGGCAGCTGGTCGCGGTCGCCCGGGCCTACCTGGCGGACCCGGACCTGCTGGTCCTCGACGAGGCGACCTCCGCGGTGGACCCGGCCACCGAGGTCCGGCTGTCCCGCGCGCTGGACTCGCTCACCCGCGGGCGCACCACGCTGATCATCGCGCACCGGCTGTCCACTGCGGAGGCGGCGGACGAGATCCTGGTGGTGGACGCCGGCCGGGTGGTGCAGCGCGGGCCGCACGCGGAGCTGGTCGGCGAGCCGGGGCCGTACGCGGCGCTGCACGCCTCCTGGGCCGCGCAGCGCCGGAGCGGCTGACGAGCCGTCGCGGTCCCGGGCGGCGGGCCCGGCGGACGCGGTCGCCGGGCGGCCGGTGTTCGGATCGGGAAGCACACATTCCGCCGGCAGCGCTGGCCAGCATGGCGCATCGGGGCCCCGCCGATCGGGGGAGCGCCGCTCCGCCGGTCCCGAGTGGCGGAAGCAGAGCGCCGCCGGTGCGGTCCTCTGTCTCGAGGGTGTAATCCTGACCAGCGCGAACGGGTGACGTGAGGCAGGTTCACCGGCCGCGCGATCGGGGATCAGACTGAGAACCTGGCCGGAGGGCCTTACCCTTAGTGATCATCGACGGCGGACATCCCCCGTTCGGGGTGACGGGATCCCTCTTTCGATTACTGGCGGTCACTGCATGATGTCACCTATGGTCCAGTCAAACCCTCCAGTCCCGAGTGACGCCACCACCCCGTGAGGGACAGTGTGACGCCGTCCTGCATCACCCGTCCAGAGTCTTCGTCCGGCTCCGGCGGGCACCACAGTGCGCCGGATGGGCCGGCGCAGTTGCCGCTACCTGGTCGTCCCCGCCCCCGGCGGCGCCGAGATGCCGCCGGACCCATATCCCGCGCAGAGCCTCACCCCGGCAGGAGTCCCCCGTGCCCTCCATCCCGGCGCCCGACCGCGCCCGCCCCGCCGTCCTGACCCGACCGGCCCCGATCACGGCGCCGGCGGCGCCGGCTGGGACCGTCCCGCGGCCCCACACCGCCCCGCCGGTCCCACCGGCAGCCGCGCCGAGATGCGGCCCGGACCCGTCCGCGCGGGGGCCGGCACCCGCGCCGGCGGCCGGCGGTCCCGGCCATCCGGCGGAGTTGAAGTGGGTCCCGTACGGCGAGCAGCGCCGCTGCCCGACCTGCGGCAGCCCGGTCCCGGAGCGGCTCTCGCCCACCGGCGGGCGCCGGCGGGGCCGCCCGCGGATCTTCTGCTCGGACCGGTGCCGGGTCGGTGACCGGCGCAACCGGACCACCGTCGACCCGGAGCTGCGCCGCGGGCAGGTCGCGACGTTCGCCGCCGCGGTCCGGGCCGGCATCGCCGAGCTCGGCCTGTCGCTGCGGGAGCTGGAGAAGCTGCTGCTGCGGTCGTACGGCGGTCCGCTGGCCAGCAGCGTCGCCACGCTGAGCGCCTGGCAGACCGGCGCCAGCTCGCCGCCGCGAACCCTGACCGGGCGCAGCCGGGTGCTCGCGCTGGAGCGCTGCCTCGGCCTGCCGGCGGGCGACCTCGCGCTGCTGATGCCGGGCGGCCCGGTGGTCCCGGCGCCGCGGCCGCCGGCCCGCCTGGACGGGCTGACCAGCCGGCAGGCCCGGCTGGAGCACCTGGTCGGCTCGCGGACCGGCGCCCAGCAGGTGCTGCCGGTGTCGCTGACCAAGGACCACCGGCTCGGCGCCAGCCGACGGCCGCTGTGCACCCGGATCACCTTCGAGGTCCGGGCCGCGCACGACGGCGTCGACCGCTTCTGGTTCCTCGACGCCACCGACACCCGGCTGGACCCGACGGTGGTGGAGACCACCGGCTGCCGCCCCGGCGAGCGGGTCCCGGAACCGCCCGGGCCGGGGCTGCTGCCGCCGGACCAGCGGCTGGTCGCGCTGGAGCTGCTCTTCGACCACCCGTTGGGGCGGGGGGAGCGGCACCGCTTCTCCTTCCTGGTGCAGTACGACGCCGAGCACGCGCTGCCGCGGATGCCGCTGCCGCTGTTCCGGCATGTCGAGGTGCAGCCGTGCGAGCGGATCGACCTCAAGGTGAGCTTTGACCGTCGGTCGGTCCCGGAGGAGGTGCGGCAGTGCCGGTGGCGGCAGCGTGACCTGGCGGAGGTGTGGAGCCGGTCCAGGACGCTTCCCGGCTGCCTGGACTACCAGCTGGTGGTCACCGACCCGGCACCCGGCGGCTACGGCTGGCGGTGGCTGTGGGGACCGGCGCTCGACTCGGTCGCCGGCGTCGTCCGCCGGCCCCGGCCGCGCGCCAGCGCGGCCTGACCCGGGCCGGCCGCCGGCGGGCCGCGGGGTCAGGACAGCGCGGCGAGGACGGCGAGCGTGTCGGTGTCGACCCGTCCGGCGTCCTGGTGCGACCAGATCACCGACACCGCGCTGTGCGCGCGGCCCCAGCCGCGGATCCGCTCGGGGTCGACGCCGTACGCCTCCGCCAGGATCGGCACCCGCCGGGCCAGCACGGCGAGCAGGTCGGCCCGGCCGCCGAGGCCGGCCGGGTTGCGCAGCAACGGGCCGGCCTCGTACGCGGGCTCGCCGAGCACGCCGTGCGGGTCGATCGCCAGCCAGCCGCGGTCCGAGGTCAGGATGTTGTGGTGGTGCAGGTCGCCGTGCAGCATCACCGGCGGCGGCGCGGACGCGACCAGCTCGGCGTGCTCGGCCTCGGCGCGGTCGAGCAGCTCGGCCGGCAGCGGGCCGGTGCCGCCGCGGTAGCGCCGCCGCAGCCAGCCGAAGGCGTCCCGCGCCCAGTCGGCCACGGTGCGGAACGGCCCGGCGGCGGGCCGGTGCAGCCGCCGGCCGACCCCGGCGGCGATCCGGGTGGCCTCGTCGTCGTCGCGCGCCTGCACCGCGGTGAGCAGCCCGCCGGGGCTGGCCCGCTCCAGCAGCAGCGCGCCGGCCTCGACGTCGGCCGCCAGCAGCCGAACCGCGCCGGCGCCGGCGAAGTGCCGCAGCGCCGCCGCCTCGAAGCGCAGCTCGCCGACCGGCGGGGTCAGCTTGAGCACCGCGACCGAGCCGTCGGCGCGGACGGCGCGGGCGACGTAGTTGAAGCTCAGCCGGTACGGGTCGCCGACGGTCAGCTCCCACCGTTCGGCCATGGCCGCGAGCAGGTCGGGCAGCTCGTCGAGCCAGACCCGGCCGGCCCGCTCGCCGTACACCCCGAGGACGTTGCGGACGAACGCCTCGGGGTACCGCACCCGAGCGATCCTGCCTCAGCCGGCGGGGCCGGGCTCGACGTCGCCGGTGAGGTAACGCTGGACCGTCGGCGCGACGGCGGCGACCACTTCGTCGACCGAGGCGGAGGCGAGCGGCTCGATCTTGACGACGTAGCGGATCATCGCCATGCCGATCAGCTGGCTGGCCGTCAGGCTCGCGCGCAGCCGAGCGTTCGGCCGGTCGATCGCGGCGGCGACCCGGACGAGCACCTGGTCGGTGATGAACTCCCGGAACATGGTGGCGGACTCCTCGTGCCCGGTCACCGACCGGATCAGGGCGAGGAACGGGCCACGGGCGGCCGGCTCCTCCCAGACCGTGACGAAGAACCGGACCACCCGCTCGCCGAGCCCGTCCAGGCCTGGGCCGAGCAGCACCGGCAGCACCGCGGCCGGGTCGAACGGCAGCTCCATCGCGGCCCGGAACAGGCCGGCCTTGTCGCCGAAGAAGTGCCGGACCATGCCCGCGTCCACCCCGGCCTCGGCCGCGATCGCCCGCAGCGACGCCTGCTGGTAGCCGCGGTCGGCGAACACCCGGCGGGCCGCGTCCAGCACCGCCTGCCGGGTGTTCGCCCGGCCGGGCGGCCGGCCGCGCTGGCGGCCCACCCGGTCGGTGGCCGGCGCGCTCACGGGGTGCGGCGGCGCAGCGTCGCCGCGCCGAGCGCCAGACAGGCCAGCACGCAGCCCACGATCACCAGCAGGTCCACCGTGATTGCCGCGGTGAGGGTGGAGGTGATCCGGGCCGCGGCCAGCGCGTCGATCGCGTAGCTGAGCGGCAGCGCGTCGCTGACCCAGCGCAGCACGTCGGCCATCTGGTCCCGCGGGATGAGCAGGCCGCTGAGCAGCACCTGCGGGATCACCGCGGCCGGCATGAACTGCACCGCCTGGAACTCGGTGGTGGCGAACGCGGACAGGAACAGCCCGAGCGCCATGCCGAGCAGCGCGTTGAGCACGGCCAGGGTGAGCACCACGCCGACGCCGGCCCGGACGGTCAGCCCGAGCGGTCCCAGCGCCACCGCGGCGGAGACGGCCCCTTGCAGCAGCGCGACCAGGCCGAAGGCCAGCGCGTACCCGCAGAGCAGGTCCAGCTTGCGCATCGGCGTGGTGAGCAGCCGCTCCAGCGTGCCCGTGGTGCGCTCGCGCACCATCGCGATCGAGGTCACCAGGAACATCGTGGTGAACGGGAAGATGCCGAGCATCGGCAGCCCCACCCGGTCGAAGACCTGCGGCGAGCCGTCGAAGACGTACTTGAAGAGGACCAGCAGCAGGCTGGGCACCGCGAGCAGCAGCACGACCGTGCGCGGGTCGTGCCGCAGCTGGCCGAGGACCCGCTTCGCCGTCGCCCCGGTCGCCGTCGCGGTCATGCCGTCGCTCCCGTCCCGAGGTCCGCGCGCTCGGCGAGCGCGAGGAAGGCCAGCTCCAGGTCGTCCTGCCCGGTCCGCAGTCGCAGCGCGTCGGGGGAGTCCTGGGCGACCAGCTGGCCGTCCCGGATGAGCAGCAGCTCGTCGCACCGGCCGGCCTCGTCCATGACGTGGCTGGAGATCAGCAACGTCGCGCCGCCGTCGGCCAGCTCGTGGAACATCCCCCACAGGTCCCGGCGCAGCACCGGGTCGAGCCCGACGGTCGGCTCGTCGAGGACCAGCAGCCGGGGCCGGGCCAGCAGGGCGCAGGCCAGCGACACCCGGGCGAACTGGCCGCCGGACATCCGGCCGACCAGCCGGTCCGCGTCCGCGTCCAGCCCCACCTCGGCCAGCGCGCCGTCGGCGGCCGAGGACGGGACGCCCTGCAGCGCCGCGAAGTAGCGCGCGTTGGCCCGCGCGGTGAGGTCGGGGTACACCGACGGCGACTGCGTCACGTACCCGACCTCGCGCCGCAGCGAGGCGGTGCCGGCCGGCCGGCCGAGCACCGTCACCTCGCCCGCCGCCACCCGCTGCACGCCGACGATGCAGCGCATGAACGTCGTCTTGCCGCCGCCGCTCGGTCCCAGCAGGCCGGTCACCCGGCCGGCCGGGACGTCGCAGTCGATGCCGTGCAGCACCCGCCGGCCGCCGCGCTCGACCACCAGCCCGCGGACCCGGACCGCCGCCTCGTGCATGTCACCCACCTCAATTCCCCACCTGCAGAACTCTACGTGCGCAGAATATAAGCTGTGGACGCCCGGAGCGCAACGCTCGCGCGGCCGGACCCACAGCGGACGCACAGCGAGCGCTCAGGTCCGACACAGCGGCCACCGGGACGCTCGAGCCGAGGCCGAATCTCCGGCGACGGACGGTGACGACGGACGGTGACGACGGACGGTGACACGATGGGTGCTGCGGGAGCGGTCAGGGGTGGCACGGTGAACGGGACGCGGCGGCGGGTGCTGGTGGTCGACGACGAGGAGAACGTCGCCCACCTGGTCTGCTCCGCGCTGCGCTTCGACGGCTTCGAGACCCTCACCGCGGACTCCGGGTCGCGGGCGCTGGCGGCGGTCGCCGAGCACCAGCCGGACCTCGTCGTGCTCGACGTCATGCTCGGCGACCTGGACGGGGTCGAGGTGCTGCGCCGGCTGCGGTCCGGCGGCTCGGACGTGCCGGTGGTCTTCCTGACCGCCCGGGACGCCGGCGAGCACCGGGTCGAGGGACTGCGGGCCGGCGCCGACGACTACGTGGTCAAGCCGTTCAGCGTCGAGGAGCTGCTGGCCCGGGTGCACGCGGTGCTGCGCCGCACCGCCCCGCCGGACCGGCCGCCGGCGTCCCTGCTCACCGTCGCCGACCTGGAGCTGGACGAGGACAGCCACGAGGTCCGCCGGGCCGGGCAGGAGGCGCAGCTGACACCGACCGAGTTCGAGCTGCTGCGCTACCTCATGCGCAACGAGCGGGTGGTGCTGTCGAAGTCGCAGATCCTCGAGCGGGTCTGGAAGTACGACTTCCAGGGCCGGTCCAACATCGTCGAGCTGTACGTCGGCTACCTGCGCAAGAAGGTCGACGCCGTCGAGCCGCACCTGATCCACACCATCCGCGGCGTCGGGTACGTGCTGCGGGCGCCGCGATGAGCGGTCCGTGAACCGGCTGTCCCTGCGCACCCGCCTGGTCGCGGTCGCGGTCGCCCTGGTGGCGGTCGCCGTGGTCGCGTCCGGCATCGCGACGTACGCCGCCCTGCGCGGCTTCCTCTTCTCCCGCCTCGACGACCAGCTCCGGACGGCCGCGAGCGGTCCGGCCTTCGTCTGCTTCGATCCCGGGCGCGGGCCGGGCGGGCTTCCACGCAACGGCGCCTATCTCGCCAAACTGCAGTCCGGCGGCGACGCCGTGCAGATCGCCTGCACCGACGGCCAGCCGATCAGCACCCTGCTCGACATCCCGCCGGAGGAGTCCCGGCGGCTGGCCGCCGAGCCGGGCGTGATCCGCACCGTGCGAGCGCTGCCGGACGGGGAGTACCGGGCGGTGGCGGTCGGGAGATCCCCTGGCGACCCCGGCACCGTCGCCTGGACCGTCGTCGCGCTGCGCACCGAGGACGTGTCGGCGACGCTGGGCAAGCTGCTCGGCCTGGAGCTGATCATCGGAGCCGCGGCCGTGGTGGGCACGGGCGTGGTCGGCGCCGCCGGCGTCCGGCTGGGGCTGCGGCCGCTGGACCGGGTGGCCCGCACGGCCCGGACCGTCGCCGCGGAGCTCGGGCCGGATGGCAGCGGCCTGGACCGGCGGGTCCCGGAGGCCGACCCGCACACCGAGGTCGGCCAGCTCGCCGAGGCGGTCAACACCATGCTGGACGCGGTGGAGCGGGAGTACGGCGCCCGGTACGAGAGCGAGCAGCGGATGCGCCGCTTCCTCGCCGACGCCTCGCACGAGCTGCGCACGCCGCTGACCTCGCTGCGCGGCTATGCCGAGCTGGTCCGGCTGCGCGGCGGGCTGGATGAGACGGCCGGCGACTCGCTGCGCCGGATCGAGTCCGAGGGCACCCGGATGGGCCGGCTGGTCGACGACCTGCTCACCTTGGCCCGGGCCGACCGCGGCACCATCGCCGAGCGCGTACCGGTGGACGTGGCGGGGGTGGTGTCCGACTCGGTCGCGGGCCTGCGGGCCACCCACCCGGACCGGCCGGTGTCCGTACGGGCCGGCGGGCCGCTGCCGGTGCTCGGTGACCGTGACCAGCTGGTCCAGGTGGTCGACAACGTGCTCACCAACGCCGCCGTGCACGCGGCCGGGGCGATCGCGGTCAGCGCCTGCCGGCAGGACGGCGAGGTGGTGGTCGAGGTCGCGGACGGCGGGCCGGGGCTGCCGCCGGAGCAGGCCGCCCAGGTCTTCGACCGCTTCTGGCGCGCGGACGCGGCCCGCACCCGGGTCCGCGGCGGCAGCGGGCTCGGCCTGTCCATCGTCCAGGCGCTGGTCGCCGACCACGGCGGGCGGGTCTCCTTCGACTCCGACCCCGCCGCCGGCACCACCGTGACCGTCCGCCTTCCCGCCGCCCCGCTTCCCTGACCGCCGGCCATGCCTCTGCCCGGGCGGATGGTCCGGGCTGGTGGGCTGCGTCTCTGCTTCGCGGGGAGGAGCAGCGACGCAGCCGCCGTACATCCAGGTCGCGCTCGTCGCGGCCATGGGCGCGCTGCCCGCCCTGGTCCTGGCCCGCACGCGCGCCGGGTAGCCATCGGGTCGCGCCGGGCCCGGGGGCAGAATGGCGACATGCCGCCCGCCCCCCGCCCGTCCGCCCTCGACCCGTCCATCGCCGCCCGGCTCAAGCGGGACGACCACGGCCTGCTCGCCGCCGTCGCCCAGCAGTGGGACACCGGCGAGGTGCTGATGGTCGGCTGGATGGACGACGAGGCGCTGCACCGCACGCTGACCACCGGCCGCTGCACGTACTGGTCGCGCAGCCGCCAGGAGTACTGGGTGAAGGGCGAGAGGTCCGGCCACCAGCAGTGGGTGCGCTCGGTCGCGCTGGACTGCGACGGCGACAGCGTGCTGGTCAAGGTCGACCAGGTCGGCGCGGCCTGCCACACCGGGGAGCGGACCTGCTTCGACGCGGACGTGCTGCCGGCGGCGGGCGGTGCCGGGGCCGGCGCCCGGGGGGAGGCCCGGTGAACACCGGCGTGCCGGTCCCGGACCGGGCCACCTTCGCCGATCAGGCCCGCAAGTCGCGCTTCGTGCCGGTGGTCCGCCGGCTGCTCGCCGACGGCGAGACCCCGGTCGGCGTCTACCGCAAGCTGGCCGGCGGCCGGCCCGGCACCTTCCTGCTGGAGTCCGCCGAGCACGGCCGGTCCTGGTCGCGGTGGTCCTTCGTCGGCGTACGGTCCGTCGCCACCCTGTCCGAGCGCGCCGGGCGGGCGGTGTGGACCGGCACCCCGCCGCCCGGCGCGCCGACCGAGGGCGACCCGCTGGACGTGCTGGCCCGGACCTGGCGGGCGCTGCTCGGCCCGCCGCCGGCTGGCGAGGCAGCGGCCGGTGAGGCGGCGGGTGACCCGGCCGACGACCTGCCGCCGCTGACCGGCGGGCTGGTCGGCTACCTCGGCTACGACGTGGTCCGCCGGCTCGAGCGGCTGCCCGAGCACGCCGTCGACGACCTCGAGTTGCCCGAGCTGACCATGCTGGTGGCCACCGACCTCGCGGTCGTGGACCACTACGCGGCCAGCGTGCTGCTGATCGCGAACGCGCTGGTGCCGGCCGACGCGGACACGGCGGCGGTGGACGCCGCGTACGACGACGCCGTCGTCCGGCTGGACGCGATGACCCGGGACCTGGCCACCCCGGCGGGGCCGAGCATCGCGACCACCCGGCCGGTGCCGCCGGTGAAGTACATCTCCCGCACCCCGGAGGGGCAGTACCAGCCGGCCGTGCAGGCGGCGCTGGACGGGGTCCGCTCCGGCGAGGTCTTCCAGGTGCAGATCGGGCAGCGGTTCGAGGTGCCGACGACGGCCGACGCGCTGGACGTCTACCGGGTGCTCCGGACGGTGAACCCGTCGCCGTACATGTACCTGCTGCGCCTCGACGGCTTCGACATCGTCGGCTGCAGCCCGGAGGCGCTGGTGACGGTGACCGGCGGGCGGGCGGTGCTGCACCCGATCGCCGGCACCCGGCGGCGCGGCGAGACCCCGGAGCGGGACGCCGAGCTGGCCGCGGAGCTGGTGGGCGACGTCAAGGAGCGGGCCGAGCACGTGATGCTCGTCGACCTCGCCCGCAACGACCTCGGCCGGGTGTGCGCGCCCGGGACGGTCCGGGTGGTGGAGTTCGGCGCGCTGGAGCGGTACTCGCACGTCTGGCACATCGTCTCCACGGTTACCGGCGAGGTGGCCGAGGGGAAGGACGCGCTGGACGTGCTGACCGCGTGCTTCCCGGCCGGCACGCTGACCGGCGCGCCGAAGGTGCGCGCGATGGAGCTCATCGACGAGCTGGAACCGGTACGGCGGGGGGTGTACGGCGGGGCGGTCGGCTACCTGGACGGCACCGGCGAGCTGGACATGGCCATCGCGATCCGGACCGCGGTGATCCGGGACGGCACGGCGTACGTGCAGGCGGCCGCCGGGATCGTCGCGGACAGCGACCCGGCGGCCGAGGAGAAGGAGACCCGCAACAAGGCGCGGGTGGTCCTGCACGCGCTGGCGGCCGCCGAGACCCTCGCCGCGCCGGACGTCCGGTGACCCGGCCGCCCGGCGGCCGCCGATGACCGCGGCCGGCCCACCCGCGGACCGCGCCCCCGCGCCGGCGGACGGTGCGGGCGGCGCCGGGTCCGCGGAC